>CAZDIQ010000012.1:8728-32228 GCA_964505525.1 uncultured Acidimicrobiaceae bacterium | reverse complement strand
TTCTGCTTGCTCCCGAATCTTGGTTCCGGCTTTGCCGATAACTTCCACTCATCGCTCGTCCCCCGTTACGGTTCTGGGCATGGCGGATCAGGCGACATTCGAGGACGATGCGATGGAATTCGCACCGCAGTTGTATACGGCTGCGTTGCGCATGACGCGCAATCCCGCAGACGCCGAAGATGTCGTGCAAGAGACGTATCTCAAGGCCTTCCGGGGGTACGGGTCGTTCAAGGAGGGGACAAACCTCAAGGCGTGGCTGTATCGGATCCTGACGAACACGTACATCAACAAGTACCGCAGGGCCCAGAGGCGGCCCCATGAGGTCGAACTCGGCGAACTGCAGGACCTGTACCTCTACAAGCGTCTGGGGGAGGTGTCCGGGGCAACCGAGAGCGCGGAATCCCAGGCGCTCGACATGTTCGTCGACCAGGACATCATCGACGCCATCGAGTCCCTCCCCGAGGCATTCAGGCTCCCCGTCCTGTACGCCGATGTCGACGGGTTCTCGTACAAAGAGATCGCAGAGATCCTCGATGTCCCCATCGGGACGGTCATGTCGAGGCTGCACCGGGGAAGAAAAGCCCTCCAGCGTCAGTTGTACGACTTGGCAGTGGAGCACGGACTGGTGGAGTCAGAAGAATGAGCGGATGCCACAACGCAGTCGAATACGTGTATCAGTACATCGATGATGAACTGACGGTCACGCGACGGGCGCGCATCCGTTTGCACCTCAAGCGATGCGGATCATGCATCGGTGCCTATGAGTTCGAGCAGCAACTCAAAGCAAGGGTCGCCCTTGCAGGAAAGGCGCAGCCATCCGAGGAGTTCCTCGCAACGATCCGCCAGATTGTCGAGGACGAGCGCTGCAATCCGCGTAGCGACGCCGACTGATACCGGCCCGAACCCCTCAACCCAGGGTCATTCTTAGCCGATTCTCATGTGTTGATGGGAACTTCGACGGGCACCCGAGCGTTTCTACTACATGAATACCACGCGGTCCGGAACCAGCCGGGTCGTTTGAGGAGGCCAGCATGAACGAAACAGCATTGAAGGGTCGCAAGTTCACGGGTGCTGCCCGTGCTCCCAAGACCTACTCCCAGGGGCGCACATGCGCCACCAGCGGGTGTGAGACCAAGCTGTCTCAGTACAACCGTCGCGAGTGGTGCTACACGCACGCTCCCACAAAGTACCCACGTCTCCGCGGCCGCATCGTACGAGGCGAGGCCTAACCAGATTCCAGCCAGATAGATTCAAGGAATCGACCAGTAGACGGTCGGTGGACGACGCGAGAGTGCGTCAATCTGCCGACCGTCTATTCTTTTGCGCATGAACCGGACCGCCCGTATCGCATCGATCGCCATGCTCGTCCTGTTGATTCTTGCGATGAGCGCCCCCGCTCTCGGCACCGAGTCGTCGGATGAGACCACCGAAACGACTGTGACGACAACACCATCGTTCCAGGGCGATCCGCCTGCGGTCGTCGCCCCACCGGTCGTCATCGAGGTCGAACAGCAGCCGTGGACCGCACGGTTCATATACCCGACCCTCGGTGTGGTCACCGTCATCCTGATCGCGGGTATCGCAATCGGCTACAACCGGAAGATTCGCAAGAAGTATCAGGTCGTCGACTGAAACCGTGTCCGCCGGCACGCCGTAGGCTGATGCCATGAGCAACATCGACTGGGAAACGGCACGACGGACGTCCAAACGGTTCTCAGGCTCGTACCCGCTCGCGGGCACCTACCACGAACGTCGATTCGCCCTCCAGGCCCCAGGACTCGTCGCGAGGGCGTCGGACCTCGTTGCCGAGTCCACCGGACTCGTCACGCCCGGCCAACCGGAGGTCGCTGTTGTTTCCCGTGAGGAGTGGGTCACGACCAACACGGGTTCATTCGCGGCCCTCCTCCAACCGATCGAGGAAGCGCTCGGCAAGACCGACAGTTCCTCCTCGATCGCAGGCAAGGCGATGGGTGCCCAGCTCGGGGCCGTCCTCGGCTTCATGTCAAAGCGCGTGCTCGGTCAATACGAACTTGTCCTCCCGAGCGGTGATGACGGAATCGGCGACACCATGCTGTTCGTCGGATCGAACATCCTGTCCATGGAGCGAC
This sequence comes from uncultured Acidimicrobiaceae bacterium, assembly GCA_964505525.1. Taxonomy (GTDB): domain Bacteria; phylum Actinomycetota; class Acidimicrobiia; order Spongiisociales; family UBA5794; genus UBA5794. The sequence continues at coordinate 30,120 of CAZDIQ010000012.1, read as the reverse complement.
AGCACCAATTCAAACCGTCCAGCTTCAGGTTCTGGGTCGCCCTCCATGAGTGCGCCCATCGAGCCCAGTTCACAGCCGTCCCATGGATGCGCTCGTACTTTCTCTCCCTCGTGCACGAGCTCGTCAGCGTGGATGTGCAGGAGAAGGGTCGCCTCACGAGGATCGCATCACAGATCCGCGCCGCCGTCGAAGCAGGTGAGGACCCGATCGGCGAACACGGGATCGTCGGCCTCCTCGCGACACCCGGTCAGAAAGGTGTCATCGACAGGGTCCAGGCGCTCATGTCCCTGCTCGAGGGACATGGCCACGTCGTGATGGACCGCGTCGGGGAACGCGAGATCGTGGATGTCCAACGGATGTCCAATGTGCTCAAGGCTCGTCGGAAGGATCCCAAGTCGGCCGCGATCATGCGACTCATCGGGATCGAGATGAAGATGAAGCAGTACGAAGACGGCGCAAAGTTCATCGCCGACGTCGAACGACTCGCCTCGTGGGATGCGCTCTCGGTCGTCTGGGAGTCACCGGAATCGCTCCCGACCCTCGACGAGATCGGCGACGCAAAGGCATGGCTCGACAGGATGGCGGGATGAACCCCGCCATCGTCGAGGCCATCCGCGACCTCGACCCGAACGGCCGGTGTGTCGTGGCCCTCGGTGGGGGTGCCGACTCGGCCGTCCTGCTCGCAGGCGCCGTGGAGGCTTTCGGGCATGACCGGGTCGTCGGGGTCTTCGTCAACCACGGATTGGAGGTCTCACCCGACCTCATGGAAACAGCCAAGGCTTTGTGCGCACAGCTGTCGGTCCCGATCCACACCGAGGAGGCGCTCGTTGAGGACGGACCGGATCTCGAGTCGAGGGCACGACGGGTGCGATACGAGGCTCTCGAATCGGTCCTCGGCGGATCCGACATCTGCTGCACCGGCCACACGAAGGATGACCAGGCCGAGACCGTCCTGATGCGACTCCTGCGAGGGTCAGGCCCCACAGGACTTACAGGGATCCCGGCGTCGCGCGGGCGATTCCGCAGACCGCTTCTCGCCTTCACGCGTGCCGAGCTGCGCGACATCGCCGTTCGTGACGGGCTCCCATTCACCGACGATCCCGCAAACTCGGATCCCCGCTTCCTGCGTTCCCGGATCAGAGCGGACCTGCTGCCGTTGATGGAAGCCGAGTACGGCGACAGCGTCAGGGACAACTTGGTGCGATCCTCCGAACTCGTCGCTGACGATGCGGTCGTCCTTGACGAGCTTGCGCGGTCGATCCCCATCCGATTCTCCGACAACGAGGTCGCCCTGCCGACCGCGGCGCTCGTCACCCAGACCCCTGCCGTAGCCAGCAGGGCGATCCGCACTGCCCTCGCACGTGCCCATGCCCCGTACCGCGGTGGATTCGATGACGTGGCAGCCGTGATGGCGACCGTGCGCGACGGCACACCGCGGACGCTGTCGAGTGGTGTCGAGTGTCTTTGGGAGGGTCCTGAGGTGGTCCTGGTCCTCAAGAAGGCGACCGAGGCGCCGAGCGCTCTGGTCGTGCGCACGGGTGACCATTTCGAGTGGGGTGGTCGTCGCTACCGCGTTTCGACGACCGATCGACCTTCCTTGAAGACGACGACCCCTGCGAGGACCGCCATTCGTGTCGAGAAGGAGGGTCGTATCGGGGTGCGTGGGGTCAACGACGGCGATCGGATCGACATCGACAACGGGACGACCCCGGTGAGTGAGGTACTCAGGTCCGCCGGAGTACCCGCGAGGAATCGACCGTGTTCCATGGTTATTACCGTTGGGCCTCGGATTGCAGCGGTCCACGGGGTCAAGGTCGCCCCCTGGGCCAGACCGGTCGGCGGACAGCCGGCGGTCATCATCGAGTGGGAAGGCCGGACGTGAAACTTGGAAATACATTGGTCTCCGCTGAGGAGATCGACGCAAGGCTTGCCGAACTTGGTGCGGCGATATCGGCGGATTACGAGGGGAAGGACTTGCTCCTCGTCGGCATCCTCAAGGGCGCCTTCGTGGTCATGGCCGATCTGGCGCGCCACATCACCATTCCGGTCGAGTTCGACTTCATGGCCGTGTCGTCGTACGGCTCGTCGACCAAGAGCTCCGGCGTCGTTCGGATCCTCAAGGACCTCGACCAGGAGATCGCGGATCGTCACGTGCTCATCGTCGAGGACATCGTCGATACCGGTTTGACGCTGCACTACCTGCTGAAGAACCTGTCGGTCAGAAAGCCTGCGAGCCTCAAACTCGTGGCGTTGCTCGTCAAGGATGGGATCGAACGCCCACCACTTGACGTGGCCTACGAGGGCTTCCACATCCCTCCCGACTTCGTGGTCGGGTATGGCCTCGACTATCAGGGGAAATACCGGAATCTCCCGTACGTCGCCATTGTCGAGTCGGTTGATTGACCGCACCTGTCATTGTTCCGCCAACTTTGACGGTCGTAAGCCGTACCATGTGTGCACAGATGAACCTGCATCGTCGACCGGCACATTGCTAGGAGCACCGTGAATCGCACGGCAAGAACCATCCTTTTCTACTTCGCAGCCATAGTGCTGCTCGTTATTGCGGTCCAGGTCGTCTTCTCCCAGGCAACGGCGCCCGAGGAGATTTCGCTCGCCGAGTTCGACGAGCATCTCGCCGCCGGCCATGTGACCGGCGAAGTCGTGATGAAGGATCGCTCGAACGAACTGACGGGGACCATCGAGACAGCGGACGAATCCTTCCAGTTCATCGTCAACTATCCGGCCGAATTCGCAGCCGACCTCACACGGCAGTTGCAGGCAGCCGATGTCGACCTCAGGGTCGATGCGCAGGCACCGACGATATTCGACTATCTGTTGACCTTCGTGCCGTACCTGCTCATCTTCGGGTTGTTCATATTCGTGATCATGCAGATGCAGGGCGGGGGAAGCCGCGTCATGCAATTCGGCAAGTCGAAGGCGAAGCAGGTTTCCAAGGATGCGCCCAAGGTCACGTTCGGGGATGTCGCCGGTGCCGATGAGGCGGTCGAAGAGCTCGAGGAGATCAAGGACTTTCTCGCGTCCCCGCAGAAGTTCCGTGCCATGGGCGCAAAGATCCCGAAGGGTGTCCTGCTCTACGGACCCCCCGGCACCGGCAAGACCCTGCTCGCACGGGCCGTCGCCGGGGAAGCCGGTGTCCCGTTCTTCTCGATCTCCGGTTCGGATTTCGTCGAGATGTTCGTAGGTGTGGGTGCCTCCCGCGTCAGGGACCTCTTCGACCAGGCAAAACAGAACGCTCCTTCCATCGTGTTCATCGACGAGATCGATGCCGTCGGACGTCACCGTGGTGCCGGGCTCGGTGGTGGACACGACGAGCGGGAGCAGACCCTCAACCAACTGCTCGTCGAACTCGACGGGTTCGATGTCAAGTCCGGTGTGATCGTCATCGCCTCAACGAACCGACCCGACATCCTCGACCCTGCGCTCCTGCGTCCCGGCCGTTTCGATCGTCAGGTCGTCGTCGATCGCCCCGATCTCAAGGGTCGCGAAGCCATTTTGAACGTCCACGCTGCAGGCAAGCCGCTTGAGGATGACGCGGATCTGAGCGTGCTTGCCCGCCAGACACCGGGGTTCACCGGTGCAGACCTCGCAAACCTCATCAACGAGGCTGCGCTGTTGTCGGCACGAACCGGCAAGTCGAAGATCGGTATGCCCGAACTCGAGGAGGCGATCGAGCGCGTGATCGCAGGTCCCGAGCGCAAGTCACGCGTGATGTCAGAAGCCGAGAAGGAGATCACCGCGTATCACGAGGGCGGCCATGCCCTTGTCGGATATGCGCTCCCCAACGCGGATCCGATCCACAAGGTGTCCATCATCCCCCGTGGGCGTGCAGGCGGGTACACACTTGCCCTTCCGCTTGAGGACAAGTTCTACAAGCGTCGGTCGGAGATGGTCGACGAGCTCGCGATGCTTCTCGGGGGTCGCACCGCTGAAGAGCTGATATTCGTCGACCCGACGACAGGCGCAAGTAACGACATCGAGAAGGCCACCCAGATCGCCAGGAAGATGGTGATGGAGTACGGCATGAGCGACAAGCTCGGACCGCAGCAGTACGGCAAGCCGGACGGTGAGGTCTTCCTCGGTCGCGACTACAGCCGTTCGCAGGACTACTCGAACGAGGTCGCGGCGGCCGTCGATGACGAGATCCGTCTCCTCATCACCCAGGCCCACAACGAGGCGCGTGCGATTCTCGAAGCGCACGTCGATGCCCTGCACCGGGTCGCCGACGCCCTCAAGGAGAAGGAGTCCCTCGGAGCCGACGAGGTGCGTGAGATCTTCCACGATGTCCCCAAGTGGCAGCACGACGAGGACGGAACCATCCGTATCAAGGCACCGGAGTCCGTTCGCTCGATCCAACCAGCGGTGGTTGCGCGCACAGACGGGGTCTCCTGAAACGGTGACACCCCTGCCCGAGGTGTGGAACGCCCGCGGTGAAGCGATTGCAATCGACCCCGCAATCATCATGGGGATCGTCAATGTGACACCCGACTCGTTCTCCGACGGTGGCAAGCACCTCGCCACTGCCGAGGCTGTTGCCGGGGGGATCGAGATGGTCGAACAGGGGGCGCGCATCGTCGATGTCGGTGGCGAGTCGACCAGACCGGGAGCCGAACCTGTCGGTCTTGACGAGGAGCTTTCGCGGGTCATCCCCGTCGTCGAGGGCTTGGCAGCCGAAGGCATCACCGTGTCGATCGACACCGTGAAACCCGTGGTCGCCCAAGCGGCGCTTGATGCGGGGGCCGTGATCGTCAACGACGTGACCGGTCTCAACGACCCCGACATGATCGACGTGGTCGCCCGTTCGGGTGCAGGGTGCGTGATCATGCACATGCGCGGCAATCCGAGAACCATGCAGGACGACCCGACCTATGACGACGTCGTGGTCGAGGTGTCCGAGTTCCTCCGTACGAGGGCAGACGCAGCAATCGCCGGTGGAGTTGCCCCCTCGACCATCGTGGTCGATCCGGGAATCGGCTTCGGCAAGATGCTTGATCACAACCTCGAGCTGATGCGAGGGATCCCGACCATTTCGCAGGTGGGATTCCCCGTGCTGGTCGGTGCGAGTCGCAAGGGTTTCCTCGGCGAGCTGCTGAAACCGGTCCGCGGCACGACCAAGCCGGAGGACAGGGACGCCGCGACCCTCGGGGCTGTTGCGTTCGCAATCGACAGGGGAGCACGGATCATCCGCGTCCACAACGTGGCCGATGCAGTTGAGGTAGCGCAAGTGGTGAGCGCTATGGTGCCATCCAGAGGTCGTGAACGGCAGGTATGAGCAAAAAATCCACAGGACTTGAGCCGCGAGGTTTCCGCTGGGTCATCAAGGGCCGCATGGCGGTGTCCGAGCGCGTCGGCGGATATGGCTTCCAACACCGCAAGGTGCGCCGCGAGGAAGAACTCATCTGGCTCACCGACCACGGTATCAACGGCATCGTGAGCCTCTATGGCCCGGCCCAAAGCGCACTTCCGTACGAGAATGCCGGTTTTCGGTTCTCGTCGATCGACATCCCGCCCGACGTGGCACCTGAGGACATCGATCCCGCCTTCGAACTCATCGCGTCAGCCCTTGAGCAGGAAGGCAGTGTCATCCTCGTGCATCGCGACACCATCGATGACACCCTGGCAGGGATCCTCGCGGGATACCTGCTGTATTCCAAGATGCTCGACGATCCGATCGTGGCAACCGACGTCATCCAAAGGATTCTTGGGCGAGCCATCGGACCCGAGGGTCGTCGGCTGATACAACCGGTCTGATCGTGGCGCGGGCGTACGTCGGCCTCGGCTCGAACATGGGTGACCGTCGGGCCCATCTCACGGCTGCGCTTGAAGGACTCGCAAACCTCGGGACCGTGGTGGGGGGCTCGCCGATCTATGAGACCGAGCCGGTGGGACCGGCCGATCAGGGGCCGTTCGAGAATGCCGTGATCTGCCTCGAAACGGAGCTCTCGCCACGCTCGCTGCTCGACGGTTTGCTCAAGATCGAATCCGACGCAGGGCGCGAGCGGCGCGAACGATGGGGACCAAGAACGCTCGACCTTGACGTGCTGTGGTACGACGGCATCGTTGTCGACGAACCCGGCCTTTCCGTGCCCCATCCGAGGGTCAGGGAGCGTCGATTCGTCCTTGCCCCGCTTGTCTATCTGGCACCCGATGTCGGGGACGAAAGCGGGCCGTATGCACGGTCGCTCACCGATGTAACCGATCAGGTGGTGAGGCGGGTCACCGGTCCTGTCGATCTTGCCAACCTCCGGTGGAGAATCGGGCTGTTCGATGCGATCGATCTGCAGTCGGGTGGCGGCCGATACACCATCAACCTTGCCCATGACTGGGTCAACCGCAACGGTGCGATCTTCGGCGGGTTCCTCGGTTCCTCGATGCTCGCCGTCGGCGGGCGGGAGCATCCCGACAAGGTCCCGACCACGATGACGTACCGCTACGTGAAGCCCGTACCCGAGGGTGGACGTGCAGACGTCATCGTGGTGCACGAGCGCGTCTCGGAGCGTTCGGCGCTCATGTCCATGACGATCGAGATCGATGGTGCTGTCCATGGCGCTGCACACCTGTCAGTGGTCGCTGACCGGGGAGAGGTCGTCGTCGGTCGTGCGATGCCGAAGGTCCTCCCCATCGAGGACTGTGTTCCGATCGATCAACTGATGGCACGCATCGGCGACCAACCGGGCAACTCGGTCGAGAGTTGGCGACCACTCGAGCGATGGGACATACCGGACCTCGCCGACGGCACGACCGATGCATTCAGGGCGTGGTGTCCGAACGTGATGGAGGGATCCGATGACCCGTATGCGGCAGCCGCATCGGCGTTCCTTCCGATCGATGCACTCATCTGGCCCGCCACGATGACGGCCGCGGGGCGCCTGTCGACCGGTCCGTTCATCTTCACACCGACGGTCGAGATCACGGCGCGCTTTGCCGACACGAACGATCCCGGTGGCTATCAGCTCGGTGAGGCCGTCGTCGACCACATGTCGACGAAGAGTGTCGCGGGAACCGTTCGGGTGTGGTCCCAGGACGGGCGACACGTAGCGACCGGTCACTCGCTCAACCTGACCATCGGGTGATGTTCGGGCGGTTTTCATGGCGGGTGGCAACTAGGATTCCCGGACGGACCGATACCAAAGGATCGGAGCCACATGAACATCGCTCTCTACGGACCCGGCCGTGCCGGGGGCGCTCTCGCCGTTGCCGCGTCCCGCGCCGGTCACACGATCACGTCGATCGACGGTCGCAACCGTGAAGCTGTAGCGGAACTCTCGGGAATCGTCGATGTCACGGACAGCGAAGTCGAAGCCGACCTGCTCGTCATTGCGGTCTCCGACGACGCGATTGCGTCCATTGCCGAGGTGTTGGATCTCGACTCGCTCCCGCCGTGGGTCATCCACATGTCGGGGGCGGTCCCCGTCGATGCGCTTCGTGCGTTCGCCGACGCAGGCTCGGCGGTCGGATCCTTCCATCCGCTCCAGACGCTGCCGTCGCCGGTCGCAGGAGCGAACAGGCTTCCGGGATCACACATCGCGATAACCGCACAAGGCGACCTCGCCGAGGGTCTCTCGCACCTGGCAACGTCGATCGGATGCCGTCCGTTCGTGATCGCTGACGAAAACAAGGCGTTGTATCACGCCGGTGCTGCCGCTGCTGCGAACTTCACGATGGCGTCACTCGGTATCGCACAGGGGCTCTTCGAAGCGGCAGGCGTCGATCCCTCGGTCGCGCGTCCGCTTGTCGAGGCGATCGTTGCAAACGCATTCGACATGGGTGCCAGGAAGGCACTTACCGGCCCGATCGCCCGGGGTGATGTCGCAACGGTCACGGCACAGCTTGCTGCAGTGCGCTCCGATGCGCCCGAATACGCGGACGCGTTCGTGTCGATGGCGAAGGCGACGGCGGATTTTGCCGGTCGGACAGTGGATTTCTCGGAGGTCCTGCCGTGATTGTCGTGCGGACATTCCGAGATGTCCTCGCTCATTCGGAAGGTCGCGTTGCGCTCGTGCCGACCATGGGGTTCCTCCACGAGGGGCATCTCAGCCTGATCGATGAGGCAAGTTCCAGGAGCGACACGACCGTCGTCTCGCTCTTCGTCAACCCGACCCAGTTCGGCGACCAGACGGACTTTGACAGCTATCCGACCGACGAGGACCGCGATGCCACACTGGCACAGAAGTCCGGGGCGGACATCCTGTTCGCACCCGACGTTCCCGAGGTCTACCCGACCTCCTCGGAGGTCTCGCTGAGGGTCGGATCGGTCGGCGAGGCCATGGAGGGAAGGTATCGACCCGGCCATTTCGACGGTGTCGCAACGGTGGTGTCGAAGCTGTTCGCAGGAACGCAACCCCACCTCGCGCTCTTCGGTCGCAAGGACGCGCAGCAGTTGGCCGTGATCGCGATGATGGCGAGGGCGCTTCGATTCCCCATCGAGATCATCGGCTTGCCGACGGTGCGCGAGACCGACGGTCTTGCGCTGTCAAGTAGAAACATCCACCTGACCGAGGAGCAACGAGCAACAGCAACCAATCTGAGTTCGGCGTTGTTCGATGCGGCGGACCTCATCGAGTCGGGGACAACCGCATCACCCGCGATCCTTGGGGCCGTCGGAGCATCGCTCGAAGGGCTGCCGGGTATCGAAGTCGAGTACGTCGCGGTGGCTGATGCGGTCACTGCCACGCTTGTCGATGTCATCGAGCGCGATGCCTTCGTTGCGGTGGCGGCAAGGGTTGCCGGGGTCAGATTGATCGACAACGTCTTCGTCAGAGGGGCAGATCTGTCGGTCGATCGCGGCGTACGACTCGAAAGTCCATCCATCCTGTACGGGGAGGCCTGATGCTGCTCACCATCGATGTTGGGAACACCCAGATCGCACTCGGCATGTTCCGTGGTGAGGAGCTGATCGGTCATTGGCGGGTTTCCACGGTCCCCGAGGCGACGATCGACGAGATCCGTTGGGAGATGACGGGGATCCTAGGATCGGACGGATTCAGCCCGAATGACATCGACGGCGTTTCCATCTCGAGCGTTGTGCCGGCAGTGACGACCAAGTTGCGTCTCATTGCACCGTTCGTATCGAGTGGTCACGTCGTGGTCGTGGAACCGGGGACACGAACCGGCATGGCCATCGAGATCGACAATCCGCGAGAGGTCGGTGCCGACAGGATCGTCAACTCGGTGGCGGCCCGCGCCAAGTACGGGCCGCCTGTGATCGTCGTCGACTTCGGGACCTCGACCAACTTCGATGTCGTCGGTCCCACGGGTGCCTATCTCGGTGGCGCGATCGCACCCGGTCTCGAGATCGCCACCAATGCGCTCGTCTCGGGAACGGCAGCACTGCGCAGCGTCGAGTTCGCGCCGCCGCGGTCGGTGATCGGCAAAGGGACGGTCGAGGCGATCCAATCCGGAGCTCTCTTCGGCCACGCAGGCATGGTGGACGGGATCTTGGAGCGAATCGCAGCAGAGTTCGATACCCCGGTGACGAGGGTGGCCACCGGTGGCCTCGCGTCTACCATCGTGCCCCACTGCACGAGTGTCGACACCGTGGATGCGTATCTGACGCTCGAAGGGCTGAGGATGATTTTCGAACTCAACCAGGACACCGAATGACGGACACCCCTCCCGAGGATCGGGAGCCCCACGACAGACAATCGCTCGAAGACCATCCGCTCACGCGAGAGCGCGTGGCGAAGTACCGCCGTGCCATGGAGGACGGCGGGTTTCCGTACGCGTTCAAGCGCACGGCAACGGCGGGCGACCTCGTCGAGCGCTTCGGGGATCTCGAACCCGGCGCCGAAACGGGCGAGATCGTGACGGTTGCAGGACGCCTCATGAACACGCGGGGCATGGGCAAGCTGATCTTTGCCGTCGTTTCGGACGTGACCGGCAACCTGCAGCTCTTCGTGGATGAGGCGACGCTCGGCAGCGAGGGTTTCGAATCGTTCAAGGATCTCGACGATGGCGACTGGATCGGGGCAACCGGCGAAGTGGTCACGACCAGGCGCGGCGAACTGTCCGTGAGGGTCGCATCGTTCGAGCTCCTGCAGAAGAGCCTTCGTCCACTGCCGGACAAGTGGCACGGGCTCAAGGATGTCGAGGCGCGGTCACGCCGTCGATACATCGACCTCATCGCAAACCCTGAGGCTCGTGAAGTGGCGGTGGCACGAGCGAGGGTCATCAGCGAGTTGCGTCGCCAATTCGAGTCGCGCGGGTATATCGAGGTCGACACACCCGTGCTGCTCGCCCAGGCGACCGGTGCGACCGCACGGCCCTTCCACACGCATCACAACGTCCTCGACATGGACATGTCGCTGAGGATCGCGACCGAGTTGTACCTCAAGCGCCTCGTCGTCGGCGGTCTTGAACGGGTGTTCGAGGTGGGTCGGATCTTCCGGAACGAGGGGGTCGACAGCACCCACAATCCGGAGTTCACGATGCTCGAGTCCTACGAGGCGTTTGCTGACTACAACGACATGATGGATCTGGTCGAGGAGGTCGTCCAAGCGTGTGCCGTGGTCGTGAACGGGTCCACTGACGTGCAGGTCGATGGCAAGCCGCTTTCCCTTGCCTCGCCATTCAAACGGGTCACCATGCTCGATGCGGTCAGGGAGCAGACGGGATTGTCGATCGACTACGACACGGACATTTCGGAACTCCGCTCGGCAGCGGCGGCACACGGTGTGCAGCCCGAGGACCATTGGGGTCCTGGCAAGATCGTCGAGGCATTGTTCGATGCGACGGTCGAGCACACGATCTGGGAGCCGACGTACGTCACTGAGCACCCGATCGAGGTTTCGCCGTTGTCGCGCGCCCATCGATCCAAGCCCCACGTGACGGAACGGTTCGAACTCTTCATCGCAGGTGCCGAATATGCCAATGCGTTCTCGGAACTCAATGACCCGTTCGATCAACGTGATCGTTTCGAGTCACAGGTCGCCATGCGCGATGCCGGTGACGACGAGGCGCATCTCATCGACGAGGACTACATCACCGCACTCGAATATGGGTTGCCCCCGACCGGGGGACTCGGCATCGGGGTCGACAGACTGGTGATGCTCCTCACCGGGAGCACCCACATCCGTGAGGTCATCCTCTTCCCAACGATGCGTCCGCAGTAGCCAAGCCTGAAGTCAGAGGCGAGAACGCTGAACAGCGAATCAACCGTGGGCAATCACTTTCGAATGGAGGCGGCGAGCGCACGCACGTCGATTCCAGCCATCGTCTGGTCGAACACCGAATCCCCGTCGAGGGAGAAGATGCCCGCGGGGTGCGTGATGCGAATGATCGGAATCTCTCCACCAGACCCGAACAGCACGAATGTGTCCCCGACGGTGAAGATCGTCACCGTATCGCCCTCGGTCAGATAGTCCGATGGTGCGACTCCGATTGTCATGGGTACCAACCCATGCGGGTCAGCCACAGGCTCCTGTGTTGTAACGGTCTCCTGTCCTGGTGCGGGGTGAGGGAACACCTCGGCTTGTACTCGCGGGTCTATGTCCAGGGCCTTGGCCTCCTCAGGTGTGAGGAGGGTCGCGATGGTTCCACCGATGACCGTGATGGTGACAATCTCGCCTGGTTCACCGAGGGGGATGCCTCCGAGTGACTCGACGATCTCGACATCGACCAGCGTGATCGGGTTCAGTGCTCGAAGCTGGTCTGGCCCCGTTTCCGTGTCGATCGCAGGAAACGCACCGTCTGGCGTGTTCGGGATCGAACGATGCACATCGATGACCTTGACGGTCGTCGCCGAGTCAGACGAGGCAGCGATCTCAGTCTGGCTTGTTTGCGATGCTGTTCCGCCGCCAAGGAAACCGACCTCAAGGGTCGAGGATGGGTCTGGAACCACCACATGTCGGTCGATGTCGTCGCCTGACGTTGACCCGCAACCTGTCGCCACCAGCGACAGCAACACGACGACGAACACATCGAGCCGTGGGTGCAAGGGCCGCCATCCTTTCGTCCCTACCAAGAGTGTATTCCGTCAACGAGCCGCGCGTATAACCATTGAGTGACTGTTTCACGCTGGTTGCGGTCGTCCACCTACGTCAGTGGAGCCGACGAGCCTCGCTACGCGGTTCTGGCCGCCTCGACACGGTCGAGCAGATAGTGGCCAAGCGACGACAGGATCGATACGAGCAGGCTGTCAGGGATCTCGCTCGCGGCCTTCTCCGCGATCCGGATACGCCCGATAGCCTCGTCAAGGACGGCATCCACGTAGCCGCCCGAAACGGTCAGATCGATGACCCTGGCGATGGTTTCCTCGGAGTACGGCTTGCCGGGGTCCAGGAGTTCCTTGATCTCTTCACCGTGTGCGCCTTCGGCCGCGAGGAGGACGGGGAGCGTGAATGTCCCCTCGCCGATGTCAGAACCTGCGGGTTTCCCGAGGAATTCGTCGGAAGCGACGAGGTCGAGCACGTCGTCGGTGATCTGGAACACCATGCCCATCTCCCATGCCCAGTCGGAAATGGCTTCGATCGTGTCGCTGTCGGCACCACCGGTGAGGGCACCGAGGCGGGCAGATGTGCGGATCAGGGAGGCCGTTTTCCCGCCGATGACGGAGTAATAGCCCGCAGGCCCGTGGTCGACCCTGTCGGTGTAGATCAATTCACGGACCTGACCCTCGCACAACGTCGCGTACGTCCTCGCGATGAGGGCGACGGCTTCCTCACCGAGGGGAGCGGCGACCTCGGATGCCCGTGCGAGCAGGAAATCGCCCGACAGGATGGCAACGGTGTTCGTCCAGTTGTCGTTGACGCTCGGAATGCCGCGCCGTGTCTCCGCCTCGTCGATCACGTCGTCGTGATACAGCGATCCAAGGTGCACAAGCTCCACCGAAACTCCGGCTTCGATCGGTTCGGGGCCTGCATTGTTCCCAAGCTCGGCAGCGACCTGGGCGAGGAGCGGCCGGTATCGCTTGCCTCCTGCGGTCAATCCGTGTTGGGCGATCTCGGTGAGAAAGTCGGTTTCGGCGATCGTGGCCTCTCCGAGGCGCGTTTCGACCGCCCGCATACGCTCCCAGACCCGTGGAATGGGAACAAGTTGTTCGAAAATGGGTGCGTCCATCGGGCAATGGTAACCGTCAGCGGCCTTCAGCCGCGGGCTGTGACCCCCGATAGAGAACTGGAATCCCGAACATCGGGTCGTCGGATACCGGTGAAGTGGGCATCCGGTCGTGGACGGGATTCGGAATTGTCGCCCGTGGAATGTTCACCGTTCTATCGGGGTTCATTCCCTATACTGCCCGAGGCGCACCGAGTTTCGGAGCGCCACAGATGTTTGAGGGGTAAACGAGCGTGTTTGAGCGGTTTACAGACAGAGCCAGAAGGGTTGTGGTCCTCGCACAGGAAGAGGCGCGTCTCCTCAACCACAACTACATCGGCACCGAGCACATCCTCCTCGGTCTGATCCACGAGGGAGAGGGCGTTGCAGCCCGTTCGCTCGAGGGTCTCGGCATCAATCTGGAGTCCGTGCGCAGCCAGGTCGTGGAGATCATCGGGCAGGGTTCCCAGGCCCCTTCAGGGCACATCCCGTTCACGCCGCGTGCGAAGAAGGTTCTCGAACTGTCGTTGCGTGAGGCACTCCAGCTCGGTCACAACTACATCGGTACCGAGCACATCCTGCTCGGTCTGATCCGCGAGGGCGAAGGCGTTGCGGCCCAGGTGCTCGTCAAGCTCGGCGCCGAGCTCACCAAGGTCCGTCAGACCGTCATCCAGCTGCTTTCAGGTGTCCAGGGCGACGAGGGGCCTGGTTCCGGCTCGGGATCCTCCTCGTCATCGAGTTCACGGGGCGAAGGGTCGTCGTCGGGCTCGACGGTCCTTGACCAGTTCGGTCGGAATCTCACACAGCTCGCCCGTGACCGCGACCTTGATCCCGTGATCGGGCGTGCGAACGAGATCGAACGCGTCATGCAGGTCCTGTCACGCCGCACGAAGAACAACCCGGTCCTTATCGGGGAGCCCGGTGTCGGCAAAACCGCCATCGTGGAAGGGCTCGCAACCCAGATCGTCGACGGGACGGTGCCAGACACCCTCACCGACAAGCACATCTACACCCTCGACCTCGGTGCACTGGTGGCGGGATCGCGCTACCGCGGCGACTTCGAGGAACGACTCAAGAAGGTTCTGAAGGAGATCCGCACACGCGGCGACATCATCCTGTTCATCGACGAGATCCACACCCTCGTCGGGGCCGGTGCCGCAGAAGGCGCCATTGACGCAGCCAGCATCTTGAAGCCCATGCTCGCAAGGGGCGAACTCCAGACCATCGGTGCCACCACCCTTGAGGAATACCGCAAGTACCTCGAGAAGGATTCGGCGCTTGAGCGTCGGTTCCAGCCGATCCAGGTCAACGAACCGTCGATCGCCGACACGATCAAGATTCTCGAGGGACTCAGGAGCTCATACGAGGAGCACCACAAGGTCGAATTCACCGAGCAGGCGCTCGTGAACGCGGCGAACCTCGCCGATCGCTACATCGCTGACCGTTTCCTTCCCGACAAGGCCATCGACCTGATCGATGAGGCCGGTTCGAGGATGCGGCTCCGCAGATCGGGTCTGCCCGAGGCCGTCAAGGAACTCGACGACCGTATCGGCAAGACACGCTCCGACAAGCGCGAGGCCGTTGCATCCCAGCAGTACGAGCGCGCAGCCCAACTCAGGGACCGTGAACGCGAGTTGATCACCGAGCGCAAGGAAGCCGAGCGCGATGCGGCCGAGGCCGGCGGCGTGGTCACGGCGGTCATCGACGAGGAAGAGATCGCCCAGGTCCTCGCACAGTGGACCGGTATCCCCGTGCATCGCCTCACCGAGGAAGAGACCGAGAAGCTGATCAACATGGAGGCCGAACTCCACAAGCGCATCATCGGTCAGTCAGACGGCATCATCGCGGTTTCGCGGGCCATCAGGCGCACGCGTGCCGGTCTCAAGGATCCGAAGCGCCCCGCCGGTTCGTTCATATTCCTCGGCCCCTCGGGTGTCGGCAAGACGGAGACGGCAAAGACGCTCACGTCGTTCCTGTTCGGGGACGAGTCGGCCCTCATCCAGATCGACATGTCCGAGTACATGGAAAAGCACGCCGTCAGCCGTCTCGTCGGGTCACCCCCCGGCTATGTCGGGTACGACGAGGGTGGCCAGTTGACCGAAGCCGTGCGTCGCAAGCCGTTCTCCGTTGTGCTGTTCGATGAGATCGAAAAGGCGCATCCCGATGTCTTCAACATCCTCCTGCAGATCCTTGAGGACGGTCGTCTGACGGATTCCCAGGGCCGCACCGTCGACTTCAAGAACACGGTCATCATCATGACGTCGAACCTCGGGACCGCCGAGCTCAGGAAGAAGGCCATCGGGTTCGCAGAGGCGGACTCGGGTGCCGACTACGACAAGATGCGGGCGAAGGTCCTTGATACGCTCAAGACCCAATTCCGCCCTGAGTTCCTCAATAGGATCGACGAAACGATCGTGTTCCGCGAGCTGACCCTTGACGAGGTGAAGCAGATCGTCGACCTGCTGCTCAACAGGGTCCGCACCCAGCTCGAGTCACAGGCACTCGATCTTGTCCTCACCGACGACGCAAAGGAATTGCTCGCCACGAAGGGATACGACCCGCAGCTCGGAGCACGACCGTTGCGCCGCTCCATCCAGCGGATGCTTGAGGATCCGATCTCGGAGAAGGTTCTCTTCCACGAGTTCCCTGCCGGCAGCACGATTCTTGTCACGGTGAGCGAGGACGACCCCGAGTCGCTCACCTTCGAATCCATCGAAGCGACACCGGACAAACCCCCGGTCGAGCTCGCAGAGGGAACGGCGTAGCTGTTCGTTTCGGCTGGATGATTTCTCGGTTTCGCCTCGCCTGGGAGCGCGTTGGGTACCCCGGATTCGTCCCGTTTTGAGATGTTCCGGAACGCAAACCGTTAGACTTGGATCGTCGCCGAACAAGAGGACCACTGGGTCCCTCCGGCG
Source organism: uncultured Acidimicrobiaceae bacterium (assembly GCA_964505525.1). Taxonomy (GTDB): domain Bacteria; phylum Actinomycetota; class Acidimicrobiia; order Spongiisociales; family UBA5794; genus UBA5794. Next base: position 14,155 of record CAZDIQ010000012.1, on the reverse strand, counting down.
GACATTCTCAAGTAACTCGAAATGAAAGGGTGCAATTATGCGCTCAGGATTCAAGCGCCGGGGCATCGTCCTCGTTCTGCTTCTCGCTCTCGCCATGGTCGCTGCAGCATGTAGCAGTGACAGCGGGGACACCACCACGACTGCAGGTAGCGACACGACGACGACGGAAGCCCCTACGGCCAACCCGAACGCCGTCAAGACATGTCTGGTCACCGACCTTGCAGGTGTCGATGACCGCAGCTTCAACGCCAGCGCATGGGCAGGCGTCCAGGCCGCTGTCGCCGACGGTTGGGCAACTGACGACTCATTCTTCCTTGAGTCGACGGATGGCGCCGACTGGCAGCCGAACATCGATCAGATGGTCACGCAGGGCTGCCAGCACATCGTGACGGTCGGTTTTGCCCTTGGTGAGGTCACGGCGATCAACGCCCAGGCCTACCCGGACATCACATGGACGATGATCGACAACGTTCTGACCGACGAGAACTTCGCTCCGCTCGCACTGCCGAACGTGCGCGAACTCGTGTACCAGACCGATGAGGCTGCATTCGCAGCCGGCTATCTCGCCGCAGGCGTCACCCAGACCGGTGTCCTGTGCACCTACGGTGGTGCGAACTTCCCGACGGTCTCCATCTTCATGGATGGATTCACCCGTGGAGCCCAGCACTACAACGACGTCAAGGGCACGGATGTCCAGGTCCTCGGTTGGGATGTTGATGCCGCCGATGGTCTGTTCACCGGAAGCTTCACTGACATGGAACTTGCTCGTTCCACGGCAGAGAGCCTCTTCCAGGAGAACTGCGACATGATCATCCCCGTCGGTGGTGCGATCAACCTGCCTGCAGGTGATGTCATCATCGACCAGGGTCTCGAGGCCGGCATGGTCGGTGTGGACGCGGATGCGTTCTTCGCCATGCCTGAGCAGTACAAGCCGGTTTGGCTGACAACGGTCGAGAAGGCCATCGCCCCGTTCATCACGCTTGCTGTCCAGCAGCACGTCGAAGGAACGTGGACCGCAGGTTCGTTCCTCGGCACGCTCGAGAACGACGGCGTCGGGCTTGCTCCGTTCCACGATTGGGATGACAAGATCTCCGGTGAGCTGAAGGCAGAAGTCCAGCAGCTCCTCTCGGACATCAAGGACGGCACGATCAATGCCGCCTTCACCCCAGTCGGGTACTGATCAGAACTTGATCTGAACCAGCAGACAGAAGACCCCCACTCCGGTGGGGGTCTTCTGCATTCCTGACCCTCTCGCGATTCGGATCCTGACCGTCGGCTGCCCGAGGCGACGCGTCAGGCTCTAAGGTGTGGCGTGCAACGGCAGCGGGAGGCGCGAATGACATTGGAGTTGCGCGGCATCACCAAGCGGTTCCCCGGCGTGCTCGCGAACGACGATGTGAATCTGTCCGTTTCATCAGGTGAGGTGGTTGCACTGCTCGGTGAGAACGGAGCAGGCAAGACGACCCTGATGAACATCCTGTACGGCCTCTACACGCCGACAAGCGGCGATGTGTTCGTTGACGGTGAGGCCCTGGAGCTGCGCTCGCCGGGGGATGCCATTGCGGCCGGGATCGGCATGGTGCATCAGCACTTCATGCTCGTCCCCGTCTTCACCGTTGCCGAGAACGTGGTTCTCGGAGAGGAACCGACGAAGCGGCTTGGAATCCTCGATACCCGCAGGGCGCGCAAGACCGTGACCGACATCTCACAGCGGTACGGCCTCGATGTCGATCCCGATGCCGTTGTCGAGGATCTCCCCGTCGGGTTCCAGCAACGCGTCGAGATCATCAAGGTGCTGGCTCGCGAAGCGCGATTCGTGGTGTTCGACGAGCCGACATCCGTGCTCACACCGCCTGAGGTCGAGCGATTCTTCGAGATCGTCAACGAGCTGAAGGCCGATGGCAAGGGCATCATTTTCATCAGCCACAAGCTCGGGGAGGCCCTTGAGGTTGCTGACCGGATCGTCATCATGCGCCGTGGCAAGACGGTTGCGGAGGTGACGCCGTCCGAGGTCGACGAGGAGCAACTCGCGGCGCTCATGGTCGGCAGACCGGTCGATCTCGTGGTCGACAAGACCAAATGCCAACCCGGGGACGTGGTGCTGTCCGTCGAGGACCTCACGGTGCTTGACGACCGGAATCACTTCGCCGTGAAGGGACTCTCGTTCGAGGTCCGTGCCGCCGAGATCGTCGGAATCGCAGGCGTCCAGGGCAACGGACAGACCGAACTCGTGGAATCGATCACAGGGCTGAGACCATCGGTCGGGGGGACCGTGACCCTCGATGGCAAGGACGTCACCACGAAGTCACCACGCTTCATACACAACAGTGGCGTGGCCCATGTACCGGAGGACCGACAGAAGAGCGGACTCGTGCTCCCGTTCACGGTCACCGAGAACATCGTTCTCGATTCGTATCACAGCCCTCCGATTTCCCGAGGCATCCTGATGAACTGGGGTGCGGCAAAGGATCGCGCATTGCGCCTCGTCGACGAGTACGACGTGAGAACTCCATCGACGGAGATACCGGTATCGACGTTGTCCGGCGGGAACCAGCAGAAGGTCATCGTTGCGCGGGAGTTCGATCGCGATGTGCGTCTGGTCGTTGCATCCCAGCCGACCCGGGGCATCGACGTCGGTTCGATCGAATACATCCACGCCCGTATCGTCGAAGAGCGTGACGAGGGCGCCGCTGTCCTCATCGTCTCGTCCGAACTCGACGAGATCATGGCGCTGTCCGATCGCATCCTCGTGATTTACGACGGCAGGATCGTCGCCGAGTTCGAACCGCCCGTGTCGACCACCCAGATCGGTCTTGCCATGCTCGGCAGCCAGCGGGACGAGGAGGTGTCGTGAGCGACGACATACCGCTCGACGAGACGCCGACGCCCGAGGGGGAGGAACAGACCGTTGCGTCCACCGGCCGACCGGAGGGTGAACCCGAGTGGTACTCACGGGTCACGGGTGTCGGTACCTCGGCGGCACAAGCGATGGTCGTTCCTGCGCTTGCCGTTCTCACCGCGCTGATCGTCGGTGCGCTCATCATCGCTCTTACGGACGTGGACACGCTTCCGTTGTGGACGAGTGATCCGGCCGAGGCGTTCCGGCAGACGGTCTCGGGCATCTTCAACGCATACAAGGCGCTCTTCGTCGGTTCCCTGGGATCGGTCAGGGCCATCAGCGAGACGCTGTTCGCCGCCACCCCGCTCATCCTCGCCGGTCTCGCGGTGGCTGTCGGCTTCCAAGCGGGGCTGTTCAACATCGGGGTCAACGGACAGATGCACATCGGGGGCATGGTTGCGCTGTGGGTCGGTTTCTCGATCGCGTTGCCAGCAGCGATCCATATCCCGCTCGTTCTGATCGGTGCCATCGTCGGTGGCGCCATCTGGGCCGGAATCGCGGGGGTTCTCAAGGCCCGCACCGGTGCCCACGAGGTCATCACGACGATCATGTTGAACTTCATCGCCCTCTTCCTCGTCGATTACCTCCTCAAGTCATCGTTGTTCCAGGCGCCGGGGCGCAACGATCCCATATCGCAGCCGGGGAACCCGTCTGCCCGGTTCCCGACACTGTTCGGCAGCTATCGGGTGACCATCGGATTCCTGATCGCCCTCGTGGCTGTGGCGCTGATCTGGTGGCTCATCTACCGCACCACGATCGGATACGAGTTCAGGGCGGTCGGTTTCAATCCGTCAGGCGGCCGCTACGCAGGCATGAAGGTCGCCTGGATATACGTATCGGTGATGGCGATCTCGGGAGCCCTCGCCGGTGTTGCGGGGTCGAATCAGGTCCTTGGGATCGAGCCGTATCGTGCCATCTCCAATTTCGCAGGGAGCATCGGGTTCGACGCGATCGCGCTCGCCCTGCTCGGTCGGTCCCATCCGGTCGGGGTCCTGTTCGCGGGCCTGCTCTTCGGCGCGTTGCGAGCCGGTGGGCGTGAGATGTCGGGCGCTGCCGGGATTCCGATCGACCTCGTCCTTGTGCTCCAGGCCTTGATCATCGTGATGATCGCTGCACCCGAGCTTGTGCGTGCCATCTACAGGATCAAGACGCCCGAACAAGAGATTCCGACGATCACGACGACGGGGTGGGGCGGATGACTGCCATTGCCGACCCGAACGAGCATGTCGTCGTAACACGGGCGACACCCGAACAGAAGCGGGCAACCGCCATCGGCATCGTCCTCATCCTCCTGGCAGCCCTCACGTTCTGGATATTCGGCCTCGGCGTACAGAGCGGCTTGGAGTCGACCTTCAATCTTTCGCTGCCGGGTGCCAGATACGGCGACCTTTCGTGGACGGTCGATTCGCGCACGGTTGCGTTCGCCGTTGCGCTCGTGCTTGCGTTCCTCGGTGGGATGACCCTTCGCCGGTCGCATCTGAAATGGACGAACCTGTCGCTTTCGATCGGTCTCGGGCTCTTTGCGTTTGCGTTCCTGACATGGGCCGCTGCCGACGGATCCTTCAGCCTTGTCGGGATGCTCACCTCGACGGTCGTCCTTTCGGTACCGGTCACCCTCGGTGCCCTGACAGGACTCATGTGTGAGCGTGTTGCGGTCATCAACATCGCGATCGAGGGTCAGCTGCTCACATCGGCGTTCGTCGGCACGATCGTCGGCTCCGCCGCAAACATATGGGCCGGTCTCATCGCCGCCATGCTCACGGGCGCCGTGCTCGGGTTGGTCCTTGCTGTCCTCGCGATCAAGTACCGGATCGACCAGATCATCGCCGGTGTGGTCATCAACATCTTCGCGCTCGGGCTGACATCGTTCCTGGCGAGACGCGTGCTCAGCGAGGCGCAGGATCTGAACTCCCCCGGCAGGTTCTCCGCGATCAAGATCCCGTTCCTCGGCGATGTGCCGATCATCGGGCCGATGTTCTTCCACCACAACATGTTCGTCTACGTCACGTTCATCCTCGTGATAGCGCTGCACTTCGGCCTGTTCTATACGAGGTGGGGTCTGCGGTCCCGGTCGGTCGGTGAGCACCCCAAGGCCGCGGACACCGTCGGCATCAATGTGTATCGGACCCGTTACCGCAACGTTGTTCTCGGTGGACTGATTGCCGGGTTCGGGGGCGCTTTCCTCACGCTTGCACAGGTGTCACGGTTCGAGGAGAACATGACGGCAGGGATCGGCTTCATCGGTCTCGCCGCCCTCATCTTCGGTCGCTGGCGTCCACTCGGCGTGCTCGGTGCCGGTCTCGTGTTCGGTTTTGCGCGAGCGTTGCAGCAGAAACTGGGGATCCTCGGGACACCGATCCCATCCGAGTTCCTGTCGATGACGCCGTACATCGTGACCCTGATCGTCGTCGCCGGAGTCGTAGGACGGGCACGCCCCCCAGCCGCCGACGGCCAACCGTATGTGAAAGACTGAATTCAGCTGTCAGCTTTCAGCTTTCAGCTTTCAGTTCTCAGCTTTCAGTTCTCAG
>CAZDIQ010000012.1:0-8628 GCA_964505525.1 uncultured Acidimicrobiaceae bacterium | reverse complement strand
GCCCCCGGGGCGTATCCGAAGAACTGGACATCTTGGAGGGCGAGTTCGGTGAACGGTGGTGCCTCGCCGTACGATTCGGCGAGATGGGTGGTTGTCACCAGCACCTTCAGCGTGAACGTCTCAAGGCTTGCGATCTTGACACGCTGGGGTTCGTTGGAATTCAACAGCCTGCCGCTGATCGGGACGTTCAGATCGTTTATCTCGATCTGGTAACCCTGGATCTTGTAGTTGCGCTTGAACGATTCGTCGTCCTCGACGTTCTGGAACAGCATCTCGGTGATCTGAACGGGCTCGGCAAAGGTGAACTCGAGCCACGCACCCACACCCCTGAGACTGTCGTCGTTCCATCGGGTCTCCGGGTTGCCGTCGATCAGGTTGTTCGGGCTGAACTGATCGCTGTACTGCGAGCTTGCCGTGACGCTCGTCGGTATGAGTTCGATGGGAGGGGTCACGACGGTTGACGAAGTGGACGAGGAGGTGGTCTCCTGACCGACGATGTCGGAACCGTCGTCACCACCGAAGATGTTCATCATCAGTGCGACCAGCGCAACGACGAGGACCACCGCTGCAAGGACACCGAGCGCACGGCCCCCGGCGGAGGTCCGCGACGGTGGTGCGGGGGCAATCGGCATCGGATCGGAACTGAGCCTCGATCCGCATCGCTCGCAATGATGGTTGTACGCAGGGTTGTGCGCCCCACATGATGGGCAACTGACCGCGGGCCGTTGGTCCGTGGTGGTGACGTGCTGCTGACTGATGGTGAGCTCACCCGTCGTGTCTGTCGTACCGGGACCGGGCGGTGGTGGCGGCGTGAAAGGCTCGAAGGTGCCGGTATCGGAGGGCGGTGACACCGGTGGTGTCGGCGATCCACTCAGCTCGAATGGCTCAAAGAGTTCATCGAATTGATCGCTGCGGTCGTCGCCTTGCATCTGCAGTTCCTAACCGACTCCACACCCCGGTTGGGTGTTCGTCGCTCGTTCGCGGGTATTGTGCCACGAATGCTGTTCTTGTCCGCGATCCGAGTTGCCGAACCATGGGGTTTCGGCGGATTCGCCGCCTTGGTGATCATCGCCATCGCGGTGGCAGCGACAATCGTATGGTTCATCCGCCGGTCGTGAATGTGTCACACACGCATCGTACGGTTGGACCATGAACGGTAGTAACAGAAAACAGAAACCGGTCTACTTGTGTCATGAGTGTGGCCACCGGTCGCCCAAGTGGATGGGTTTTTGCCCCCAGTGCCGGTCAACGGACGAACTCGCAGAGGTTGCACCGCTGAGGCGCCGTCCGTCGGGAGTCGAGTCGGGTCCGATAGTGTCGGTGACCGACGCAACGACCACGATCCGCGACCGCAACGCCACCGGTATCCGTGAGTTGGACCGTGTCCTCGGCGGCGGTCTTGTGCCTGGCGCCGTCGTCCTTGTCGGCGGAGAACCCGGTGTCGGCAAGTCGACCCTGCTGCTCCAGGCGGCCGACAGCATCGCAGCAGGCACCGGACCCGTGGTCTTCACGACGGCCGAGGAGTCGACCCACCAGATCCAGATGCGTGCACGGAGAGTGGGGGTCACCCAGCATGATGTGTCCGTTGCATCGATACATGACGTCGACGAGATCATCGCGATCGCCACGGAGCGGCAACCTGCGGTTGTGATCGTCGATTCGATCCAGACCGTTTCGACGACTGAGATCGCAGGCTCCGCAGGTGGTGTGGCCCAGGTGAGGGATTCTGCGGCACGTCTGATCGCCTTTGCCAAGACGAGTGGGATTCCGATGGTGCTTGTCGGTCACGTGACCAAGGACGGATCGATCGCCGGCCCCCGCACGCTCGAGCACATGGTCGATGTGGTCCTGTACATGGAAGGTGAAGCCGATGCTGGGCTGCGATTCCTGCGTTCGGTCAAGAACCGCTACGGATCCGTGAACGAGGTCGGTGTGTTCGAGATGACCCCTGAGGGAGTCATCGAGGTCCCCGACCCGAGCGGCCTGCTTGTTGCCCATCGGGACGAATCGCAGCCGGGCTCTGTGCTCTTTCCGACGATCGAGGGAAAGCGACCGATGGTGGTCGAGATCCAAGCCCTGTGTGTCGAGACCTCGGCATCCCAGCCTCGTCGTTCGACGACGGGACTTCCACCGTCCCGCGTGCACCAGGTCCTCGGCGTCCTCGACCGCCATGGACACATTGCGGTGCGGTCCCTCGAGGTGTACGTGTCGGTCATGGGTGGCATCAAGGTGGTCGAGCCCGCAGCCGACCTCGCGGTCGCCCTTGCGATCGCCTCAGCGGTCACCGACGTCCCCCTCAGGGGGACCGCTGCGTGGGGTGAACTGGGGCTCACGGGTGACATCCGCCCTGCGTCGCGTGCCGCCATCCGGACGGGCGAGATCGAGCGGATCTCCGCAGGACCCATCATTGCGCCGTCTGCGGGTCATCGGAGACTCATGGATGCGCTCGTCGCGACGGGAATTCCCACGGGATAGGTCCCTTGGCCGTCACGGCGCCCCGAGTATTCCGATACGACTACCCTGCGTCTCGATGACGCCGCCCCGATCCGTACCCATTGAGCTTCTTCGCCGGTTTGCCCCGGGAACCCCGCTTCGAACGGCAGCCGAGCTGGTCATGCAACAGGGCACCGGTGCCCTTGTCCTCATCGGATCCGGTCCTGAGGTCAACGCCGTGTGTTCTGGCGGGTTCAAGCTCAAGAATGCAACGTATACCGCCCAGCGGGTCGCCGAACTCGCAAAGATGGATGGCGGCATCGTCGTCGACGATCAGACCGGCAAGATCCTGCGTGCGAACGTGCACTTCATGCCGGATGCTTCGATCGAGACAGCCGAAACCGGTACGAGATTCAGGACCGCGGAAAGGTTGTCCATCCAGACCGGATGCCCTGTGCTCGCCGTCAGCGAGGAGGGACACCTCGTGGCGGTTGTGTTCGCAGGCAACGCCCGGTTCAGGCTCCAGTCGACAACGTCGCTCCTCGACGAGGCGAACCAGCGTTTGCAGTCCCTTGAGCGGCTCCGGAGACAATTCGACGAGGCCGTTGCACGCCTCGAACGGTATGAGGTCGACGAGATCGTGTCGCACCGCGAGGTCGTGAGTGTCATCCAGCGAGCCGCCGTGCTCAGGATGCTCGCGATGGAACTCGACCCCATCACAGCGGAACTGGGTGACGAGGCTGCGGTCATTTCGCTCCAGGCAGCAGACCTCGTCAGCGACGTCGATGCGGTGGCTGAACTCGTCAACATCGACTACCAGCAGCGCCGACCCCGCCGTGGGACTTCCGTGTACGCCAAGCTTGACACGCTCGACAGGGACGACCTGTACGACTCGGGTGAGATCGCAACCGTTCTCGGGTTCGTGCCGATCGATGAGCCGGTCGGTCCGAGGGGTGCACGCGTGCTCGCGGGCGTTCCCGGGCTTCCGAATTCGGTGGCGGAAGAGCTTCTCAAGAAATTCAGGTCGTTTGGTCGGCTGAGGGCCGCGACCGTCGAGGATCTTGACGCCGTCGATGGCGTCGGCCCGATGCGCGCCCACACCATCAGGGCATATCTCGACCGTCTCGAAGAGGTCGGTCTGCGGCGTGGTCGATGGAACCACGACTCGCTGATGCCTGTGACCGATACAATCCATCATTCCGACCATATCTAGAGGATCTGTGGCTACCAAGAAACCAACCGCGTCCAAGACAACTGCACCCAAGAAGCCGGTTGCGAAGAAGGCCGTCGCGAGCACGAAATCCACGGCTGCTGCGAAACCGAAACCCGCCGCCACGAAGGCGACGACCGCAACCAAGGCCCCCGTGAAGAAAGCCCCTGTGAAGAAAGCCCCCGTGAAGAAGGCGCCTGTGAAGAAGGCCGCGGCTGCCACGCCCGCTGCGAAGAAGCCGGCAGCCAGGAAGACCGCTCCCGCCAAGGCGGCTCCCGCCAAGGCGGCGACAGCGACCAAGCCGAAGCCGGCTGCCAAAGCGCCAGCTGCAAAGAGAAAGCCGAAGGCTCCGACGAAGTATGCCTTCGATGTCGGCGACAAGGTGGTCTACCCCCACCATGGCGCCGCGACGATCATCAAGAAGGAACGTATCGAGTTCGCCGGCGAGCGGCGCGATTACTTCGTTCTCGAGGTGGCGACCGATCAACTCACGGTGCGTGTCCCTGCCGAGAGTGCCCTTGAGCGCGGTGTCCGACCGGTGATCTCACGCAACAAGGCCAAGCAGGTGTTCAACACCTTCAAGGAACCGCCACAGGAGGCCGGTTCCAACTGGAGTCGGTGGTACAAGCTCCTCACCGAGAAGATCAACTCGGGCGACATCTTCCAGGTCGCCGAGGTCATCAGGGACCTGACGTACGCCCAGCAGATCAAAGGGATTTCACCCGCACTCAAGCGGATGCTTGCCAAGGCGCGTCTCATCATCGTTTCCGAGCTGCAGTTCACCCTTGATCTCGATGAGGACGAGGCCATCAAGAAGCTCGACCGGGCACTGCCAAAGGTCGACGTTCCCGACGAGGACTGATGGCCACGACCGCCGCGCAACCGTGACCGTTTGGGCCGTCATTGTTGCCGGGGGATCGGGTTCGCGGTACGGCCGACCGAAGCACACGCTCGATCTCGGTGGTAGGACGCTGTGGGAGCGCTGTCGGGACACGCTTGAATCCGTGGATGCAATCGATGGGCTCGTCGTCGTGGGCGATGTACCGGGAGGCGTCCCGGGTGGTGCCCGACGTCGTGATTCGGTTGCCAAGGGTCTCGGGCAGGTCCCCGATGGCACCGATTGGGTCCTCGTGCACGACGCTGCACGCCCGCTTGCGTCCGTCGACCTCGTCCAACGGGTCGTCGACGCCGCCCGAGCGACGACCCAGGACGGGGTCGTACCCGTCAATCCCGTGACCGATACGATCAAACGGGTCGAGGGATCCACCGTGATCGGAACGGTTGATCGGTCGAATCTCGTCACCGTGCAGACGCCGCAAGCATTCCGTGTGCCCATCCTCAAACACGCCCACACACTCGCACCCGACGATGACGTCACGGACGACGCCGGTCTCGTCGAGCGGGCCGGTGGCGTGGTGATCACGGTCCCCGGAGACTCGTGGAACATAAAGATCACCTTCGAAGGGGACCTGACCATCGCGGCGTCGTACCTGGAGCAGATCTCCGGTGCGTGACGTGCGAACCGGATTCGGCTACGACGCGCACCGATTCGGCGGCAACGGGCCCGTGATCATCGGTGGGATCGCCATCGAGAGCGAGGTCGGTGTCGTCGCGACCTCAGACGGCGACGTGGCAATCCATGCTCTGTGCGATGCCCTCCTCGGTGCGGCCGTCCTCGGCGATCTCGGTCAGCATTTTCCGAGCGACGACCCGAGGAACGAGGGGTCGAGCTCCATTGCGATTCTGTCCGAGTGTGCCGCCCTCGTCGATGCCGCTGGTTTCACGATCACGCATGTCGACGTCACGATCGTCGCCGAGACGATCAGGGTGAGTCCGCATCGCGATTCGATGCGGGTCAATCTCGCAGGAGCGATGGGGATCTCGCCTGACCGCGTATCGGTCAAAGCGACAACGACCGACGGACTTGGATCAATCGGTGCCGGTGAGGGGATCGCGGCCCACGCCGTGGCGACGCTCATCGTTACCTAGGTCCCGAACCCAGCCGCGGCTACATGCTGTCGGCCACCGCCCGCCCGGTTGCAGGGTCGTCGGTGATGACGATCGATACCCCGGCCTCGAACATCCGACGCATCTCCTCAGGATCGTTGACCGTCCACACCACGACCGCCAGACCCGATTGGGCGGCGTTCGCGACAACGGCGGCGGGATTATCGACGAGATGCTCGCGAGGGAGGTGTATCGCCGCATGCCTTGCCCTGGTCGCCCACCGCATCCCCATCCACAGTTTCGTCTGCCGGCCGATCAGAAGACCCCGCGCAACGGACGGATAGTTCTTACGTGCATGGGCCACGGCGAACGGATCGAACGACGACACCAGGATCCGGTCGAGGTCATCTTCCTGTTCGATCTGGGCGAGCGTTTGGCTCACGATGGTCCGTTTGCGATCGAAACCCGGTTCGGAGAAGGTGTTCTTGATCTCGACATTCACGAACACGTCCCGCGGGATGGCAGCCATCGCCTCGGTGAGTGTCGGGATCTCGGGTGCTCCGGCTCGGATGTCCGCCATGGAGGTCTCGCAGATGACACCGATCGCATCGTGATGGGGGTCGTGCGAAATCACAAGGACGCCGTCGGAGCTGCGGCGTATGTCCAACTCGATTCCGTCAGTGCCAGCCTCGACTGCGAGCGTGAATGCCTCGATCGAGTTGTCGATGGCGTGCAGGGAATCCCCACGATGGGCGTAGACGAGGGGCGGTGGACCGAGCGGTGTGCGCATCGGCCCCACAGTACCTGACGCCGATGCTCGATCAGAACGCACCGGTACCATGCCCGCCATGAACGTCTACAACACGATCGAGCGCTCATCCGTGCCGTTTGTCCCTGGGGATCCGGACAGGGTGACGATCTACGTGTGCGGTCCGACCGTCCAATCCGAACCCCATCTGGGTCACGGACGGAGCGCCGTCGCGTTTGACGTCTTGTGGCGGTACCTCGATTGGAAGGGCTACGGGGTCGTGTTCGTGCGCAATGTCACGGACGTCGACGACAAGATCATCGCCAAGGCGGCAGAACTGGGGATCTCCACCGACGAGGTCGCCCAAGCGGGCTACGAGGCATTCAGCAATGCGTACGACGCACTCGGCATTCGACGACCGACCTACGAACCGAAGGCGACCGATCACATTCCACAGATGGTCTCGATCATCGAGACCTTGATTGCGAAGGGGAATGCCTACGAATCGGGGGGAGATGTGTACTTCTCGGTGCGGAGTTTCGACGGGTACGGGAAGTTGTCCCGCCACGACCTTGATGACCTCAGGGTGGGGAACCGTGTCGAGCCGAGCGAACACAAGCGGGAGGAACTCGACTTTGCGTTGTGGAAGAGGGCCAAACCAGGTGAGCCGTCGTGGGAAAGCCCGTGGGGGAGCGGCAGACCGGGCTGGCACATCGAATGCTCCGCAATGGCCGAGGCCTATCTCGGAAACGGTTTCGACATCCACGGCGGGGGGTCGGACCTCATCTTCCCCCATCACGAGAACGAGCTGACCCAATCGGAAGCCGCTTCGGGTGAGACGTTCGTGCGCTATTGGATGCACAACGGCATGCTCAACCTCAGTGGTGAGAAGATGGCGAAGTCGACCGGCCACCTCGTCACGATGCTTGACAGCCTCAAGGAATGGGATCCCATGGCTGTCCGGCTGTTCTATCTGCGGACGCACTACCGGAAACCTCTCGATTTCAACAGGGACGCCATCGATGACGCACAGGCGAGCCTCGGTCGACTCCGGGCGTTCAGCCGCAGGACGTTCGCCGTGGAGGGTGGCGATCCCGATCCCGGAACCATCGCGGTCTTCTCGGCACACATGGATGACGACCTGGATGTCGCAGGTGCGCTGGCCGTCGTATTCGACACGGTTCGGACCGCCAATGCCGCGATCGACGAGGGCGACGACGCATCGGCCCTGGTTGCTGCGTTCAGGGAGATGACCAGGGTCCTCGGACTCGTCTTCGACACCGCCACCGACGACGACGCTTTGGATGTGTCAACGATCGCGTCCGAACTGGGGGTCGAGGCCACAAGCATCGACGAGCTCGTCGAACAACGGATTGCTGCGAGGGCGAATCGTGACTTCGCCCTCGCCGATGCGATACGGGATCGGCTTGGTGCATCGGGGATCACACTGGAGGACACGCCTGATGGCACGCGTTGGCATCGGGACTGATCTCGAGGGATTCCACGCGGTCAGGGCGGCGCTCGATGCCGGTCGGGTCAGGGCCCTGACCGTCGAACGCAACCGGCTGCGTCATGACGACATCGAGCGGCTCGTTTCCGATGCCAAGGACCGCGGGATCGATGTTCGTGTCGTCGATGATGTGAGGGACCGGGCCGTAACGGGAGCGCCGCAGGGTGTCATCGCCACGGCGGATCCGATTCGACCCGTGTCGATCAAGGAGGCGGTTGCCGCCTCGGACAACCCCGCATTGTTGGTGATCGACCACGTCGAGGACCCGAGGAACATCGGTGCCGCTGCGCGCTCTGCGGTGGCGGCGGGTATGTCGGCACTGGTGGTGTCGCACAATCGGTCCGCACCCCTCGGAGCCACGGCGTTCAAGGCCGCGGTCGGGTCGCTCGAACTCATCCCGATTGTCACGGTGTCGTCGATCGCCGACGCCATGAAACGCCTGAGCCAGCTCGGTGTGTGGAACGTCGGGCTGGATGGCTCGGGTGACCGATCCCTTCTCGGACTCGAACTGCTTGCCCAACCCGTTGCGGTGTGTGTCGGGGCCGAAGGGCCGGGCCTCTCGCACCTCGTACGGGAGCGCTGCGATGTGGTGGCGACCATCCCGATGGCCGGCCCGACGGAGAGCCTGAACGCATCCGTTGCGAGTGCGCTGGCGTGCTACGAGGTCGCTCGCGTCAGGGGCTGGGTATCCTGACACCTTTGCTGGCGTAGCTCAGTTGGCCAGAGCAGCCGCCTTGTAAGCGGCAGGTCATGGGTTCGAGTCCCATCGCCAGCTCGGGG
>CAZDIQ010000011.1:6595-32970 GCA_964505525.1 uncultured Acidimicrobiaceae bacterium | reverse complement strand
GGGTGAACACGTTCTTCATGTAGATGCCCAGTTGGACCCAAATCGGTTCGTTGAGCCCGTTCGCCTCATTGAAACGTTCACAGGCCTCGGTCGAGGCTCGTTCTCCGAGAATGGAATGGCACGGGTCGCCAGGTATTGCCCGGATCAGGAAGAAGACGACGATAACGATCCCGATGAGGACGGGAATGGTGAGGAGGGTGCGTCTGGCTATGAATCCGAGCATGTGGCGCTGTGTGGTTCCTGGTCGCGTCGGGGAAGAGTGGGGAAGTAGGGACGGGGGAGGCGGTTGCCTCCCCCGTTTCGTTCCCTACATGTAGTTGGTGTGGATCACTCGGTCGGCGCTGGCGCGTTGATGAGCCCGTTCCACAGATAGTCGTAGTACTCGAACACACCGCTGTTCCCCACATGGAGAGGCGATGCTGCGTCAAGACCGGCCGTGTACGAAACGACAACGTCGTTTGCGTCGAACGTCGATCCATCGTGGAACACCACTCCCTGACGGAGTGAGCATGTCCACACGGACAGGTCATCGTTCGGCACACATTCCGTTGCCAGTTGTGGCTGGACGAGACCGTTCTGGTCGTACGAGTACAGGGCCTCGATCACCTGCGCGCAGGCATTGAGGGACTCGCCGTCGGTCTCGTCAGCGCAGTACAGGGAGATCGGTTCTGCGTTCTGGACGAACACGAGTGTGTCGCTGCCGTTGTCCCAGAAGTTGAACAGCGTCGAACCCCATGGTGGTGCAAACGCACCGGTCACAGACGCCTTTGCTGCATAAGCAGCGCCACCGTGCGCGATCGGAACCATCGGGATCAACTCCCTGATGGCGTTGTTCGCCTCTTCATAGAGCGGAGCTGCTTCGGCAACACTCGCTGTCTGGCTGGCCGCAAGGAGTGGTCCGTAGATCTCCGGGTGTGGGTTACCGAACTGCAGGTTGTTCTCCGCGAAGTGGAAGTCCAAGAAGTTCGTCACGTGCGGATAGTCACCGGTCCAACCGAGCAGGTGGAGACCGTTGAGGTCACCAGCAGAAGACCTCTGCAGGAACTCGCCCGATTCCACGGGCTCGACGGTTACGTCGATGTTCAGGTTCTCCTTCAGCTGAGCCTGGATGTCAGCAGCAACAAGACCCGGTGTCGGCAGATAGCCACGAACAACGTCGCGGTAGTAGATGCTCGTTGCGAAGCCATCCGGATATCCGGCCTCGGTAAGGAGCCTCTTCGCCTCTGTCGGATCGAAGTCGTACCAGTCTTCACCCTCACAACCCATCTCTACTGAGCATGGTGTGAAGTGGGTGGCCGTTTCGGACCCTTCGGGGTAGAAGGTGTCGACGATGCGCTGACGATCGATGGCGAGAGCAACGGCCTTGCGGACGTTGACATCACCCCACATGTCGTGCGTATCCGTGAATCCCACGTAGAAGATGTTCGGTTCTGGCTTGTCGAGCAACGTCAGGTTCGGATCACTCTCAATGACTGCAAAGTCGTCAACACCGGGGAAGGTCATTCCATCGGCGTTACCTGACTGCAGTTCCAAGAGGCGTCCTGCGCTTTCCGTGGACCAGCGCAACACTGCGGTTGCGTGTGGTGCCTTCTGGCCGTAATAGTCGTCGTTGCGTGCGAACACGACCTCGCTTCCTCGCGTCCAAGCTTGGAGCGAGTACGGGCCGGTCCCGATCGGGTTGTCGAGCGGAGCCCCACCCGTTGCCTCGAGGTGTTCCGCAGGCTGGATGCCGAACACGCCGAACGCGATCTGCGCAAGGAACGCCGGGTGCGGACCACACAGTGCGAATTCGACGGTGTGCTCGTCAAGGGCCGTGATCTTGTCGACACGACCTTCGTAGCCATCCACGCCACATCCGCCCGAATCGAGAACCTTGCCCACGAAGTCCGAGGGTGGCGTACTCGTTGTAGTTGTTGTTGTTGAGTCTTGGGTCGTACCGCTACTACACGCGCTCACCACAAGGGCGAACGCTATGACGGCCAAGAACCAGAGATTCTTACGTCTCATCGTCTTGTTCCTCCTTAGTTTCCATTGGTTGGGTGAGGATGCTCACCCACCTCCGCAGGCTAGCGAGTGGTGTGACACTACGGATTCTCCAAGGTGGCTTAACTCCATCCTCGGAAAATGGGCGGTGATGGAAACGGCGTCCTCAGGTGGCTATCTGAGCCAGGGAGCGGGCGTGTCGGGGTCGATTCCGTAGTCGGTGATAGCTTGGGAAACCACGCTTGGGTCGATGGTTCCACCGGCAGCGAGCGCAGCAAGTGTCGCGACGACGACGTGGCGCATGTCGGTCTCGAAGAAATCCCTCAGTTGTTCGCGGGTGTCGCTGCGCCCGAATCCGTCGGTGCCGAGCGAACTGAACGCTCTCGGGGCGTAGGGAGCGATCTGGTCAGGAACCGTCTTCATGTAGTCCGTGACAGCAATGATGGGTCCCTTGGACGACATGAGCTGTTTGGTCACCCATGGGGTCCGGGGGTCTGCCTCGGGGTGGAGTCGATTCCAACGCTCGACCTCGAGTGCCTGTTCGCGCAGCCGCTTGTACGACGTGGCGCTCCACAGTTCGACGGCTATCCCGTACTTGTCCACGAGTTCGGTCTGCGCCTCCCGGGCAGCCTTCTGGCTCGGGCCCGAGAACAGGATCGTCGCCCTCAGGTCACCATCGGGACCTGCATCGAAGCGGTAGAGACCGGCGAGGATTCCGTCGTTGGAGCCCTCGGGCTTCGCGGGTTGCACATAGCTCTCGTTGTACAGGGTGAGGTAGTAGTAGATGTCCTCGTTGTCCACGTACATCCGCTTGAGACCGTCCTCGATGATCGCGGCAATCTCGTAGGCGAATGCCGGGTCGTACGCCTGGCAGGGGGGCACGACGCTCGCAAGCACATGGCTGTGACCATCTTGATGTTGGAGTCCTTCGCCAAGAAGTGTGGTGCGACCCGCTGTTGCACCGAGGAGGAATCCTCGGGCGCGGGCGTCGGCAGCTCCCCACAGCATGTCGCCGACCCTCTGGAATCCGAACATCGAGTAGAACGAGTAGAACGGAACCATGGGGACACCGCGCGTTGCATACGACGTGGCGGCCGCGATCCAACTCGCGGTCGCCCCGGCTTCAGTGATGCCCTGCTCGAGGATCTGGCCGTCCTTGGCCTCTTTGTACGACAGGATCAGGTTGTGGTCCACCGGCTCGTAGAGCTGTCCCTGCGATGCGTAGATCTTGATTTCTTTGAACAGCGCATCCATCCCGAAGGTGCGTCCCTCGTCGGGGATGATCGGGACGACCCTCTTACCGAAGGCTGTATCGCGGGTCAACCCGCGCAGCAAGCGTGTGAAGACTCCGGTCGTCGACACCTCGACCGTGCCCGAACCCCCTTCGAACTCGGCGAATGGTTCGTGGGACGGCATCTCGATGGGGGAACGCAACGGAATCCCGCGTGTCGGCATCACACCGTCGAGTTTCGCCCGGCGATCCATGAGGTATTGCTGTTCTCGGGAGCCTTCTTCGAATCTGATGAACGGCGGTATGCCATCGGCGAGGTCGGCGTCGCTGATCCGGTCGTTGAGTCGGAGGCGATCGCGCAATGCCATCAGTTGGTCGTGCGACATCTTCTTGATGGAATGGGTTGCGTTCTTGCCCGCTACCTCGGGGCCGAGCGTCCAACCCTTGATCGTCTTCGCAAGGATGACGGTGGGTGCGTCCTCGAGCTTGGTCGCAGCGTCGTACGCCGTGTAGATCTTGCGGTAGTCGAGGCCACCGCGTCGTAGATCCCAGATCTCGTCGTCGGACATGTCGGATACCAGGGCCTGGAGCTCGGGCTCCGGACCGAAGAAGTTGTCCCTGACGTACTTCCCCGACTCGGCTTTGTATCGCTGATACTCCCCGTCGACGGTTGTGTTCATCTTCTCGACGAGAGCCCCCGTTGTGTCCTTGGCAAGCAGGCGGTCCCAGTCGGATCCCCAAATGACCTTGATGACATTCCACCCCGCACCGCGGAACATGGCCTCGAGCTCCTGGATGATCTTGCCGTTGCCACGCACAGGTCCGTCAAGGCGTTGCAGATTGCAGTTGATGACCCAGGTCAGATTGTCGAGCTTTTCGCGACCCGCGAGCGAGATGGAGCCGAGGGTTTCCGGTTCATCGGTCTCACCGTCACCGATGAATGCCCAAACCCGCGAATCGCGTGTGTCGTCGAGACCGCGCTGTTGGAGGTAGCGCAAGAATTGCGCGTGGTAGATCGAATTGATAGGTCCGAGACCCATCGAGACCGTGGGGTATTCCCAGAACTCGGGCATGAGGCGCGGATGCGGATAGCTCGACAGACCACCATTGATCTCGCGCCGGAAGTTCTCGAGATCCGTCTCGTCGAGGCGTCCCTCGAGGAACGCACGGGCGTAGATCCCCGGCGTCGCGTGACCCTGGAAGTACACATGGTCGCCTGGCTGACCCGAACCGTGGCCACGGAAGAAGTGGTTGAACCCGACCTCGTACAGCGTTGCCGACGATGCGAACGTGGACAGGTGACCGCCGATCCCGTCGGCTGCCATGTTGGCCCGGATCACCATGGCAGCCGCGTTCCAGCGGATCATCCAGCGGATGCGCTGCTCGATTTCCTCGTCACCCGGGAATGGGGCTTCCTCGGACGGTGGAATCGTGTTGATGTATGGCGTCGACACGGAACCGGGGACCCCGACGTTGCGGATCGATGCCTGCTCCGTCAGCTTCGCCATCAGGTAGCGGGCGCGGGTCTTGCCCTCGGATGTGATCACGTCGTCGAACGCTGCAAGCCACTCACCCGTTTCCTCGGGATCCGAATCCTGCAACTGGTGGGTGAATCCGTCGATGTAGATGGGTTTGTCAGCCATAACAAGATTGTAGGGGAACGAGGCTGTCCAGATGACAGAGGACAGAGGACTGTGGACTGTGGACCGTGGCTGCGGACTGTGGACTGTGGACTGTGGACTGTGGACTGTGGACTGTGGACTGTGGACTGTGGACGGAGGCGTCATCGAAGGAGGGCACTCACGAACTCGTTGGTCGACGTAAGCCTGAGAGCCATCGTCTGTGCGACCGCCCTGTGGAACGCAATGGCGGTGCTTGGGTCGGCTTCCTCAAGACGGGCGATGCCTTGTGGCGACAACCGCAGCACGACCGTCGGGCGCTCGGCGCGGAGTCTGGCGGTTCGTCCTGCACCGAGATAGAAGGCAATCTCACCTATCAGATTGCCTGGACCGACGGACCGGACTCGCTGCCACCTTGCGTCATCGACACGCCGCTCAATCGCGACCCGACCGAGCTCGACCAGATAGATGCTGTTGGAATCGTCGCCCTGATCGACCAACACCGAACCCTCGTCAAGCTCGATCCGCTCCATGTGTGCGATGAGCTTCTGCCAGACCCGATCCGCCATGACATCGACCTGCACAGACGGGACCTTCCCAGCGTCGACCAGAATCCGCTCCTCACACCATTCAAGAGCCCTGTCGATGTCAGGGACAAAGGTCACCGCACAGCCGGACTCCATCTCCGCAAACGCAGTCGCAAGGGCGGGATCGGTACCGGACACGACCAGTTCGGCACCCGCCTCGGCAACGATCTGGCGAAGACGGTTGAACGACGAGACGGCCGTTGCATCGAACCCGTCGACCCGTTGGAAGTCCAGGACCAGGAGCGACAAGTCGCCCCCTTCGATCTGTCTCTCGACCGCCGCGACGGCTTTGTGTGCCGTCCCGAAGAACAAGAAGCCCTGCAGCTCGGCAACGAGCAGCTTCGCGCCCGCTCGGGTAAGAATCTCCTGCTCGGCCGGGCTCCTGTCGATCGTGCTCGTCCTCTCCCACCCGACGAACATATGGCGGATCGGATCGAGCCGGCTGTACTTGACCGTGAAGAGCACAATCGCCGCCGCCATCCCGAAGAGGACACCTGGGACGAAGCCGAATACCGCAATCACGAAGACGATCGCCCAGATCAGGAGGTACTCGGCCAATGGCATGCGCTTGCGTGTACTCACGAGCCAATCGCTGAGAAAGCCGAAGCCGACCATGAGCAGCGCCCCACCCACGAGGGCTGTTGGAACGAACGAGACCAGGCGTGGTCCGGTCACCGCCGCCAACGCACACACGCCTGCGGCGATGAGTGGCACGGCTCGACTGTGCAGACCGAGCCTGAACCCGAGGGCGGACAGGCTCAGGGTCGGATACGCGGCAGGCGCCGCGGTAAGGGCACCGGCGAGATTCGACCAACCCGCCGTGCGAAGCTCGCGATCGAGATTGGCATCGCGCTTCACCAGGAGTTCGAGACCTCCGACGTTCAGCAACATGCCAAGGGACGCCACCACCGGGATCACCATGAGCTGCGGCAGCGCGGACGCAACCGCCCCCCAATCCACGGACACCGATGAAACCGTTGACCACGTGAGCGCCTCAGGGAGAACGGGGAGAAGGCCGAGCTCTCTCGCCCGCTCGATCGAGACATCGAAGATCAGGAGGAGCAGATAGAACCCGATGACCGTCCCGAAGACCACTGCGGGGAGGATGGCTACCGCATTTCGCCCTGCACGCATCGCAAGTGTGAGGGCCAGACCGATCCCGAGGGCAGCCACCAGATTGGCAACCGCAACAGGAGACCAGTCGAAGCCGTTCGTCGTGAGCTCAGTGGCACCGACGAGCAGGAGCCATCCCGTACCTGCGAGGAATCCTCCCATCACAGGAACCGGCACGTACCTGACGAGGTTGCCTGCCTTGCGCCAGCCGAGCACAAGCATCACGACTCCGGTGAGCACGGAACCGACGATCAGCACGGCCAGGGCGGTGCCAAGGCGTTGTGTCGCGACAACCGAGGCGGTGACCCCAGCGAGCGTCGCCGCCACAAGGGCGGTCGTGGTGTCCTGAGAGACCATGACAGTCCCGGGCATCGAGGAGGATCGCGCCGCGACCAGGTTCATCAAAGCGACGCCAAGGAGGATGAGAGCCGATCCGAGGGGAAGGAAGGGTGCAAGATCCCCTGCGTACACCAACGAGGCGAACGAAAGCAGCAGGACGGCACTGATCAGGCCGACCACAAGACCCACGACACTCACGGCAAGGCGGTTGTCCATAGCCCGAGCAGAATACGACGCAGAAGTCGCGAAAGCCGAGTGACACTCAGAACCGTCGAGAACGACAGTGGTCTCCCGGGTGTGGCGATGGACCGATCAGGACCGATCGCTGAGGACAGGCAGAGGGCCGACCAGCAAGTCCGAAGTCCAGAGCCATCAGTTTTCAGCCGGCACCCCGAATGCACATGTCTCGCGTCTCCCCTTCGACCTCTGCTCGGTCGGGAGCGAGCGCAGCGAGCGTATCGGTACTTATCGGGATTCGGAAAGCGCAGAGCGAGAGAGCGCACAGCGAGCTGTGGACTGTGGACTGTGGACTGGCACAGGACCGACTGGTACCTCGGCGCTTCGCGCTCGACCTATGCTCCATCCATGGAACTCACTGCGGAACTTCTCAACGCTGCCACGTGGAAGATTCCCAACGCTCTTGCCCTGGTGGGTTCGCGATCGGGTGACGAGTGGAACGGGATGACCACATCGTGGATAACCCAGGTGTCCCAGGACCCTGTGCTGATCGGGGTCGGAATCGACACGGTCGCCGTGACCCACCGACTGATCGAGGAGGGTGGATCGTTCACGGTCAACCTTTGGGATGCCGAAAACACGCGCCCGTTCGTGAAGTTCTCGAAGCCCGCCACCAAAGATGGCATGACGCTGAACGGGTTCCCCATCACCGAGGGCGAAACCGGGGCACCGATCTTTGACGATGCAATCGTGTGGATCGAATGTCGTGTCACCAACGCGGTCCCGTGTGGGACGCACACGTTCTTCATCGGCGAGATCGTCGCCGCCGGAATCAACAACGACGAGGCCGCCCCAGCGTCGATGAGCGACACCCGAATGAAGTACGGGGGAACACGCCGAGGGCACTAGATCCAGCCTTCGGTGCTCCCATTCTCTCGGCTCTCACCTCATCATCTCGAAACTACGGAACGAGATGATGGAAGATGGATGATGGATCGGTCTCAGAGGACAGATGACAGATGACAGAGGACAGACAACGACGTGTCGGCTGAAAGCTGTGAGCTGGTCCATCATCCAGAATCCATGATCCATCATCCATCATCCATCATCCATCATCCATCATCCATCATCCATCATCCATCACCTAACCGGGCTGGAACGGGAGAGATCAAAGCTGGAAGAGAGCGAGGAGCGCTGCTACCTCAGGCCTGATCTATACAGATCCTCGTCGCGATATTGATCATGCCGGTCTTCTCGATTTCGCAGGAGGCTTGGACCTTCTCAACGGCTGCCTTGGTCCCCTTGCCGTAGACACCGTCGACCTTGCTTGTGTAGACACCAATCTTGGTCAACCGCTCCTGGAGCTCCTCGACATACGCCGTGTTTGCGATGAGCAGCGGCGTGAGTTTGGAGTCGGTCTGGGGTCCGAATTCCCCGTCGGCGGGGATTCCCTGTTGCGTCTGGAATGCCTTGAGGGCCTCCTGGGTCTCTTCGCCTGCAATGCCATCAACCTGACCGTCGAACAGGTCAAGAGCCTTCAAGTCGAGCTGGACGCGATAGATCGTCGCTGTTGCGGATTGCTTCACCGCCAGAGTGGTGGTCGTCGTTTCCGCAAGCGTCGTGGTCGTCGTGGTCGTGTTCGACTCCGATGTCGACGTGAATGCGATGGTGGTCGTGGTGGTCTCCTCCGCGCTCGAGTCTCCACAGCCGGCGACCGCCAGCAAGATACCGACGACCCAGAAGGTCTTTGTCAGAACCGCCATTCCGCTCCCTGCTCCGCCATTGGGCGGCGTCCCCGATTCGCCACGTTTACCCTTTGTGTGCGACGAATCATGGTTCACCATACCTTCGACCTCCAAATCGTGCATACCCGTTTGACCACAAATGTGGGCAAATCAGGGGTTCGGAATGATGATCCGAACCCCTGGGATGTCCTGGTTCGATGTCCTTGTTCAGCCTGAGATGGCGAACTGCACGGCGATCGAGACGATGACGCTCTGTTCCCCGGGGCTGATCGGGGTCTCGGCGCCATCGGCCGCTGTGGCAGACTCGTAGTACCGGATCGGCTGTGGCGAAGGCGAGAACGACTCCGATATCGAGATGGGATCGCCGAGGGTGACACCGGCCAGGCTGGCAAGTTGCTCGGCCTTCGCCTTGGCATCGGCGAATGCAGCATCGCGGGCGGCGGTGATCAACGCCTCGTTGTCCTCGATTGAGAATGCCACACCGTTGACCGTCACGTTGTCGCCCCCAGCGGTTGCGACGGCATCGATGGTTGCGCCCGCGGTGTCGATGTTCTTGATCTTGGCCGTGACGTTGTTGTTGACCGTGTAGCCGACGAGCACCTGCTTCTGGCTCGAGTAGTCATACTCCGGCCAGATCGAGTAGTTCGAGGTCTGGATGTCGGATTCGGCAACTCCGTTCGCCTTCAGCGCAGCGATGACAGCGTCCGCCTTCTCAGCTGCGACCGACACGGCTTCGCTGACACTGTCCTCGGTGACGAGAACCCCGAACGTCATCGTCAATGTGTCGGGCGTGCCTGTCACTTCGCCTTCCCCGCTCACGGAGATCCCTGTGGCGGAACCTTCTGCGGGTTGTTGGACCGTAACGGATGGTGTGCACGCTGTCAGGGCGACAGCTACTGCGGCAATTGCAACGATGATCGGTGTTCTGTTCATCCACCACTCCCTTTCTCTTGGCAATCTGACGCACGGAGGCGGGGGTTTGGTTCCTTACCCGATTCTCAGATTCGACGTGGGTCGTAGGGAGCATGTGTCCATACCCTTGGTCCATGAATCTGAAAGGTCAAAGAACAATGAAGCCTCTATCCGCGCTGGTCGCGGTCCTCGCGCTGACGATCGCAGCGTGCGCCAGTTCCTCGGCAGTCGTCGCGTCTGTCGGGGATGAAGATCTGACGTACAGCGGCGTCACGAGCCTCGTGCGCGACGCCGACGACATCCGTGATGCGGATTTCCTCACGTACTTGGGTGTCGCGATCCAATGGGAAGCAGTCGAACAGGCCGCTGCGGCAGAGTTCGGCATCGTTCCCACCGACGAGGAAGTCGACGCAAAAGTTGCCGAGCTTGTGGCTGCCGCCCTTGCACCTGACCTTGAGACGTACCTTGAGTCCGTCAACGCCTCCGAGTCAGGTATTCGTCGGTTCGCCGTGCAGCTGATCATCCAGGACCGAATCGACGATGAACTTGCCGACCTCGTCGTTCCGCCCACGGATGAAGAGGTTCAGCAGTCACTCGACGATTCCCCGCTCGAATGGACGGAAGTCTGTGCGCATCACATCCTCGTTGCGACTGAGGAGGAAGCTGCCGATGTTGTTGCCCGACTGGGTGCAGGCGATGAGTTCGAAGTGATCGCAACCGAGGTTTCGACGGATCCCGGTTCAGGGGCGAACGGTGGCGACCTGGGGTGCTACCCCCCGGCGCGCTATGTGACTGAATTCGCCGAAGCGACGATGGTCGCGGAAATCGGCGTTCCGACGGAACCCGTCGAGAGCCAATTCGGGTACCACATCATCAGGGTCGACTCCCGCACCACCGCCGAACCGGCTGTGGTCTTCGAGTATCTGAACAGCCGTGCTCGAGCCGAGGTGGTCGATACCTGGTTTCTCAACGCCCTCGAAGCTGCCCAGGTCTCCGTCGATGCGGCGAGAGGCACATGGGTTATCGACCCAGTACCCCAGGTGATAGCCCCAGTCGAATAGGGGCTCGCTTCGCGAGCCAAGCAAGTCCACAGGCCGCAGTCCACAGTCCATAGTCCACAGTCCACAGTCCACAGTTCGCTTTCCGCATTGTGCTGGTCTGTCCTCTGTCCTCTGTCCTCTGCAGTAGCAACCGATCCATCATCCATAATCCGTGATCTGAGCTGAACGCCGAGAGCTGAAAAGGCTCTTCCCTAAGGCTCATCCCGCCATCGACCGATACGCGAATATGTCCATTCGCAACGCCACCACGCGCGACCGGGTCATCCAGCGAATCGTGCTCGCACTTGGGGCACTGTTCGTCCTTGCCGCAACCCTCAATGCCGCGCCACCGGCTGTTGCGCACGACATGGGGGAGGATGTCGAATACCGGCTCGTGTTCCCGGTCGTCGGAACGCATCACTTCAACGACACATTCTGGGCCGGTAGGACCCAGGGTTTCCACACGGGTCAGGACATCATTGCGGACAAGATGACGCCGGTCGTGGCCGCAGCCGACGGTGTGGTCCTCTACGTGAACTGGACCGCACAGAGTCATATGAACCCCGATCGTTGCTGCTCGCTTGTCATCCGCCATGACGACGGGTGGGAGTCGTGGTACCTCCACCTCGACAATGACACGACGGGGACCGACGACGGGAAGGGATGGGGGATCAAACGTGCGATCACTCCCGGCGTGCGAGTGACCGCAGGTCAACACATCGCATGGGTCGGTGACAGTGGCAACGCGGAAAGCACGACACCACACCTTCACTTCGAATTGCGCAATCGCCAGGGTGTTGTCGTCAACCCGTACACCTCGCTCGTGAAAGCCGGTGGCAATGATGTCGGGAAAGGTCCGAGGGATCCTCTGGTCGGGGGAGCCAGGCCGCTCACGATCGGAACCAACGGAGCAGACGTACGGGTCCTCCAGAACTCGCTCACCGACCTCGGCTACAGCGTGGGGACGATCGATGCGCACTTCGGTCCGAACACCCAGACCGCCGTCAAGAAGTTCCAGGCTGCCGTCGGGTTGGGAGTCGACGGCGTCGTCGGTCGGGAGACCAAGACCGCCATCTCGGGCCTCAAGTTCCCGAACTCAAGCAAGGACGTGCTGTCCATCGGATCGAAGGGCAGCGATGTCAAGGTGCTGCAGAAGTCGCTCAAGACGAACGGGTTCGAAGCCGGAAACCCCGACGGGATCTTCGGGCCGATAACCCTCAAAGCTGTTCTCTCATTCCAGAAGTACAACGGTCTGTGGGTGGACGGCCTCGTCGGCCCGAAGACGAAAAGATCCCTGGGAATGGTTTAGGAGAGCCCTCAGCTTTCAGCCTTCAGCTTTCAGCTTTCCGAACTGGATCATGGATTATGGATTGGTTGCAGAGGACTGATGACAGAGGACAGATGACAGACCCAGCAAGGCGCCGGCTGAAAGCTGAGGGCTGAGGGCTGAAAGCTGACAGCTCCTACTGCTGTTTTGCTCTTTTGCGTTCGGCTTCGGTGAGGAGTTTCTTGCGGATGCGGATTGACTTCGGTGTCACCTCGACGAGTTCGTCGGCGGCGATCCATTCGATGGCGGGCTCGAGACCCATGTCCCTCGGTGGCTTCAGTTTGATGGCCTCATCCGTCGAGTGGGTCCGGATGTTGGTGAGCTGCTTGCCCTTGGTCGGATTGACCACCATGTTCTCCGGTCGTGACGCTTCCCCGATGATCATTCCCTCGTAGACCTCGACGACGGGCTCGATGAACAGTTCTCCACGCTTCTGGAGATTGTCGAGGGCGAACCCGCTCGACGTCCCGCGCCGATCGGACACCATGGCGCCGCCGTGACGGTGAGGCAGCTCACCCACCCATGGGATCCAGCCTTCGTGTCGCATGTTGACGAGGGCCGTGCCTCTCGTAATCGTCAGAAGGTGGGTCCTCAGTCCGAGGAGACCACGCGACGGCGCGTTGAAGGTCAGGATGGTCCGACCGTTGTCGCCGGGGAGGAGCTGTTCGATGCGCCCCTTGCGGGGAGCGACGGCCTGCGTGACGGCACCGACGTACTCGTCAGGGACGTCAACGGTCACGGTCTCGACAGGCTCGTGGTCGACACCATCGATGACCTTCACGATCACCTCCGGTCTCGACACCTGGATCTCGAAACCTTCACGACGCATCGATTCGATGAGTACCGCGAGCTGCAACTCACCGCGGCCCGCGACCTCGATGACCTCGGGCGATGGCGTATCACCGATCTGGATCGAAACATTGCCGAGCACCTCGCGGTCGAGACGTTCGCGGATCTGACGGGATGTCACGAACGACCCCTCTGTGCCAGCAAGCGGTGACGTGTTGACACCGAACGTCATGCGAAGGACCGGTTCGTCGACCTCAAGTCGCGGGAGGGCAACGGGGGCATCGGGATCTGCGAATGTGTCGCCGATCTGCACCTCGGGGAACCCGGCAACGACGAAGAGATCCCCCGCCGTCCGATCGGCAACATCGGTCCGGCCGAGATCCTCGAACCCCATGAGCTGGCCCAGTTTCCTCTTGACGGGGTCTGATCCCTCGGCACGAAGGAGCATGACCTGTTCACCTGCGGTCATGGTGCCCTCGATGACCCGCCCGATGGCGAGGCGACCGAGGTAGTCGCTTGCGTCGAGGCTGGTGACGAGCGCCTGGAGCGGTGCAGCCGGGTTGCCTGTCGGTGCCGGGATCGTGTCGACGATCGCCTCGAGGATCGGGGCAAGAGTGTCACCCTCAGTCGGGATACCGATTCCCGTTATAGCGATGCCCTTGCGAGCGATCGCAGAGACGATGGGGAACTCGATCTGGTCCTCACCTGCGTCGAGGTCGAAGAACAGCTCGTAGATCTCGTCCACGACCTCCTTCGCCCTGGCGTCGGAGCGGTCAACCTTGTTCACGACCACAACGACGGGGAGCGACTTGGCAAGCGCCTTCGACAGGACGTATCGGGTCTGGGGCATCGGCCCTTCGGCGGCATCGACAAGGAGCAGAACGCCGTCGACGAGCGCAAGTGCACGTTCGACTTCGCCCCCGAAGTCTGCGTGTCCGGGCGTGTCGACGAGGTTGATCTTTGTGCCGCGCCACTGGATCGACGCGGCCTTGGCGAGAATCGTGATGCCCCGTTCGCGCTCTTGATCATTCGAATCCATGACCCGGTCAACCCGTATTTCGTGGTCAGCGAACACACCAGCGGCGTGGAGCAACCCGTCCACGAGGGTCGTCTTGCCGTGGTCGACATGCGCGATGAGCGCGACGTTACGGATGGGCTGGAAAGGCATGGGGTGAGGGTACCGGTGAATGCGCGAACCCGCCCCCACCATGTCGTACCAGTTTTTCGTCTCCAGTTCAGTACACAAACGGTGGCGATGCGTAGCATCGATGCGTAAGGGGACACCAAGTGAGGACCTCGTGCGACGAAACGGTCTCATAGCCGCATTCTTGTCGGCGTTGATTCCCGGCCTCGGTCAGGGGTATCTCGGGCGGTGGAAGCGCGCCCTGATCTTCGTGGCACCAGCGTTGCTCGGTCTTGCCCTCGGTGTGTGGCTCCTCGACCTCGACACATTCGACCTGATCGGCTATGCGGTGCGTCCCACCGTTCTCAAGACGATCCTGATCGTCAACCTTGGAATCGTCGTGTGGCGGATCCTGGCCGTCACGGACGCATTTGCCGTGGGGGAGGGGAAGCGGACGTGGTGGAGTATCACTTTCCTCGTCGTCCTATGCGTTGCGGTGGCTGCGCCACACGTCGTCGTGACGCAATACACCCTCGACGCAGCGCACGCGCTCGACGAGATCTTCGTTGCCGACGGCGAGGAGGTCACGCCTGTGTTCATCCCCGAACCGGACGACCCGTTCGCCGAGGATGAGATTCTCCCGCAGGTGCCCGATCCGAAACGCGTGATCAGGCGGTACGACAATCGCCCCGATCTCGGGCGAATCTTCCAACCCGGTGTCGGGGACCCGGACGCCGTTGCGGGTGCGACGCGGTACGTCGCGTCGCGCGACCGGTCTGTCACCGACAGGCTGGGGAGTGACATCGACGGCATCGAGCGCATCACCATTCTCCTCGTCGGGGGCGACGGCGGCCCTGGGAGGTCGGGGTCACGAGCGGATTCGATCAATGTCGTGACGCTGAATGTCGAGACAGGAAAGGCTGCCGTGTTCGGCATCCCGCGTAACATGACCCACGTTGCGCTCCCGGACGAGTGGTCGACGGCGTTCGTCGACCTCGAGAAGCAATTGACCCCATGGGACGAACGTCGGAAATGGACCGACACCGACGGGGACGGCGAGCCGGACCAGTTCG
Source organism: uncultured Acidimicrobiaceae bacterium (assembly GCA_964505525.1). Classification (GTDB taxonomy): domain Bacteria; phylum Actinomycetota; class Acidimicrobiia; order Spongiisociales; family UBA5794; genus UBA5794. The sequence goes on along the minus strand of CAZDIQ010000011.1, from coordinate 17,912 downwards.
AGCCATGCCACTGTTTCCCCGACCAGATCAATGCCATCTACCCCTTCACACGGGGATGGGTCGACACCTACCCGGACGAACGGGATCCCGGACTCGCCGCGCTTCGTGACGTGCTCGAAATCATGCTCGACCTCGAGATCGACTACTACGCCTTCGTCGACATGGGTGGTTTCGTCAACGTCGTCAATGCGCTCGGTGGTGTGAACGTGTATGTGACGCGTCCCGTGTCGATCGAGATGTCGCCGGCCAAGGAAGGCGAGGAGTGGCACACCATGTCGGTCGGGACCGGATGGCATCGGTTGAACGGGCTCGATGCGCTCGGCTATGTGCGCGAACGGCGCTCGAGTAGCGACTACACACGGATGCAGCGGCAACGTTGCCTCCTCAAGGCTGTGGCCGCCAGGGCAACCCCGTCGGTGGTCATCGGGCGGTTCTCCCAACTTGCGAGGGCGATGTCGTCGAGCGTCAAGACCGACATCGATGTCCGGTATCTCCCGACGCTCCTTGGATATGTCGGCGATCTTGACTTCCAGGACATCGCGACGGTCGGGTTCGTGCCCCCGTACTACACACCGGTGACCGACTTCCGGGGAAAGCCGACACCCGACCTTGCGCGAATCCGGGCCATGGTTACGTACGCGCTCAGCGCCGACCGAACGACGACATTCGATACGGGGGACGATTCGGAGTGTCGCGTCTGAACGATTGCAATTCATTCCGACGACTACCGTTTGATCTGTGAGGCAAACAGGGGTGACGCATGGCGACGACTGCCGACAGTGAGATTCTCATCTCGGCTCGTCCGCGCAATCCCTGGATTGCTGCCGTCCTCAGCATCATCGTCCCCGGACTCGGCCATGTGTATTGCCGGCGGTACTTGGCGGGTCTGCTCTGGTTCACTCCCATCGCGGCGGTGACCGTCGCCATCCTGATCACTACTCCGGACGCCCGAGACATCGTGAACGCTGCCGTTTCGACGACGGTGCTCTGGTCGCTGTTCGCCGTCAACATCGCTGCAGGGATCTGGCGGGTCGCAAGCGCCGTCGACGCCTATCGCGTCGCAGGAGGATTTGCACCGGCGTGGATGACCGCTTTCGCGGCGGTGGGTCTGATCGTGATTGCCGGCCTGATCGCGATACCGCATTTCGTCGTCGGCGAATTCACGTACGACGCCATCCGTCTCATCGACATCGCCTTTGACGATGGGGATGGACCACCCGTCGTCCCTGTCATCCCCATCGGGACCGACGCCGACATTGTTCCTGACCCCATCATCAACACCTACGAGGTTGCGGCGGTCTCCCAGATGCGCATGCGAGGTCGGCTCTACCAAGCCGGATTCGGTGACCCGGAAGCCGTGGCGGTCCGGGAGGCGGAAGCACGAGCTCGTCTCGAGGCGGCGAGACCGAGCCCTGCGCTGCCGTTCACCGAGCGTGTCGGAACGGATCGGGTCACGATCCTGCTCGCTGGTGGTGACGCGGGACCAGGGCGCGGTGGCTTGCGTACGGACACGATGATTGTCGCAACGATCAACCCGGGCACAGGGAAGGCTGCGCTGTTCAGCTTTCCGAGGAACTTCGCCCAGATGCCGCTGCCCGACCGGTGGTCGAAGGCTTTCGTCGATCTTGAACTCAAGATGCGAGCGCGGTCGAGGACCCAGAGCGGCGCGACAACAACGATTCCGCCCGAGGGGGATACAACGTCAATCCCGCCCGAGGAACCGACGACGACCACGACCGTGCCGTTCGAGAGTTGCGAATGCTTCCCCGAGCAGTTGAATGCTCTGTACCCGTTCACCCGCAAGTGGACCGGTACCTACCCCAATGAGGTGGATCCCGGCATGGCGGCCCTTCGCGACGTGCTGAGCGAAGCGACCGGCCTGCGCATCAACTACTACGCGCTTGTCGACATGGCGGCGTTCGTCGATCTCGTGTCTGCGATCGGCGGTGTCGATGTGTACGTCCAGACCCCGTTGCAATCCGAGGTCTCACCGCCACGCGAAGGAGAACCGTGGGCCAAGGTCGACGTCGATGTGGGATGGCACCATCTCGATGGCCCTGAAGCGCTTGCCTATGTGCGGGCACGCAAAGGCTCGAGCGACTACGTGAGGATGCAGCGTCAACGGTGCATGTTGAGGGCGGTCGCATCGAAGTCATCGCCGTTCACGATCCTGCGAGGGTTCGGTGGCATCGTCGACGCTCTCGACGGATCGCTCGTCACGGACATCCCGGTCTCGTTCGCACCCGACCTGATCTCCATGGCAGCCAACCTCGATTTCCGTGATGTGGCGACGTACGGTTTCCAACCGGGCCCGTTCGCGCCCGACTGGGACGACTTCAACCACCCGGTCCCCGACGTCGGCAAGATCAAGCAGAAGGTCGCCTCCGTCCTCAGCGACCTTGAACAGGGCGTTGAGGTATCGGGCGACATCGCCGGCAGCGAATGCGACGCGGAACTCTGATCGCGTAGACGGCCCGGGATTCACCGCGCCATAACCCCGTCGGAAATGGTGTCGGTTCGTCAAGGCTGCCCCGTTTTGTGCCGATGAACCGGACATGGATCCGTCTCCGCCCGCGCGCACTGAACGATCCGCGCTGATAGCCCGGCTTCTGCGCGTGCGTTCCATCGTGTACGTCCTTGCCGGCGTCCCGGTCATCCTGTCGCCGTACGGAACCCCCGACACCCGCATTCTCGCATTCGTAGCCATCGTTCTTGCCGGTGTGACCCCACTCGTCGCCCGCCGGGTCGAGCAGGCGTCAAGCGTACGGGTGGCGGCGATGTCCGATCTCATCATCTCGTTCGGCATCTGGCTCTTCGTACCCGGGGGCGCGGGCCTGTCCATGCTGGTTGCCATGCTGGCAGTGGCGTTCTCGGTCTTCCTTGACACCCCGAGCGCCGCGAGGGTGCTCGGTTGGGGAGCCGTCGGCCTCCAAGCTCTCAAGGCCGTCGCCCTGGTGGAACCATCAGGTCTCCTCGTCGGTTTCCCTGCGGTCGATGACGCACCGTCGACATACGTCATGGTGGCCTCGACCGTCGGGATGCTGGGTGCATACATCTCGTTCGTGGCGATCAACCAATACATCGGAGGATTGCGATACGCACCCGAGACGAGTGAACAGCGATATCGCAGTCTCATGGACACGGCCCCGGTCGCGTTCGTCGTGGTGTTGGACGACATCGTCGTGTACGCAAACCAGGCTGCCGGACAGCTCTTCGACTGTGAACCGGACGACATCGTCGGCACAGCATTCTCAGAACGCGTCACCGCCGATTCGCTGCCGGCCTTCAAGAAGCTGCGGCGCACGGTCCTTCGCAAGTTCGGTGCGATCGATCGCGAGACGATCGCTCTGCACACGCTCACGGGGGCCGACCGAATCGTTGAGCTCTCGGCCAACCCGGTCGACCACGGCGACCGGCTTGCATTGCAGCTCATGCTCCACGACCGAACGGCCCAGCGAGTTGCCGAGGAGAAGCTGCACAAGACGACCGTCGACTATCAGATGTTCTTCGAGCGGATTCCGGTCGCCTTGTACCGATCGAAGCCCGACGGTCGGATCGTCGATGTCAACCAGGCAGCAGTCGAACTGCTCGGGGCGAAGGACCGCAGCGAGATCGTCGGCACGAACGCAGCCGACTACTACGTCGACAGTGCGAACAGGGACCAACTCGCCGGGATGCTCAGCGATGCCGGCGTGGTTGCGGGCTACGAGTGGCAGATGATCCGCAGGGACGGTGCGAAACGCTGGATCAGGGACACCTCGCGGTTCATCGAGACTTCCGACGGAAGATTCTTCGAGGGCGCCATGGTCGACGTGACCACGCGGCGCGACATCGAGGACGAACTGTGGTCCCGCGCCGTCCAGCAGGAAGCCGCTGCATCCATCGGACAACTGGCCCTCGAGACCGAGGACGTCCAGGCCGTTTGTGAAACCCTCTCACAGATCGTGGGTGAGGTGCTCGGGGCATCCGCGGTGGCGGTGATGCGACGTGACAGCGAAGGTCGCTTCAAGGTCGTCGGCAAGAGCGCCGATCTCGGATTTGATCCATCGATGCTGTCGGGTGTGGCCGATCGGGCCCACATGTCGGCGGCACCCGTGGTGCTTCGCACCGAGGCCGAGGTCCGATTTGCTGCCCCTGCCCTGCTCGATCACGGGTTCCGCTCGTGCATTGCACTCATGATCCCCGGGAAGGAGATCGAATTCGGCACACTCGTGCTCCTGTCCGAGACCGAGCGGGTGTACTCGTCGGAGGATGTCAATTTCCTGTACTCGATCACCAATGTGCTCGCAGCCGCCGTCGACAGGGCCAGTGCCTACGAGCGTCTCGAAGCCCTCGTCCAGTCAAAGGACGCCTTCGTGGCAAGCGTGTCGCACGAGCTGCGTACCCCGCTCACGGTCGTGAGCGGTCTTGCAGACGAACTCTCCCAGCGATGGAGGACCCTGTCGGAGGCCGAGATGGAGGAGTTCATGTCAATGCTTGTCGGGCAGAGCCTCGACATGGCGGACCTCATCGAGGACCTGCTTGTGGCTGCGCGGGCGAACATCGGCAACGTGACGGTCAGGGTCGTGCCTGTCGATGTCTCGAAGGAAGTCGACAATGTCATGGCCGGGTTCGAGCGGCAGACGGACAAGTCGATCCGCTCCGACATCCAGGCCGCCACCATCGAAGCCGACCCGACACGGTTCCGGCAGATCCTGCGAAATCTCATGTCGAACGCGATCCGGTACGGTGGCCAGAACATCGAGGTCGTCGGGTCATCGCGCTCCGGCGTCTACGCCATCGAGGTTCGCGACGACGGCGCACCGATCTCCATGGCGGACCGCGAACGGATCTTCGAGCCCTACGAGCGTGCCCATGACACGTCGGGGAGACCGGGTTCCGTCGGGCTGGGTCTTGCGGTGTCGAGAACCCTCGCCGAGCTCATGCGTGGTTCCCTGACATACCACCACGACGGCCAGTCGGTGTTCCGCCTCGAGCTGCCCGGCGACGACGACCTAGATGACGCTCCATACGCCGGGGTACGTGGTGATGAGGCGCTTCGCGCTCTCGGGACCGTCGGTACCAGCCGCATAGGTGTCGATATCGGTTCGGTGCAATAGCGGCTCGTATAAGGCCCACGCGGCTTCGACCTCGTCCGCACGGACGAACAATGTCTGGTCGCCCTCGATGATGTCGGCCAGGAGCGTCTCGTACGCATCGGGTGCCGAGTTGATGATGTCGTCGTAGCTGACCGCCAAGGGGATCTGGGCGATGTTGGTGTCATCGCCCGGCTGCTTGACGTCGAACAGCAACTCGAACCCCTCGCCGGGTTGCAGTCTGAGGGTCAGCACGTTCTGGTGACCCTGGCACTCGTAGTCCGTGTGGAAGAGACACACCGGCGGACGCAGATACCTGACCGTGACCTCGGTCGACCTCGAGGACAACCGCTTCCCGGTCCGGAGATAGAACGGGACCCCCTGCCACCGCCAGTTGTCGATGTGGAGCCGGAGTGCCGCATACGTCGGCGTCACGGAACCCTCGGGGACATCGGGTTCGTCGAGGAATCCGATGACAGGGTTGCCGTCGATCGTGCCCGAGGTGTATTGGCCGAGCACCGCCTCACCGGGACCGATCGGTCGCATCGAGTTGAGGACCTTCACCTTCTCCATGTGGATCGACGCGGCATTCATCCGGACGGGTGGCTCCATGGCGATGAGGGTCATGATCTGGGTCAGGTGGTTCTGGACCATGTCTCTGACCGTGCCACTCTCGTTGAAGTATCCGGCCCTGCCGTCCAGACCACCTTCCTCGGCAACCGTGATCTCCACGGACTGGATGTGTCGACGGTTCCATGTCTGCTCGAACAGGCTGTTCGCGAACCGGAACACGAGCAGGTTCCTGACGGTCTCTTTTCCGAGGAAGTGATCGATCCGATACACCTGGGTCTCGTCGAAGGTGCTGTGGATGATCGCGTTGGACGTCTCCGCACTAGCCAGGTCGACACCGAACGGCTTCTCGACGACGAGTCGGACCCACCCGGGAGCAGTGCTGAGTCCGGCGCTTGCGATTCCTTCAACCGTCTCGTCGAGTTTCGATGGGGGGATGGCGAGATACAGGACCCGATTGCCGGTCAGTCCGTTCGCCGATTCGATGCCCTCGACTCCAGCCTGCAGTGCATCGAAGGAATCCGGGTCCGATACGGCGTGATAGGCGAATGCTCCGTCCATGAACCGATCGGCAACCTGCGGGTCGATCTTGGCAGCACCGAGACTGTCGGCAACGAGAGCACGGAATGACTCGGCATCGCGTTGTTGGGAACCGACGCCGATCAGGGCGTGGCGCTTGATCCCGTCGTTGGCCACGACCTTCGCAAGCGACGGAAGCAACTTGGTCCTGGCAAGGTGACCGGTGGCACCAAAAATCACGAAGGTGACGTCGGTCGTCATCGTGTCGCTCCGACCAGCTCGGTGAGGGCGGCGATGCCGCGGACGGGTTCGGATCCGAGGTCGATCGACACCAGCTTGCGATCGGCGTCGATCAGCGCCTGGCGGTCCCCGGCAGCCTGCCCGACGACCAATTGATTGAATGTGAATCCTGCATCGGGTACATCGAGGGTTCGCGATGGTTCGTCGACCAGCTGGATGAAGAGTCCTCCGGGCGGTCCACCCTTGTGGAGCTGCCCCGTCGAATGGAGGAACCGCGGACCGAACCCGACGGTCGTCGCAAGATCGGTTCGAGTGGCGATACCCGTCCGCAGATCGTCGAGAGCCCCGCTCGCCTCGGTCGTCGGGTTCACGTACGCCTGGATCGATACGTACGAACCGCCCCCGTCGAGGAGGTCGTCGAGACGGAGTGCGAGGTCGGTGTGATCCAAGGGGATCGGGTCGGTGGTCGATCGCAGGGACCCGTCGATGGCTTCGGCCGCAAGCTCCTTCGCTCTTTGGACGTCGGGCTGGTTGAACGGATGGATGCCGAGGATTTCGCCGGCCACGGCGGTGGCGACCTCCATGATGAACATCGCCCCTCCGATGTCATGCGGGTCGGAGAACTCGACATTGACCTCGGCATCTTCCGGTGCGTCCGTTCCGAACGAGATGACGAGTTCATCCGTTGCGCCGGGCCTCGGTGGACCGTGGTCGATCGGTACGATCCCCGTGCCCGATTTCCCCGTCGATTCGGCGATGAGCTGCTCGGCCCACACCCCGAAGTGCGTGCCCGGTCCACTGCCGACGAATCTGGTCTTGTCCCTCCCGACGGCTGCCGCAGCGGCCATTGCGGCCCCGATCATCATGCCAGGGTTGTGTGGGAGGGGAGTGTCGGGTCCGCACATGGCCTCCGCCGCCCTGGCGGATGACAGGAGCGCTGATGTGTCGCCGCCGATGAGCCCTGCCGGTACAAGACCGAAGTGTGTCAAAGCGGAGTATCGACCTCCGACGTTCGGGTTTGCCAGGAAGACCTCCCGGAAACCACGGTCGCTCCCGATGCCCGCGAGTCCGGATCCGGGATCGGTGATCGCGATGAAGTGGTCTCCCGGTGAATCGGTGCGATCAGCCATCTGGGCCCAGAAGAACTCCATGAATGCATGGGTTTCAAGCGTTCCACCGGACTTCGATGCGACAATGAACCACGTCGAATCCAGGTCGATCATCCCAGAAACATCCGCGATCGCATCGGGGTGCGTCGAATCGACAACGATCAGCTTGGGAAAGCCACCGGCGACGGGCAGGGACGCCGCGAACACCTCCGGGGCGAGGCTGGAGCCACCCATGCCACACAGCACAACGGTGCTGATGTGTGCGGCGTGCGCATCCTTCGCCAACATATCGATCCGCCGGAGCTCGCTCTGGGATGCTTCTGGCAGATCGAGCCACCCGAGCCGGTCCGAGATCTCGTCGGTCGGTTCGTCGAACCAGACGGTCGCGTCCTTCTGCCACATGCGCGCCATGAGGGCGTTGTCCTCCCATCGGGAGATCGCTGCGTCGATGCCGAGATCCGAGAGGGAGCCGGCCAGGCTGATCTTCATGCAACGACCTGGTGCTGTTTCGCCGCGATGGATTGCAGGAGCGAATCGAACGAAGCAGCGAACGCCGAGACCCCGTCGATCTGGAGCTGATCGGTTATCGCATCGAAGTCGACACCGATGGAGGGAAGGGCTTCGATGAACCTCGCCGCCTCGTCGACGTTCTCGAGCAGCGACCCGCCCCTCACCACACCATGGTCGAGGAAAGCCTCGATCGTCTGGGGTGGTGCCGTGTTCACCGTGTTGGGTCCGATCAGTTCCTCGACGTACATGACGTCGCTGTAATCGGGATTCTTGGTCGAGGTGGATGCCCACAAGACACGCTGTGGTCGGGTTCCGACGGCTTCGAGCGTCGCGAACTCGTCCCCCTCGAAGATCTCCTGATACCGGCGATAGGCGAGCTTTGCGTTGGCGATTGCCGCCTGGCCCATCAACCCGCGGGCTCTTGTGGTTCCCACGCGTTCGAGGGCTTTGTCCGTCGATGCATCGACGCGCGACACGAAGAAGGACGCGACCGATGCGAGCGTCGCGGGATCCGAGGCTCGCTTCGCCCCGCGAACGTAGGCCTGGGCGACACCCTCATAGTCCTCGAGCGAGAACATCAACGTGGCATTGACGTTGATGCCTCCCGCCGTGAGTTCCTCTATCGCGGGAATGCCTTCCCGGGTCGCAGGCACCTTGATCATGAGGTTCTTCCTGTCGACCGTGTCCCAAAGCCGCATGCCGTTGGAGATGCTTCCCGCGGTGTCGTGGGCGAGTTTGGGTGAGACCTCGAGACTGACATAGCCGTCGGCACCGTCGGATTCGTCGTAGACCGACCGAAGGATGTCAGCGGCTGCCCTGATGTCATCGATGGCAACCGCCTCGAACGCCTGCTCAGGGCTGACCTTGCCGAGCTCCGCTATCTGCGCGTCGTAGAGGTCCGTCTTCGAGATCGCCCCGTCGAAGATGGACGGGTTGCTCGTCACGCCCCTGACCCCGTCTTCGACGAGGTCCGCCAGACCACCGCCCTCAAGCATGTCCCTGCGGATGAAGTCGTACCAGATCGACTGTCCGTGCTCGTGGAGAAGATGGAGTTTCGTCATGTGGTCACCTTGTCTTACTTCGTACATTGTCTCAGGTATCGGACCGATCGCGCTCTTTCAACTGAACTCGGTCATCATGGCTCGCACCTGTGGCCCCAGATCGGGTCTATCAAGAGCAACCGCAAGCATCGCACGAATCATCCCGAGCTTGGAACCGCAGTCGAATCGCATCCCTGTGTTGCGCACGGCATGGAGCTCGCGATCCCTGAGACTCGTCGCAAGGGCGTCGGTGAGTTGGATCTCGCCGAGCGCACCGGTTCCCAAGTCGTCCAATATGTCCATGATCGACGGATGTAGGACGTAGCGTCCGATCACACCGAGGAGCGACGGTGCGTCCTGTGGTTGTGGCTTCTCGACGATCGCTGTGACCTGCGTGGCGGATTCAGTGGTTTGGCCCGGTGTGATGATTCCGTAGTTCGCCGTGTATTGGCGTTCGACCTCTTCCACCAGCACCACGTTCGCATCGGTTGCTTCGTACTCGTCGATCATCGACTTGAGCACGCCCCCGCTCGGATAGAGGAAGTCATCGGCGAGAATGACGGCGAACGGGTTGTCGCCTACGAGATGTCGTGCGCACCAGACCGCGTGACCGAGACCGAGCGGTTGCATCTGACGCACATAGGCGATCTGACCCGAATCCGGCCGGAACTGGTCGAGCATCGCGATGGTCGTGTAGTCGCCTCTGGTCCTGAGGGTCGACTCGAGCTCGTATGAGATGTCGAAGTGATCCTCGATGGCCGACTTGCCACGACCCGTCACGAAGATGAACGTCTCGATCCCCGCCTCCATCGCCTCCTCGACCGCATACTGGAGGAGCGGCTTGTCGACGACGGGCAACAATTCCTTCGGCAGAGCCTTGGTCGCAGGCAGGAACCTGGTCCCCAATCCACCGACGGGGAACACGGCTGTGGTTATGCGTGGCATCAGGCGTCGATACCCGCGGCAACCCGCTTTGCATGGCCGAGGGTCTTCACGTTGTACATGGCGTCCTCGATCGTCCCTGACTCGTCGATGAGGAACGTCGAGCGGATGATGCCCTTGTACTCGCGTCCGTAGTTCTTCTTGACGCCGTAGGCACCGAATGCCTCCGACAGCGTGTGGTCGGGGTCAGACAGCAGGTCGAAGGGGAGCTTGTACTTCTCGCGGAAGTCGGCCAAACGCTCCGGTTTGTCGGGTGAGACACCAAGGATCGTGTACCCGCGGGCGCCAAGCACCTCGTGCCGGTCGCGAAAGTCGCACGACTCGGTGGTGCACCCCGGGGTGAACGCCTTGGGGTAGAAGTACACAACCAGCTTCCGGCCCTCGAATTCTTTGCTCGTCCGTTCCACGCCGTTGTGGTCAAGAGCCTTGAACGCCGGAGCTTTCTGTCCTACCTCGAGCCGCATGCGATTCCTTTCTCCGATCAGCCGTCATGGTACCGGTCATCCGTTGGTTGCTCGGAGGCGAAGCTGTCCGCATGCCGCGTCGATGTCCTGTCCTCTCGTGTCTCGCAGGGTCACGTTCGCTCCTTCCCGCTTCAACGTTCCGAGGAACCTGCGGACGTGGTCGTGATCGGGTGGTCGATCCGTGCTCAGCGGCGTCGGGTTCAGGGCGATGACATTGACATGAGCGTGGATGTCGCGAGCAATCCTTGCAAGCCCGATCGCCTCTTCGTCCGAGTCGTTCGCTCCAGCAATGAGTGTCCACTCGAGCGAGACTCTCCGACCCTTCGCCTCGTAGTACTGCCGTGCCGCATCGACCACGTCGTCGATGGGGTAGCGGGCATTGATCGGAACCAATGTCGTGCGCTCCGACGGGATCGTTGAGTGGAGGCTCACGGCGAGGTTCAGCGGCCAGGGCTCGTCGATCAGCTTGCGCATGCCGGGGACGAAGCCGACCGTCGAAACGGTGATCGACCGCGGCGACATGCCCATGACCTCGATCATCCTGCGAATCGATTCTCTCGTGTGTTTGTAGTTTGCGAGCGGCTCGCCCATCCCCATGAACACGACATTGGTGATCCTCGCGGGACTTCTCGGTAGGGGAGTCGCGGCCAGGAAGGCGTTTGCATACGCGATCTGCGCAACGATCTCGCCGGCCATGAGGTGTCGATCGAATCCGAACTGACCTGTGGCACAGAACGTGCAACCCATTGCGCACCCCACCTGGGACGAGATACACAACGTGGTGCGGTTCGGATATCCCATGAGGACGGTCTCGATGGCTGATCCGTCGTGGCATCGGAAGAGCCACT
>CAZDIQ010000011.1:0-6495 GCA_964505525.1 uncultured Acidimicrobiaceae bacterium | reverse complement strand
TATCCCATGAGGACGGTCTCGATGGCTGATCCGTCGTGGCATCGGAAGAGCCACTTGCGTGTCGCACCACCGTCCCCGACCTGTTCGACCTCGACGACGAACGGCCAGAGGTCAACGCCTATCGCTGACCGCAGGTCGGTTGGGAGGTTCGTCATCTCGTCGGCAGTCAGGACGGGATGCTTGTACAGCCATTCCGTGAGTTGGTCGGTGCGATACCGCGGTTCGTCGGGGAGCAGTTCGCCGAGGTGCTCCGGTTCGGCGAGGTAGACCATGGCTACAGACGTTCGGCTGCGGAAGCGATCCAGCGTTCGGCGACAGTCTCGGTGGTTTTGGCGAGTTCTGCGATCGACTCGGGATCGCTCTGGGCGAGGGCGGCGAATGTATCAATGCCAGCTTCGCTGAGGCGAGCAGCAAACGCCGGACCGATGCCCTTGAGTTCGGTCAGGTCATCACCCTGCGAGACAGTGCCCGAACGGAAGCGAGCATGGGAGTCTGACGGTGGCAGGGGATCGGGGAGCATGCGTTCTCGCATCGCCCACGCTGCTGCGGCGAGGCCGGCCACCACGCCAGCAATCCGGATGACGTTCTTCATCGTGTGGTTCATACGCCCACATGATACGCCGTCTTACGGGGTGCACTCCAATGGTCCGTTGCTCGGGTTGACGGACCAGTGACTGTGCCATGGATTGGAGTTCTTCGCGAGGTACCACGAGACCGCGATGTTGGCCTCGCCGCTGTACGGACTTGCGTACAGCCCATTCGCATCCCGGAATCCCGCCGCTCTCGCACGGCTCTTCCAGTACTTCGACAGATGCTGGAAGAGACCCTCGGCTCCGACGGAACTGTTGTAGGCGCGTGCGTTGCCTTTGGACTCGAGCTGGATGAGGTTGAGTGCACAGTTGACAAGGTTGGCTGGCCAGTACTTCTCGACAAGTGGTCGCCAGGCCTCGACCCCCCGATTGCCACCCGAATCCGCTGGCCACTGTGGCGACCAGGTCTCGGCTGCCGAGGTCGTGGTTGGTGAGGAAGGCTGCGTCGTCGTCGGAGTTGGCGGAGGTGGGGCGGCCGGTGCGGCGTACTTGACCGTGAGGGACTTGAGCGTCGTGTTGCCTGCCGCATCCTCGGCGGTGATCCGAGCCGTGGTCTCGCCTGTCGTGGCGACCACCAACTTGATCGACCAATCACCATCGTCTGCCACCTTTGCGTCGTAAGGACCGGAGTACACCTTCGCTCCCGGTTCCGAGGTTCCCTTGAAGGTCACGATCCGATCCGACACGGTGGTGCCGTCCGCCGGGGACGTGATCTTGAGTGCGGGTGGTGTCGTGTCGCGCGGCTTCGTGGTGGTTGTCGTCGTCGCCTTCGTCGTTGTAGAAGAAGAGGAGGAAGACGAGGAGGAGGAAGAAGAAGAGGACGAGCTTGACGATGTGTCGGCTGCAACATCGGATAGGGCTACCGACAGTTCCGTTGTCGTCGTCTCGGGGATCTCGGTCGTCGAGGGAGCCTGGGTCACCAGGTTCGGGCTGGTGTCAGTGACACGCAGCGCAAGAATCGCAGACGCGACGCGAGCAGAAAGCCTGGGATTGACTTCCGAATCAGAGGCCGCCTCTTGTTGATCGGGTGCGTCGTTATCACCGGAAGTGGAGAACGCTGCAAATCCGATCACAGCCACGAGGGCAATGATCAGCAGGCCTGCATATGCATATGGTATTCGCGGTCTCACGAAGCTCCGTGGATCTCGCTTGTTCGTTACGTCCGGCCTATTCGGGCTCCGCCCCGGCAGCTGAACCAACCGCATATCGATGCGATCAAGCTCTCAGCGTATAGGGGGAATCGGGTAACAGCAACCCGAGCGCTGGAAGATAGTTCCAATCCCGAGCGGGGTGCGCAAGGGTCGCCCGACAACCCGGCGGCCACCCTTCCCTGGGGGAGCGAAACGCGACATGGTCCGATTCTTCGGCCTTGTCGGTATCTTTGCTGCATGGTCCGAGCTCTCGCTGTCATGTTGATTGTTGCGCCGATTCTGGCGTTGACCGGTGTATCCGGTCCGGCTCGCGCCGCGACGGCTGGCTGTGGCGATTTGTACCCGGAAGCCGAGTGGACCGTGATCTCTGACGGCGACATCGCCATCGAGGGATCGGCGATTCCGGGCGGTGTTGCCGACCGATTCCGCAGTGAGGCCGCCCTGAGTGAGGGATGGATCACACAGGAGATCGGTCCGGTTTCCATGCGGGTCTGCCTTGTCGGAGAGGACTCGACCTTCGACAGGGAGCGGTACCGAGTCGGAAGCCAGTTGTTCCATGTGGTAACCGAATTGGACCCACCGTTGTTTGTGATGGACACGAGGGGCGCCGTCGGGTTGGTGGCTCCTGCACTCGCATTCGGGATGTCCCAGCAGGCGCTCTTCCAGAACAACGGTGGCGAACCCTTCCCGCAGCCGATCGCCGATGTGATATCGCATTGGTATCGGGCGCGGGTCCTTGAGAGCCTTCCGTATGACCATCGGGCGCAACTCGGTGCGAACTGGTTCGAATCCGAGTCGCTCGTCGATTGGACAGGCGGCCAACAGGAACTCGTGAGGAGTTGGGACCCTGAGCGGAACGTGTCCTCGATAGGTGACTTCATCGACTTCGCCGTTGCCAACCACGGGACCGAAGTCCTCCTCGAAACGGACGGAGCCGTGTGGTCGGAGATCGAGGGTCAGTGGCGAACCGCGTTGCGGACCGAGCTCACCGGTCGTACGACACCGACCACCGGATGGATCGCAGGTGCAGCGTTCGTCATCGGGGTGATTGTCTTGTCGATCGTCATCGCCGGGGTGGGGATCCGTCACAAACGCAAGGTGGCGGCGCGCCCCGATACCCCGGCACCGATCGAAGGATTCTTCGTCGACTCCTAGCCGTGTTCTGGCATGGAGAGCGCGGCTGATGTCGAGACTCTCGGGTCTGCTGCTGCAGCATTCTCGCCTGCGATGTCGATGGCAGAAATCGGACCGTAACCCGCGTTCCACGGAATGCCACGCGTGATCGCGTGACCTCGATCCCGCAATCCGACAACCGTTGCCTCGGCGAACCGTGGTTCGATCGTCACGGCACTGTCGGTCCCGGGTTCGGGTTGGCCCATGAACCAACGGGGCAGGGTCTGGCATGCACCGACCGGGAGACCGCCGTGGTAGTGGCTGGCGGCGAATTGGGCGACGTACTGCGGTTGTTGGTCGCCCCCACGGGTTCCGAGTACGAGGTCGAGGGCATCGCCATTGGTCCACAGGGTCGGTGCGAGTGTGTGCATCGGGCGGTTGCCCGGTGTGAACTCGTTGGGGTGGCCGGGGATCAGGTTGAATCCCGCTGCCCGGTTGTGGAGGAAAACGCCCGTCCCTCCTGCCGACCTGCGGGAGCCGATACCGAAGTAGTTGGACTGGATGTATGACACGGCCATACCGCTGTGATCCGAGGCGGTCATGTACGCGGTGCCTCCTGGCGCGGGGGCAGGCCTCGGCCAACGACCGACCGTGTCGGTGGAGATCGACTCCGCAATCCTCGCCAACCGCTCGGTGTCGAGCAGCTCGGCGGAGTCAAGCGGTGCGGTGTTCGGGTCGGTCACGAATTGCTGGCGCTCCCATGCCACCGATCGATAGGCCTCGATCAACAGGTGTTGGAACCGAGGGTCTGCCGGGTCGTCCGGTGGGTCGAGGCGCTCGAAGATCCACAACGTTGCGAGCGTGAGATAGCCCTGGCTGTTGGGAGGAATCGTCCAACCCGAGCGACCGAAGATCTGGAGTGTCGCCGGCGTTACCCATTCGGCCTGATCGACATCGAGGTCGTCCGGTGTCAGAGCACCCTCGGTTGCCTCGGTGATGGCTGCCCCGACCTCACCCGAATAGAACGCGTCCCGTCCTCCTGACGCGATCGCCTCGAGCGTTCTGGCGAACCGCTTCCGCACCACGGTCGAACCCGCAGGCGCCGGTTCGCGTTCGGGGTACAGCGGGGCGGCGGATTCCTGTGCAAGCAGGTCTGGGTGCAGACGCTCGAGCGAATTGGCGAGTTCGATGCTCACCTCGAACCCTGTCTCGGCGATCTCGATCGCCGGTGCCAGGCAGTCCGCGACCGAGAGCTTGCCGAACTCGTCCGACAGGGCATGCCATCCGTCGACGCACCCAGGCACCGAGATCGACCATGGACTGTACGGAGGGATCTCACCCATGCCGCGGTCGCGCAGATCGTCCGCCGTGACACCCGATCCCGCTCGACCCGATGCGTTCAGAACTCGGGGAGTGTCCGATCCGGGGATGTGCACCAAGGCGAAGAGATCACCACCAGGTCCGCACGTGTCGGGAGCAACGACGGACAGGACCGCATTGATCGCAATACCCGCATCGACGGCGTTGCCACCGCTCGCGATGATGTCGAGTCCTGCTTGTGAAGCGAGGTGATGGGGCGAAACGGCGAACGCCGTGCCGGGAGGTTGCGGTCCGGTGTTCAGCGTCGCTTGTGACGGTCGCTCTGGCGGTTCGGTCATTCGCCGATCGTAGATAGCTTGCGGTTCAGGGCGTTCAGGACCGCCTTGACGGCGGCTTCGTCGCCCTGGCCCGTGACCACTGCGGATCCGACGGTGATGTCCTCCGAACCGCGCGCTCCTGCCGTGATGACCACCGCCACGACGACCTCGCGCGTACCGACCTGCGTCCTTGCGATCGAGTCGAGTGCTATCGGGGGTGACCCTTCGAACGTCCGCTCCACGGCATCGATGGTTGCCTCGCCGATCAGCCGAAGGCGTGCGGACGCAACCAGGGGCCCGGTCGACGAGCCGGTGTACTCCTCGTCGTCGTGGAGCAGCCTGACCTCGATCGTGGTTCTCGATCCGTTCGGTGATTCGCTCACGCCCCGCAGCGCAGCGCGAGCCGCGGCGGCGAGGTCGAGCCTCTGCGGATTGATCTGCACGACCGAGATGACGCGGTGATCGATGGGCAGTCCGAACCGAGCCATTGCAAGGCTTTGCACGTCGCGCGCCACCTGCTTACTCGGCTTGTCGGACGCCGCGATGATGTGGATCTCGGTGATCATGTCGCCCTGATTGATCACCCGCGCCGCATCGACCGAGGCGAGTCGGGCGAGGTGTTCTTCGAGTTCTCTGAAGTTCACTGACATCAGCGCTGATCGTAGTGCAATCCGGTGTGGGAGGCACGTCCAGCGTTTTCGCGGACACGATCAGTAGTGGATCGTTTTCGTACAATCCTCAATGCGAGGGGTCGGTCCGCCGATAAGTCTTGCAGCAGGGTCATGTGGGCTGTAACTTGACCGTGCCGCTGCGTATGGCGGTAATGGGCTTTTAGCGGAGTCCGGAGGAGTCAGCGTCGCACAGGGCGCATTCCTCTCGGTTGGGAAATGGTTCATGGATTCTGAATACATGAACGAATGACTTGCCTGGGTCGACGAGATCGGCTGGGCGATGGAGGTGGTGGCACAAACCCGGGACGCTCAGAAACGAAACGAACAAACTCCAGCGAAGCGAGTACCCCGAACACTGACGAAATGATGTCGGTACCGAGGAACGAAACACTGGAGCAATCTCGTGAAGAGCTCTTTGATCAAACTTGCGTTGACTGTTGGAGCACTGGCTACAGCCCTTTTGGCTGGCGCCGCTAATTTCCGAGTCGGCTAAGTGAGTTACCGGGTCGCCACCCCCTCTTGTGTCACTGACAACCGAGAGACCGATGTTTGTAGACGATCTGACACGCCAGGAGCGGGCAAAGAAGCGTTTTGCCATTGTCTTCGCGCTCGTCGGTGTGGTCGTGATCGCCGGGCTGTTTTTCGTCCAAACGTTTCCACGGCCCCTTTGGTTATGGGCTGCATTTGCCGTTGCCTTCGTGTTCTTCGAATGGAATTCCGTCGAGGTCAACGACAAACTCTTTGCCAGCCCATCGATCATGGTCGCGATGACCGCAGCCATTGCATTCGGACCCGAGTCGGCTGTACTCGGTACAACCACGATCGCGGCGCTTGCCATCTTCACGCCCGAGGACATCCGAGGGCGGCGCTGGTTCCAACCGTCGGTCAATTTCGGGCAGCTTGTTATCTCGACAGCGATTTCGACGACGGTCTTGTCGCTATTCCTGCGACAACTCGGCGACACCGGTGGTGAGTGGGCGGTAACGCCTGCAACCGTTGGTCTGATCGCCCTGGCATCGGGGCTGTCGGCCGTGGTCCACGGAATCGTGAACCTCCGTCTGGTCATGTTCATCGTCGGTAGCGTCTATGGAACAAAGAACGTCCACAAATGGTCCCACATGGGACAGATCATGCTGCCCCTCACAGGCATGGGTTTCCTCGGCGGTTTGCTCGGTGCGACCTACCTGATGGTCGGTCCGGCCTCGCTGCCCCTCATCGCGGTCGTGTTCTTCACCGGGTACATGGCATTCGAGTCGTATGCCCGTCTCCGTGAGGCGCAGCTCTCGACGCTTGCCGGCTTCATCAAGGCGCTCGAGGCAAAGGATCTCTACAC
>CAZDIQ010000010.1:25775-34996 GCA_964505525.1 uncultured Acidimicrobiaceae bacterium | reverse complement strand
TGACCCACAGAACGGGTGTTCGCGCGTACCCTGGGTTCGGCGGGTACATATATGTACTCCCCAGCCCACAGAACGGGTGTTCACGCGTACCCTGGGTTCGGCGGGTACAAAAATGTAGGTCCCCAGCCCACAGAACGGATTTTGGTGTGATGCGACGGGTTCTCGGGGCCGTGGAATCCCGGTCTGGCACAGCCGAACCCAAGGTGCGCGAACACAGTACGCTCGGCCGCGATGCGGATACGAGTGGCGGATTGCACGGTCAGGTACGAGGGGCGGCTGGACGCGTATCTGCCGAAGGCGACGCGACTGGTCATGGTCAAGGCGGATGGGTGCGTTGCGATCCACGCCGACGGTGGCGCGTACAAGCCGCTCAACTGGATGAACGCTCCCAACACGTTCTCCGACGACGGCGACATCTGGGTCGTGACGAATCCGAAGGGCGAGACCCTCACGATCGAGTTCGGTGAGGTCTTCTTCGACACCGATATCGCTCTCGGTGAGGACCCCGGCCTCCAGAAGGACGGCGTCGAACTCGAGCTGCAACGGTTGCTGGCGGAGCGTCCTGAGACATTCGGCGAGGGGATGGTGTTGATCCGACGGGAGTATCCGACGCCGATCGGCCCGGTCGATCTCCTATGTCGGGATGCCTCCGATCACACGGTCGCCATTGAGATCAAGCGACGAGGTGAGATCGATGGCGTCGAACAGTTGACCCGGTACCTGGAGTTCCTCAACCGCGATTCCCGGCTCTCACCGGTGCGGGGCATCTTCGCTGCTCAGATCATCAAGCCCCAAGCAAAGCTCCTCGCTGCGGACCGCGGCATCGATTGCGTCGAGGTCGACTATGACCAACTCCGCGGGTCGGACTCCGATGTGATGAAACTGTTCTGACACCAAGCATGCGTTCTGAACGCTCACTGGTTGCTCGGTGCCGGACGGAAGGCGGTAAGCGGAAAGCGGAAAGCGGAAAGCGCTCATGATTTCGTTCTGTGGGCTGGGGACCTACATTTTTGTACCCGCCGAACCCAGGGTACGCGAGTACAACGAAATGACCGGTGGTCAGCCGATTGAGCCTTCCATTTGGAGCTCGATGAGGCGGTTCAGTTCGACGGCATATTCCATCGGCAGTTCCCTGACGATCGGCTCGATGAACCCCGCCACCACCATTGCGGTGGCCTGGGCCTCGTCGAGTCCGCGGCTCATCAGATAGAAGAGCTGATCCTCACCGACCTTCGAGACCGTGGCCTCGTGACCGATGTCGATGTTGGCCTCTTCGATCTCCATGGACGGATAGGTATCCGAACGCGAGTCCTCGTCGAGGAGCAACGCATCGCACATCACGTACGACTTGGAATTCTCTGCACCTGCTTCGACCCGCACGAGCCCGCGGTACATCGCACGACCGCCACCCTTGCTGATCGACTTCGAGGTGATCAGGGACGTCGTGTTCGGTGCGACGTGAACCATCTTTGCACCGGCATCGAGCACCTGGCCCTTGTTGGCGAAGGCGATCGAAAGCACCTCGCCGTGGGCACCCTCCTCCATCAGCCAGACGGCGGGGTACTTCATCGTCAAACCTGAACCGAGGTTGCCGTCGATCCACTCCATGGTGGCGTTCTTGTAGGCGGCCGCCCGCTTCGTCACGAGATTGAGAACGTTGTTCGACCAGTTCTGGATTGTCGTGTACCTACAACGACCACCCTCTTTTACAACCACCTCGACCACGGCAGCGTGGAGCGAATCGCGGGTGTAGGTCGGTGCGGAGCAACCCTCGACGTAGTGGCAGTAGGCACCTTCGTCGACGATGATCAACGTCCGCTCGAACTGACCCATGCTCTCGGCATTGATCCGGAAGTACGCCTGGAGCGGTTGGTCGAGATGGACCCCCGGTGGCACGTAGATGAACGACCCACCGGACCAGACCGCCGAGTTGAGTGCGGCGAACTTGTTGTCATTCGGCGGGATGACCGTGCCGAAGTGCTCCTGGACCAGTTCCGGGTATTCCCGCACGGCAGTGTCCATGTCGGAGAACAACACACCGAGCTGCTCGAGATCCTCACGGTTGCGGTGGTACACGACCTCGGATTCGTACTGTGCCGTGACCCCGGCGAGGTATTTGCGTTCGGCCTCAGGGATACCGAGCTTCTCGTACGTGTCCTTGATGGACTCGGGAACCATGTCCCAGTCCTTCTCCTGGCCGGCAGTCGGCTTGATGTAGTAGTAGATGTCGTCGTAGTCGATGTCGTTGAGCAGACCGCCGCCACCCCATTGCGGGGTCGGCTTGTTGAGGAACCGCTTGTACGACTTGAGCCTGAAGTCGAGCATCCACTCGGGCTCGCCCTTCATGGCCGACATGTCGCGGATGAGCTGCTCGTTCAAACCCTTTTCGGGTTTGTAGACGTAGTCCGCCTCGCTGTCTGACCAACCAAGTTGGTAGCTACCAAGATCAATATCTACGGTGGTCATGTCGGCTCCTTACAAATTCCACTATGTGGCTAGTGCGAACCCTAGTGCGACCGGCGCCCGACCGTAACACACAATTGCGGTACGAATCCGACAGCGACACCGTGCAACATGACTACCCGCACAGTGCGCCGCACACGAGTCCTCGTTTCGTACAACACCAAGGGCGTCAGAAAACTTCCTGTATCCAGGGCGCTCGCATGGTGCGGAACATCCGATCGAGGAGTGAAACATCGTGTGTCGAGCCCAGGATCCTGTGCGCCGATGCGTATGAGGTTGCGCTCTGTCCACCGAGATACAGCGCACCTAGGACGTCATCGGCAAGGTGCACATCGGGTTCGGTATCGACGGGCGTGACGGAACCGACACCATTGCTCACCTCAAGCCGATAGGTACCGGACTCTGACGGTCGGAACCGATCCGTCACCCCGATGACCAACGATCCGTCGCTCTCGTATGTGCGGGCTTCGAGGGCAGCCTTCACGTCGAGTACCCGGATCCAGAGCGCATCCTTCAGTTCGTCCGTCGTGACCCTGCGGGGTTCGGACACCATCTGAGGCAGCGGATCATCGACGGCGAGATTGTGGCACTCGATGACGGGATACCCGTCGATCCTCGTGAGATATGCCCAGAGCGAGGCGTGGGCTTCGGGCGTCTCGGTCAGCATGTCGACGACCGTGACCGTGCCGCGGCTGTGGCCGGCCTCCCAATGCTCCTTTTGGCGGTACGCGGCATAGCCATCGATGCCGTCGAGCCCGTCATGGACCACCCAGCGCCGTTTCGTACTGCCTTCGGCCATCCACGGCTCGTCACGCACGAGGCGATGCTTCCACCAAGCATCGGATCGGCTGGTCATTCCCGGACGCGTTCGGCGGATCCGATCAAACACGGTGGGGAGCAACTCTTCGACTTCGGCTGGTCGAATGCGTCGCACCCGACCGATCGGGATCTCGTTGCGAAACTCGATCCGCTCTGCGTGCATCACAACGGACTGATTGAAGGTCGCGATGCCATACCCGAACCTCGCGTAGATGTTCGACTCGGACGACCACAACCCCGCAACGGGATACCCACGAGAAGCCGCGGTGGAGAGGTGTTGACCCATCATCTCGCTGAGCAGACCCATGCGACGATGCGTCGGGAAGACCGTGACGATCGTCGTCCCTTCCATCTTGACCTGGGCACCGCCAGGAACGGTCAGTTCGAGATCGAAACCGCCGAAGGTCCCGACGATCGAATCGCCGTCGAACGCAGCCAGCGTACGGTCCGCAGGAAGCAGCGTCCGGAAACGATCGGAGGTGTCCTCGGGTGGATCGTCGTCCCCGAAACCTTCCCGGATCGCCGTGAGGAATACGTGGAACTCGTCGTCACGGATGGGTCGGATCTCGATGTCACTCATGGGTACGAGATTAGCGTTTTGCTCGCTGGCGCTCGCTTGAGTCGAGCGTTTCGAGGGGGCAACGACCGAACGGCGAATCGAGAAGGAGAAGAAGAGAAGAAGAAGTGCCACGGCCTGGTGGGGTAACAGCGAGTGGGAGTGGGAAGACCGGTCACCCGCACCAGCCGCGGCGGCTGCATCCGTACAACGCTCCTATGCGTTGGTTTGTTCCCTGCGCGGCGCCCGGATCTTCACCGACGGAAGGCTCTCGGACGGGTCGACCCACTCGGGAGTCTCGGGTCGAAGGACCCAGAATCGGGCCACAGCCGCCTCCCAGTCGTCAAGGATCGCCTGCCCTACCGAAGAACCGGTCCGACCGACATGTTCGATGACGATCGCACGGAGAACCTCGATGTCGGCCGGCGCCAGCCTGTGGAGTGACGGAGCACTGTCCGACACCCGGCTCTTTGCGGCATGCGTGGGGTCATACAGGAAAAGGACGCCGCCCGTCATGCCAGCACCGATGTTGCGACCGGTCGGTCCGAGCACCACGACGGTGCCCCCGGTCATGTATTCGGCGAGATGGTCCGAAGTGCCCTCGACGACGGCGGTCGCACCGGAATTGCGCACGGCGAATCGCTGGCCGACGGAACCGGCGGCGAACAACGACCCTCCGGTAGCCCCGTACATACACGCGTTCCCCGCAGCGTGGGGGATGTGGCTTCCGGTGGCGTGCGGGCGGATGGTGATCGATCCCCCACCCATGCCCTTGCCGACGTAGTCGTTTCCTGCACCCGCAAGATCAAGGTCGATCCCGTTGATGAGAAACGCACCGAACGACTGCCCTGCGGTGCCTGCGAGCCTGATCGTCAGCGATCCCGCCGCCAGACCCTGACCGTTGGTTGCCTCGGAAATCTCCCCCGCGAGACGGGTACCGACTGACCTGTCGGTGTTCCTGATCGGGAAGGCAACGGTCGCCGGACCCTCCCCCGCGACAACGGAGCGACCAACGCCAGCGAGGACATCACCGAGTGGTGAACGTTCGAGCCTGCGGAATCGACGGTCCTCGCCGAAGTCGGCGCGGACAAGCAACGCACCGAGGTCGGCGGCCGGCCCGTACTCGGGTGTCGTGAGCAGGTCAGCCCGCCCGATGACCTCATCGATCGAACCAGCTCCGATGGAAGCAAGAATCCGCCTCACGTCGTGTGCCACCAACCTGAACAGGCTGATGACCTGCTCGACCGAACCGGTGTATTTCGCCCGCAGGTCCTCTCGTTGGGTTGCGATCCCCACAGGACAGGTGTTCTCGTGGCACTGGCGGACCATCTTGCACCCGAGCGCAAGAAGCGGGAGCGTGCCGAATCCGAATCGATCGGCGCCGAGCATTGCTGCGACGACGACGTCCTTGCCCGTCCTGAGCCCACCGTCGGTCTCGACGGAGATGGCGCTGCGCAATCCGTTCGCAACAAGTGACTGGTGCGCCTCGGCGAGACCGAGTTCCCACGGAGAACCGGCGTGCTTGATGGACACGAGCGGCGAGGCTCCTGTGCCGCCACCGTTGCCCGAGATCGTGACACCGTCGGCGTGTGCCTTGGCGACTCCGACCGCAATGGTTCCCACCCCTGGTCCCGACACCAGCTTGACCGACACCCGCGCCTTGGGCTTGAACGTGCGAAGGTCGTAGATGAGTTGGGCCAGATCCTCGATCGAGTAGATGTCGTGATGTGGCGGTGGGGAGATGAGCGTCACTCCGGGTTCGGTGTGCCGAAGTCGCGCGATCTCGGGGGTCACCTTGTGACCGGGGAGTTGTCCTCCCTCTCCCGGTTTGGAACCCTGCGCCATCTTGATCTGGAACTCGTCCGCCGACGACAGGTAGCCAGGTGTCACACCGAAGCGCCCACTCGCGATCTGCTTGATCCCCGAGTTGAGCTTGGTCCCGAATCGGACGGGATCCTCTCCCCCTTCGCCCGAGTTCGAAAGACCGCCGATCTGGTTCATGGCTTCGGCAAGGGTCTCGTGGACCTCCTTGGACAGGGCACCGAGCGACATTGCAGCGGTCACGAATCTCCGCATGATGTCCGTCTCGCTCTCGACATCGTCGATCGGGATCGGATCTCCCAGAGGGGCGATTGACAGCAGATCCCTCAACTCCATCGTTGGGCGATCGTTCTGCACCGCATCGACGTACTTGTCGTAGTCCTCGATCTCCCCCGAACGGACCGCACGCTGGATGGCGAGCACGGACCGGGGCGCAACGGTGTGGGGTACGCCGTCGCGACGATGCTTGTAATACCCGTCGAGCTCGATCTCGTCGGTGACGTATCTCGCGTGACGTTGCGCAACGTGGCTGGCGATCTGATCGAATCCCACCCCGCCGATCCTGCGCTGGACGAACCGGAACGACAGGTTGCACACTTCCTCATCGAGACCGATTGCCTCGAACAGTTCCGAGCTCCGATACGACTTGACCGTGCAGATGCCCATCTTGGACATGATCTTGAGCAGCCCCTTCTCGAGGCTCGAGCGGTAGTTCTCCTGTGCCTCGACCACACCCTGGGGCACCTCACCCGCCTCAGCCATCGCCCGTACCTGCTCGATGGCGAGATACGGATTCACAGCCGCGGCCCCGAAACCGATCAGACACGCAAGGTCGTGTGCATCGCGCGGCTCACCCGAAACCGCAATGATCGAGGCACGCAGGCGAAGTCCGGAACGGATCAAGTGGTGATGGACGGCTCCGACGGCAAGCGCGACAGGGATCGGTGCCATGGTTTCGCTCGTGCGACGATCCGACAGCATGATGATCGATACACCGGCTGCCACGGCATCAGCGACCTTCTCCCTGATCTCCTTGATCGCATCGACCATTGCGGAGGCACCACCGGTCGGGTCGTACAGGATGTCGGCCCACATCGAACGGAACGCAGGATCCTCAGACCGGTGCAACATCTCGACCTCCGCATCCGAGATCACCGGTGAGAGGAGCTCCATCATGTGGGCCTGTTGATCGGTCTCCTCGAGGAGGGACCCATGGCTCCCGATGTATGTCCTCAACGACATGACAAGCATTTCCCTGATCGGATCCATCGGGGGGTTCGTCACCTGGGCGAAGGACTGGTGGAAATACCGGGTCATCCGTTGTGGGAGTTCCGACAGCGCCGCAAGCCCTGTGTCGGTTCCCATCGACAGCACGGGTTCGACACCCTCGGTCATCTGCTGGAGCAGCAGTCGGCGCTCCTCTGCCGTGTAGCCGAAGACCCTCGACAGTGCCTCGGCGTCGAAACGGACGTCCTGGAGATCGTCGAACGGATTGCGGACGTAATTCGTCTGGGTGGTGATCCAGTCGGCATAGGGTGCGCTCGCGGCAAGCGAGTCTTTCACCTCGTCCGACTTGTGGTATTCACCCGTTGTGAGGTCGACCTCGAACACGTCACCGGGTCCGAGCTGACCGGTCTCTATCGCCATGACTTCGATCTCGGGTGCGATCCCGGCCTCCGAGGCCATGACGATTGTGTCATCTGACACCGCCCAACGAGCGGGTCGAAGACCGTTGCGGTCAAGACCGGCAATCAGCGTGACGCCGTCAGAAGCGGCAATCGCTGCCGGACCGTCCCATGGCTCGGTGAGGAACGCGTGGTATTCGTGGAATGCGCGTCGTTGGGGATCGAGTACCTCGACGTTCTCCCACGCTTCAGGAATCAGCATCTCTTTGACGTGCGCCAGACCTCGGCCTGACCGCACGAGCACCTCGGTGGCCTCGTCGAGACTCGCCGAGTCACTCCCTATGCCTTGTCGCACGAGGGGTGCGAGTTCGGGTGTCCGGGATCCCCAGATCCCGCCGCGGAGGTCATTGGACCTGGCTGCCATCATTGCGCGGTTGCCCTGGACGGTGTTGATCTCACCGTTGTGGGCGAGCATGCGGAACGGCTGTGCCAGCTCCCATGAGGGGTGTGTGTTGGTCGAGTACCGCTGATGGAAGATGACGAAGTCAGACTCGAAGAGCGGATCGCGCAGATCCCAATAGAACCTCTCGATCGAGTCCGCCGTGAACAGACCCTTGTACACGACCGTGCGACACGACGACGACACGATGTCGAGACCCTCGATCTGTGAGGTGCGTTCGATCTGCTTGCGGGCGAGAAACAGCCGACGTTCGAAAGCGTCAGGGTCGACGACCGGGTCTGAGACCGTAACGATCGCCTGTTGGATGAGCGGCATCGACTTTGCGGCGGTTTCCGAGAGCACGTGTGCGTCGACGGGCACGAGGCGCCACATGACGACATTGACCCGGTTGTCCGACAAACAGGCTTCCACGAGGGCCCTCGCGTCGTCCGTTGCAAGGAACGGAAGAAAGGCGGTGACAACCCCGATTCGTTCCCGCTCAGGAACCGGCTTGCCTGCAGACCCGAGGTCCCGCTCGAGCATCCGGTACGGGATCCTCGTCATGACACCGGCACCGTCCCCGGTGCCGTCGGTCGAGCGCGCTCCACGGTGGTCGAGATTGTGGAGACACTCGACGCCGAGACGGACGATCCGGTGCGACGGAGTGGCCGAGCGGTCCGCAATGAATCCGACACCGCACGCGTCGTGGTGCTGCAACGGGTTGTAGAGCGGATACCGCTTCACGCACACACCTCCTCGCGGACGATCCGGGATGGCGGGCAAAGACGGATACAACAGCTGCATCAGCTCCGCGGGTCGGTGCCCGGCCCGGGAAGAGCGCAGAACATATCACTTGTGACCCACTTCACAAAATCCTCCCGTCCCGAGATGTTCACGATTTCTTCAAGACCGGGCCGCTCTATGTTGTGCGCTGATGACCCAAACTGATGAATCACCTGACACGAGGAGCAGCACATGAGGAGCAGCACATGAGCGCCGTGCGCATCGCCATCCAGATCCATCCGCAACACGCCGACTACTCCGACATCCGGCGCGCTGCTTCCCGAGCCGAGGAGCTGGGCGTCGACACCCTGTACAACTGGGATCACTTCTATCCCCTGTACGGCGGCGAGGTGTACGGCGGTGAAGATGATGCCAACGTCGGAAAGAACTTCGAGTGCTGGACAATGCTGGGGGCGTGGGCAGAGGCAACCGAGAAGATCAGGATCGGTGCCCTGGTGACCTGCAACTCGTATCGGAACCCGCAGCTCCTCGCCGACATGGCACGCACCGTCGATGTGATCTCGGGTGGGCGTCTCGTGTTCGGCATCGGTTCGGGCTGGTTCGAGAAGGACTACGACGAGTATGGCTACGAATTCGGAACCGCCCCCGAACGCCTTCAGATCCTCAAACGAGCCATGCCGCTCATCAGGGATCGCCTCGCCAAACTCGACCCCCAGCCCACGGGACCGCTCCCCATTCTCATCGGTGGCGGTGG
>CAZDIQ010000010.1:21617-25675 GCA_964505525.1 uncultured Acidimicrobiaceae bacterium | reverse complement strand
GCGGTCAAGGACTGGTTGGCGTGGCGGGACCAGGTCAACGCCTGACGAGGGTTGTTCTACAGACCGAGACGGACCATCTGGGCATCGACAACGTCTGCCACCGATTCTTTCCACGGACGGATCGCGGCGGCGATGTCGGACGGAAGTCGGTCGGACCCCAGAACCGAATAGCTCGGCCGGGGTGCCGGTCGCGGGAACTCGGCCGTCGTGCATGATGACACCGTGCCCTCAAGACCCGCAGCACCGACCACGAATCGGGCGATGTCGAACCACGACGCCTCGGGACCATTGGCAATGTGGACCAGTCCGCTCAGGCCGCGCTCGAGGGCCGCGAGCGATGCACGGGCCAGGTCGTCCGCGATCGTCAGACAGCCGTGCTGGTCGTCGACGACTCGCACGGTCGAGTTCGGGTCCGCCGTCAAGCGGAGCATCGTCGACACGAAATTGTCATGGGTCCCCGAGACGACCCACGAGGTCCGAACGACAAGCGCATCAGGATGGTTCGCGAGGGCGAGGCGTTCACCGACGAGCTTGCTCCGTCCATAGGCATTGATCGGATCCGTGCTGTCCGATTCGAGGTACGGAACGCTCGACGTTCCATCGAACACGTAGTCGGTCGAGAAGGTGAGGAACGGGATCCGCAGTCGACTGGCCGCCACCGCGAGCTCCCCGACCGATGTGCCGTTCACATCGGTTGCTGTTGCCTCGTCGACCTCGGCACCATCGACGTCGGTATAGGCGGCGCAATTGATCACCGCACCAGGGTCGAGGTCCGCGACCACCCGCGCCACCGTTTCCGGCTGTGCAAGGTCGAGGGTCGATCGGTCGACCAGGACGGCGTCAGGGAGCAACTTCGCAAAGGCCGTACCGACCTGTCCGGTGGCGCCAGTCACGAGCACGGGACGACCGCTAGCGGAGAACGACATTGCGTATGTAGTCGCTGTATCCCGAGTCGGGCATTGCATCCACAAGAGTCTCGAGCTCTTCGCGCGACAGGTACCCGCGTTCGAAGGCGATCTCCTCGAGGCACGCGATCTTCAGACCCTGCCTGCGTTCGATCGTCGCGATGTAGTTGGCCGCCTCGAGCAGACTGTCGTGCGTACCGCTGTCGAGCCAGGCAACTCCTCGGCTCAAGACGTGCAACACGAGATCGCCCCGCTCGAGGTACGTCCTGTTGAGGTCGGTGATCTCGTATTCGCCACGCTCCGAGGGCGTTTGGGACCGCACGTATCCCACCACATCCTCGTCGTAGAGATAGAACCCCGGCACTGCCAGATTCGACTTCGGCACCTCGGGCTTCTCTTCGAGCGATACGACCCGCCCCGACTCATCGATCTCGGCAACGCCATATCGGCGGGGATCCCTGACCGCATATCCGAAGATCGTTGCACCACCTGAGAACTCGGCGACGATCCGACCGAACTCCATTCCGCCGTAGAACACGTTGTCGCCGAGAATCAACGCCACCGAGTGTCCGCGTATGAAGTCTTCGCCGATGATGAAGGCCTCGGCGATGCCTCTCGGTGCCTGCTGGACTGCATACGAGATCCGTATCCCCCATTGGGAACCATCCTGGAGAAGGTCCGAGAACCTGGGAACGTCGGCTTCGGTCGAGATGAGCAGGATGTCGTCGATGCCCGCTTCCACGAGGGTCGCCAACGGGTAGTAGATCATCGGCTTGTCATAGATGGGTTGCAGCTGTTTGCTCGCGACACGGGTGATGGGATCGAGCCGGGTACCCGCGCCGCCCGCAAGCACGATGCCTTTCATGTTCTCCCCTTCAACGGCCGCCACCAGTCGGATCGCGATCGATACCACTCGACGGTCTCAGCCAGCCTCGTGTCGATGTTCGAAGACGGCTTCCATCCGAGCGCCCTGATCCTCGACGAGTCGACAGCGTATCGATAGTCGTGGCCCGGACGATCGTCGACATGTTCTATGAAGGACTCATCTCTCCCTGTGAGTTCGAGAAGGCGTCTCGTCAATTCGATGTTCGCCATCTGGGCATCTGCGCCGATGTTGTAGATCGATCCACCCTCGCCGAACTCGATGACGACCTTGAGTGCGTCGCAATGATCCTCCACATGGAGCCAATCGCGCTCGGCGGATCCGTCCGCATAGAGCGGGACCGACAACCCATCGAGCAGGTTGGTGACGAACAGTGGGATCACCTTTTCCGGGAACTGATACGGTCCGAAGTTGTTGGTACAACGCGTGACGATCACCGGGTAGTCGTACGTCGTGACGTAGGACAAAGCCAAGAGATCCGATCCCGCCTTGGACGACGCGTAAGGGGACGACGGTCGCAAGAGACTCGCCTCGTCGGGGAAACCCTCCGCCACCGATCCGTACACCTCGTCCGTCGAGACATGGATGAACCGAGGGATGCCCGCTCGCAACGCGGCGTCGAGGAGCACGCCGGTCCCGAGTACGTTCGTCGAGAGAAACTCCGCCGGTCCATCGATCGACCGATCCACATGACTCTCGGCAGCAAAATGCACGACCACATCGTGGCCTTGTATCGCCGCGACGACGTCTCCGACATTCCGGATGTCGCCGCGGACGAAGTGATGGTTCGGATACCGGTCGAGTTCCTCGACCGTGGCCTTGACACCTGCATAGGTGAGCGCATCGAAATTCGTGACTTCCGTGCCTTGATCCAGGAGCTTTCGGACAAAGTTCGATCCGATGAACCCTGCACCGCCCGTGACGAAGTATCTGCTCAACGCCTGACCCCGATCCTTGCGGGCGCCACCGGTGGGGAGTCACCCCGGGCGCGACTCACGCGAACACGTCCGCTTGCGCGACGTTCGGTGCGGCCTTGTCCTTGTCGCTCAGGACGAAGGCACCACCCACATCGGGCCATGCGATCCCGATGCTCGGGTCGTCGTACACGATCGAACGCTCCGAATCCGCGTGGTATTCGGCGGACGCTTGGTACTGCACGATGGCGCCTTCCGACATTGCCACAAACCCGTGCCCGAATCCCGGTGGGATCCACAACATCGCGGGGACGTCACCGGTGAGTTCCATCCCGAACCACTGGAGAAACGTCGGTGACGAGGAGCGGAGGTCGACCGCGACATCCCAGATCCTGCCCGAGGCAACCCGCACCAGTTTTCCTTGCGCATGTGGCTCGAGTTGATAGTGGATGCCTCGCAGAACCCCGAGGCGTGAGCGCGATTGGTTCTGCTGTACGAACCGAGGGAGTCCGAGACGGTCGAACTCCGATTGCTTAGCAGTCTCGGTGAACGAACCACGGTCGTCCAAAAAAACCCTGCCTGTCACGACCGCAACGGGGTCAAGGTCTGTCGGTTCCAACTCAAACGGCATTTCGCCATCGTAGCGGGAAGGCGCGTTCGGACAGGTCGCCGCGTTGCGATCTAGCGGTAGTCCCTGACATAGTCGGGTATGTCGAGACCGGGTTTGAGGTCCGGAGCGGGGATCGGTCGGCCGGCGCTGACCCTCAACGGGATCACGCCGGCCCACACATCGAGATCCATGTCGAAGTCCTCGTCGCCGGGGGGACCTGATCGGGTCTTGGCGGAGGCTTCGTCGATGGTGAGAGCGAGAAGCTTCGTGCCCTTGTTCTCCTTGTCGTTCGGGTGACGCGCCTCTGCCCAACGGCCGGGAATCACGTGTTCGGTGATCGCCTCGAACGCGACCATGCGTTCCTGCGGGTCGGTCACGATCCGCGGAATACCGAACACCACCACCGAGCGGTAGTTCATGGAGTGGTGGAACGTCGATCGAGCCGCAACGATCCCATCGACAATCGTGATCGTCACACAAACGGGTTCATCGACCGTCGATCGCAACATCCGAGACGCCGGCGAACCGTGCAGATACAACGTGTCCCCCACCCGTGCGTGGATCGTCGGTATCACGACCGGACCGGCATCGGCTACGAACCCGACATGACAGATAAGAGCCTCATCAATGACCGAGTCGATGAACGCACGGTCATACACGCCACGCTCAGGCAGGCGGCGCACCTCAGTTCGCGGTCGAACAGGCTGGGACATGACAGCGACGCTAGCGCAATCCAGCTTTCAGCC
>CAZDIQ010000010.1:10251-21517 GCA_964505525.1 uncultured Acidimicrobiaceae bacterium | reverse complement strand
AACGCCACCACCGCGACCGGGATCGCTACCACGACGATGCCTATGCAGTACAGCCACACGAGTACCAGGCCAACCGCACCAAACACTGCGAACGACGCAAGGTCGAACTGCGGCAGGACGAACTGCGCTGCCCAGGTCCCGACGACGAGGATCAGCGTGACGAGGGCAGCCGAGATCGCGGGACGCCCGAACGGTCGCGGTGGACCGAACTGGTAGATCACCCACAGCAGCAGGAATATCCACCCGACCACGACGATCAGCACGACGACCTGTGCCATGCCGATGGACGGAATGCCGATGAAGTCACTGAACTCTGCCCATGCGTTTCCGCTGATCAGCACCACGATATACGCCGCGATCAGCGAGATCCCGGCGGCAATCGTCACGACGATGCCGGTGAGTCGTGTGCGGATGTACCCGCGGTCCTCCTCCAGTCCCTGCACGAGGCGCAGCGACTTCTGGACGGTGTACACGGCCCGCGAACCCGACCACAGGGCGACCAGGATCGACACGATCACGATCACAAGACGCCCGTCGGCCACCGCGGCGAGCGAATCGTTCAGGATCCCGACGAAGAAACCTGCAATCTCATCGGGCAGGGCCGCAATGACGGCGTTGACCACCCTGGCGTAGACCTCGCTCGTGTTGTCGAAGAACGTCACAATCGTGAAGAACGCCAGTGCGAGGGGGAACAAGGCAAACAGCGAGTTGTAGGCGATCGCTGCACCCATCAGCAGCGGATCCCCGGTTCTGATCATGTGGGCGGCGTTGCTGTACCACCGCACTACGAAGTCAATGAGGTCCTTCATCGGCGCCATGGTACGGACCTGGGCACGGGTGCCCTGACTATTGGGACTCCCTACCTACACTCGTGACGATGCGTAGGGTCATGTTTCTCTTGATTTCCGTTGCTCTTCTCGTGTCGGCATGCGTCGCTGGCGGGGAGAACATCATCGCCGTTGACCCTGGTTCCAGCGTCACAACCCTGGCCCCGGTCACCGACACCACCGCCGCGCCGACTGACCCGACCGACACGACCGACCCCAGCGTCGAGGACACCACGACAACGACGACAACGCCGCCGGACCGACCTACCGGAGTCGTGACCGTGGACACGGTCTTCGAATCCTGGGGTGAGATAACCGGACTGACCATGTTCCGCGGGAACCCCACACGGACGTTCTATGGCAGCGGCCCGATTCCCGCAACGGCACCAACCCAGCAGTGGCGGTTCCCGAACGAACCCATGACGGGGCTGTCCCCCGAGGGCCAGAACCAGAAGTGGTGGTCGGGCATGGGGTGGACGGGCCAACCACTGGTTCATGAGACCGAGGACGGCAAGACCGAGGTCATCTTCGGCGCATACGACAAGAAGATCCATTTCCTCGACGCCGCCACCGGCCAGCGCCTCCGACCCGATTTCGACATGGGCGACATCATCAAGGGCACCCCGACGCTCGATCCCGACGGGTATCCGCTGCTGTATTCGGGCTCACGGGATCCGCGATTCCGGATTCTCTCGCTCGACGGTGACGAGGTGACCGAGTTGTGGTCGCTCCACGCAAAGTCCGTCGACGGGATGTGGAACGACGACTGGGACTCGAACCCGATCGTGGTCGATGACATGCTGTACGTCGGTGGTGAGAACTCGTGGTGGTTCGCCATCAAACTCAACCGTGGTTACGACGCCGAGGGCAAAGTGACCGTCGACCCTGAGGTCGTCTTCCAGATGCCCGCGTGGTCCGACGAGCTCTACGACCTCCTCGGTCGCCAGCAGTCGATCGAGGCCTCGACGGCGATGTTCGGTCAAAAGGCGTACTTCGTGACGAGTGCGGGACGAGTCGTCGGTCTGGATGTGTCCGACATCGAGAACGGGAACGCCGAGGTGTTCTTCGACTTCTGGATGGGTGACGACACGGACTCGACACCGCTCATCGACAAGGAGGGGTACCTCTATGTCGTGTCCCACGCGGACCACGAGAAGACCAACAACACAGCAGCGCGACGGGTCCGGGAGGTCGGCCAGCTGGTCAAGCTCGACACGTCCATCCCCGCGGAGAGTCTTTCCAGCCTGGCGCCCATCGTCTGGAGCGTCGAGCTTCCAGCAGCCAGGGGCCAGGACACGGGAGCCTGGGCAACGCCGGCCCTGCACGAGGATGGCTTCATCTTCGCCGTTGCAGACAGCGGCGATCTCATGGCTGTCGACACGGAAACGGGTGCCGTCGTGTGGCGTGATTTCGTCGGCGAGAATGCCTGGTCGTCGCCACTGATTGTGGACAACACACTGCTCATAGTCACGAACTGTCTGAGCGAGAACCGGGGTCTGCGTGCCTATGACCTGGCCGATCCGCGAGCACCCGTCCAGAAGTGGGAGGCGTTGTTGACACGAGGTGGATGCATCGAGGCAACGCCCGCGATCTGGAATGGACAGGTATTCATCGGATCGCGCGACGGTTTCATGTACGCTTTCGGTTCGTGATCTACTGGAACGACACCGGAACCGTCGCAGGCATACGCCTGTTCCTCGTCGTCGGCTCGCTGATTCTCGGCGGAATCGCAGCCATCGCCACCGTCGTGGCCTTCTTCGGGTCCACCTGGTGGTTGTTCGATTACCTTGCAAACTATCGGTGGTACCTGTTCTGGATCCTCGTCTTTGCATCGGTCGTCTACGCGCTGACCGCCAAGGGCTGGATGCTGATCATCCTGATCGTCGCCGCCGTCATCAACGCCGCGCTCATCGTCCCGATGTGGTTCGGCTCCCAACCGGAGTCCTCCGGCGAGAACAGCCTCAGGATCGTCCAGGTGGATGCAACCGGGGGATTCGACGAGAGGGATGATGCGTTCGAGTGGTTCATCGAATCGAACGCCGACGTCCTCATCATCGCGGGCGCCTCGAGTGTTCTCACCGCCGCGGTGGCAACCGACGACACAGCATGGATCGTGCTACTCGAGCCCGAGGTCGAGAACACCGCGGGGTTGGTGATCCTCGGCAAACAGCTGTGGGATGTTGCGGTCATGCCGACCGGGGTTGACGGCGACACCGTGGTGCGGGTGTCTGCAGGTGAGGCCGGAAGTGCGTTCGACATCATCACAGCGTGGGGTCCGATGGCATCGAGTTCCGAGAAGGCCGAGCGACTCGAAGCACGGCTCGAGACCGTCAAGACCCTGACCGAATCCTCCACTCGGCCGGTCGTCGTGATCGGGAATCTTGGTGCGACGATCTGGACGTCGGGCGTGCGCGATCTCCTTGGAACCACGGAGCTGAGGGATGCAACAAAGGGATCCGGATACCTGTCGACCTCGAGGGCGTCGGGCATCCCGGTCATCGGTGGCTGGCTCGGGCTCCCACTCGACGTGGTGCTGATGACAAACGGCGCCACCCCCATCGAACTCACAACCGGCCCCGA
Organism: uncultured Acidimicrobiaceae bacterium; assembly: GCA_964505525.1. Taxonomy (GTDB): domain Bacteria; phylum Actinomycetota; class Acidimicrobiia; order Spongiisociales; family UBA5794; genus UBA5794. The sequence goes on along the minus strand of CAZDIQ010000010.1, from coordinate 18,110 downwards.
CATAAGCGCTGGCCATCTCCCGGTAACCGTCCTGGTAGGACCAGCGGGATAGCAGTCTGCTTACCGCTTACGGCTCACGGCTCACGGACCTCCCACCCCAGGGCCGCACGCGTGCCGGTCCATCATCCATAATGCATAATCCAGCTGAGGCTGAAAACTGAAAACTGAAAACTGAGAACTGTCAACTGAAGGCCGAAAGCTATTCTTCCCCCGATGCAATATGACCTTTCACGTGCGAGCGTCGAGTCGATCGAAGCAGCAACAAACACGGCAATCGACGAAGCCGAAGCGCTTGTCGCATCGGCAATCCGGGCGGATCATGACACCTACGCGGACAGGATCGCTCCCCTGGATGACGCCATCCGGGTCGTGTCGGACGCTGCTGGATATGGCCCGTTCCTGTCGAATTGCCATGCCGACAAAGCGGTACGTGACGCTGGCAACGCCGCAAAGGAACGTTTGGACAAATGGGCAACCGACCTCGTGTTCAGACGGGACCTCTACGACGCTCTGCGCACCGTGGACACCGAGTCGATGTCCGCGCTCGAGGCGCGATCAACCGAGCTGTGGCAGCGCGATCTCAAGCGCGCGGGCCACGAACTGAGTTCCGAGGATCGCGACGAACTCCAGGCCCTGCGGGGCAGACTCATCGAACTTGAAGTGGAGTTCGCAACGAACATCGCCGAGTATTCCGATCACATCGAGGTCTCCGTCGACGATCTCGACGGGCTCCCCGACACGTTCGTCGAACGACTCGCGCCAGGCGAGACACCGGACACGGTGAAGGTGACCCTCGACTATCCGGACTACCAACCCTTCATGCAACAAGCCGCGAACCGCGAGAACCGCCGCATCCTCCAGAAGAAGTTCTTCAACAAGGCAGTGAGCGAGAACCGCCCGCTGCTCACAGAAGCGATCGCCGTTCGCGCCCGCATCGCCGAACTGCTCGGATTCGAGACGTGGGCAGACCATCAGATGGAAATGAAGATGGCGGATGTCGCATCGGTCGAACGGTTGTACGAAAGCGTCATCCCCGGTCTCACCGAATTGGCAACCTCGGAACTCGCAGCGCTGCAACAGCGACTCAGCCTCGACGAACCGGGTGAAGAGATACGCGTATGGGACTGGGTGTACTACGACACCCAGCAGGAACGGGACGAGTTCGGTGTCGATCAGAATCTCGTGGCCGAGTACTTCTCCTTGGAGAGCACGCTCGATGGAATGTTCGACATCACGGGTCTTGTGCTCGGAATCAGGTATGAACACGTGCCGGACGCGGCCACCTGGCACGAGGACGTGAGGACCTACCGGATCATCGACACCGCAACGGACGAACCCATTGCGGTGTTCCATCTCGATCTGCACCCGCGAGAAGGCAAGTTCACGCACGCCGCATGCTGGCCGTTGCAGAAGGGCTATCGACTCAGCGGCGGGGCGTATCGCACTCCCATCGCTGCCGTGCTGTGCAACTTCACGAAACCGACTCCTGATTGCCCCTCACTCCTGCGCCACGACGAGGTCGTCACGCTGTTCCACGAGTTTGGCCACGTGCTGCACGAATGTCTGACCGAGGTCGACCTTGCGCGCTTCTCGGGAACCGACACCGAGTGGGATTTCGTCGAGGCGCCATCACAGATCATGGAGAACTGGACATGGAACGCCGGTGTCCTCCAACGGTTCGCGAGCCACTATCAGACCGGCGAACCCCTACCAGGTGAGCTGGTCGATGGACTCACAGCCCTTCGGGATCACAACATCGCGCTCAAGCTGCTCCGCCAGATCTATTACGGAACGCTCGACCTCGACATGCACACATCGGGACCGACTCCCGACCTCGATGCCATCGACCGTAGCGCCCACCGGCACACGCAACTCCCCCTCCACGAGGACACATTCCTCGCTGCCGGGTTCGGTCATCTGATGGGTGGCTACGACGCCGGCTACTACGGATATCTGTGGTCGATGGTCTACGGCGACGACATGTTCTCCGTCTTCGCAAACGAAGGCGTCCTATCGCCCGAGGTCGGGCGGAGGTATCGCAATGAGGTGTTGGCAAGGGGGTATTCGCGCGATGCCATCGACCATCTCAGGGCCTTCCTCGGCAGGGAGCCGAATTCTGACGCCTTCATGACGAAGATCGGTTTGCGTTCAGACTGAGCGCAGGCTTCCGCCGTCGACCTGCAACGTTGCGCCCGTGATGTACGAGGCCGCAGGCGAGACGAGAAATGCAGCGGCGGCGGCGAACTCGGACGGTTCGCCGTAACGACCCATCGGAATCTCGGTTTCGCTCGTCGACCGAACGGCCGCGAGGGTCTGTCCGGTTGCCTCGGCTCTCACCGAGTCAAGGTGCTCGACCCTCGCCGTTGCGATCCGTCCGGGGATCAGTTGGTTCACCCGGATGCCGTCGGACGCCCACTCCTCAGCGAGCGTCTTGGCGAGCATCGCGACACCCGATCGGAATATCCCCGACAGCGAGATGGCCGAGATCGGTTCTCTTGACGATGTCGAGGTGAGGTACAGCATCGATCCTCCAGGGGCGATGTGCGGATGTGACGCGGATGCGAACATGAGCGCCGACCTCAGGGTCAACCGGTATGCGGCATCCCAGTCCTCGGGTGAGGTGCCACTGAACGGACCGGCGGGTGGTCCCCCTCCGTTGGGTATGACAATGTCGAGTCCGCCATGACGATCCGCGGCAGCGTCGACCCAATCGCCGATGGCGTCGGTGTCAGCCACGTCCACCTGGTGGCCGGTGACGGATGCACCGGTTGCAGCAACAATCGACGCGGCGGCTTCCTCGACCCGATCGACCGACCGCGAGCAGATCTCCACGACGCAACCCTCCGAGGCCAACATCAGCGCGATGGCGCGTCCGAGACCGTCCGAAGCCGCAGCGACCAGCGCTCTTTTTCCTTCAAGACCCAGATCCATCCGAACCCCTCTCGTTTACGTCTCTTCCTTCATGTCTCACATACCCACGGCAATGGCCCGCACGGCAACGAGGTCGTGCTTTCCGTTCTCAAGCAACGGAATCTCGTCGACAACGGCCCACCGCTTCGGAACCTCGTGCGGCGACAGGAGTTCTCTCGTCTCATTGTCTAGGGCGGCGACCGGACGGGTCGCCGCTACCACGACCGCGACAACGGTCCCCCACTCCGGGTCGGGTATCCCGACCGCAACGGCGTCATGGACACCGTCGAGCGAACGCACCGCGTCGGACACGACGCTGAGAAACACGTTCTCCCCACCTGACACAACACGATCATCAGTGCGTCCGTGGACGGTGAGTCTGCCCGAATGGTCAAGGCTCCCGACATCGCCCGTGTTGAGCGGTCCGATGCGATCAGGCTCACCGAGATAGCCGGGGCTGACGACGAAGCCTGACACCGTGATCTGGCCCGCAACACCGGGAAGCACCGGTGTTGCGTCGTCGCCGACAATCGTCACATCGATGCCGTCGAGCGGAGGACCGACATGGGTGGCGAACGGATCACCTCCGGGCTCACCCGTCGCGACCTGGGACGTCGTCTCGGTCGACCCGTAGGAGCGGACCAGTGACACGCCTGCGTTGTGGGCCGTCACAAGGAGATCGGGGGACGTACGCGCGCCGCCGACCAGGATGAAGCGCAGCGCCGCGAGGTCATCGGGATCGGCTCGCAGGAGTCGGTACACCATGGTCGGCACCATCGAGGCAATGGTCGGTTTGGCAATCGACATGAATCGGGGAAGCCCGATGTCGAAGGGAGCCATTGCGATGGAGCCGCCTGCCTCCAACGACCGCCACAAGACGCTCAGCCCTCCCACGTGGTGGAGCGGGAGGCACAGCAGCCATCGATCCGCAGCCTCGTTCCTGAGTCTTATGCGCGACGCGAGCACCGCGGCCTCGATGTTCGCCGATGTCAGCCTGACAACCCTGTGGTGCCCTGATGAGCCTGATGTCGCAAGGCATATTGCTGCATCCGACCGCGATCCCCCATCAACGGTCGGAGCGACATCGGCGAACGGAAGGGGCGTCGCTCCTATCGCCGAGACCGCAAGGACCTCGACAATGCTCGCGAGATCAAGGTGGACCGGTATCGGGATGACCTCGCCGGGGGACTCACTGGCCTTGAGCACCGCTGCCCGACCGTGGACGAGATCCGACAACGCCCTGTATGACACGTCACCCTCAGGGGTCACCATTGCGGTGCGATCGGGGTCGGTGTCTGCCCACGACTCGAGCCAACGAACAGGGATCTCTGGTGCCATGGTCATTACAGTATCGTCGGTCAGGCGACCGGAGGAACCGTTGATCTCTGAAATCTTCGATGCAGCAGCGTGGACAACGGTCGAAGGCTTCGATCTGGAAGACATCACCTACCACAGGGCGAACGACGTCGGTGCTGTCCGTGTGGCGTTCAATCGACCGGAAGTGCGCAACGCATTCCGACCGAAGACGGTGGACGAGTTGTATCGCGTCCTCGACCATGCCCGTATGACCCCGGACGTCGGGTGCGTACTCATCACGGGCAACGGACCCTCTCCCAAGGACGGGGGTTGGGCGTTCTGTTCGGGGGGCGATCAACGCATCCGCGGCAGGGACGGGTACAAGTACGAGGGATCCGACGGAGTGGACCAGGCGTCGCTCGGGAGACTCCACATTCTCGAGGTCCAGCGACTGATTCGCTTCATGCCGAAGGTTGTCATCGCCGTGGTCCCCGGATGGGCGGTTGGAGGCGGACACAGCCTCCACGTCGTATGTGACCTGACCATTGCATCGCGAGAGCATGCCGTGTTCAAGCAGACGGATGCTGACGTGGCGAGCTTCGACGGGGGCTACGGATCGGCGCTCCTCGCACGCCAGGTCGGTCAGAAACGGGCGCGTGAGATCTTCTTCCTCGGTCGCGACTATTCGGCACAGGACGCCTTCGATATGGGCATGGTCAACGCCGTCGTCCCCCACGAGGACCTCGAACGAACTGCTCTGGAATGGGCTGGGGAGATAACGACGAAGAGTCCGACGGCTCAGAAGATGATCAAGTACGCATTCAACCTCCCCGACGAAGGCATCGTCGGCCAGCAGCTCTTCGCTGGTGAAGCGACCAGGCTTGCGTATGGAACCGACGAGGCACAGGAGGGGCGCGACGCGTTCCTCGAGAAACGGGATCAGGACTACTCCCGGTTCCCCTGGCAATTCTGAGCTCGCCATGACTTCGAATCGATGGATTCTCGCAGCGCGCCTCCCCACCCTGCTGGCGGCCGTATCGCCGGTCCTCGTGGGTACGGCAAGCGCGTGGCAGGACTCCGTTGCCGAACTCCTCCCGTTCGTGGTGATCCTCGTGTCTGCTCTTGCCATCCAGGTGGCCGTGAATTATGCGAACGATCTTGCCGACGCTGCGACGGGAGCCGACAACGAGGACCGCATCGGTCCGCTGCGCACCGTGTCTGCGGGGCTCATCAGCCCTGCCGAGATGAAACTCGGGATCGGCGTGGCTCTCTCGATCGCGGCTATCGGCGGTATCTACCTCACCTGGTACGCCGGGTGGGTGATCCTTGCGATCGGTGTCGTATCGATCATCGCAGCGCTCGGGTACACCAACGGTCCCGTCCCGTATGGCTATCACGGTTTGGGTGAGGTATTCGTCTTCATCTTCTTCGGACTCGTCGCGACGGCGGGAACACGGTATGTCTATGACATGACCGTGCCGTCGGATGCGTGGACCGGCGGCATCGTGATGGGTTTGTTGGCAGCAGCAATCCTCGAGGCCAACAACATCCGCGACATCGACACCGACGCAGTCGCAGGCAAACGCACGCTGGCCGTCATGCTCGGTCGACAGAACGCAAGGAAACTGTTCGCAGGAACCCTGATCATGGCCGCATTGGTGGTGTTGTTCGGTTCGCTGTCCGGACTCCTTCCACCGCTCTGCCTGATCACACTCGTGGTGGCGCCACTCGGGATCCCTTTGGTCCAGACGGTGAACCATGCCACCACCGGTCCGGAACTCATCTCGGTGCTGAAGGGAACGGCACAACTGCAGTTCCTCGCCGCCCTGATGCTCTCTCTCGGCATGGTGTTCTGATCGTGCCGACACCCGCATTCGGTAGTCTGCGCGGATGAGCGATCAGGCCAGAGCCCCGTCTTGTCGCGAGTTCGTCGCCGGACTCGCAGAAGCGGGAGTCACCAAGGCGTTCATTTCGCCGGGTTCGCGGAACACGCCGATGACACTCGCACTTGCGGCTTGCGACGCAATCGAGGACATCTCGATCCGGGACGAACGCTCGGCGGGATTCATGGCTCTCGGGTTCGCCAAGGCAACCGGTGTCCCCGCGGTGGTCGTGTGCACATCCGGTTCCGCTGCGACCCACTATTACCCCGCCGTCGTCGAGGCTGACCAAGCGGCATTTCCGCTCATCGCCATCACCGCTGACCGACCCGTCGCCTTGCGGGGCACCTTCGCCCCCCAAACCATGGACCAGGAGTCGCTCTACGGCGGGCACGTCAAGGCGTCGGTCGAGATCGACTTCGCCGAAACCGACACACGTGCAGCAGGCGTGGCGGCGGCGCGGACCGCATGCGACGGGATCCCCGGACCCGTGCACATCAACGCTCCATTCGACGAACCGCTGACCCCGGCTTCATACGAACCGGAATCCCGCGTGGACACGGTGACCGGTACCGCAGCTGCTCCCGAGATCGTTTCGATCGATCACCTCGTCACGGGTCGTCGGGTTCTCATCGTGACCGGTGGGTTCCTCGGTGTCGACTTCCCAGAACTCCTCGGGCGCTATGCCGATGCCCTCGGGGCGCCGGTGCTCGCCGACCCCCAATCGAGACCGGAGGCCGAGTCGACGATCGCGGCCGCAGACCTGCTCGCAACCGCAGGTGAACTCGACAAGAACCCTCCCGACGTTGTCATCAGTTTCGGCGGACTCCCGACCTCAAAGCCGATCTGGCAGTGGCTCGAGTCGAGCGGCGTCCCCCAAATCCTTGTGAACAGATCACGACTCACCGATCCCCTCGGGTCGGCGACCGAGCTGATCGAGCTACACCCGCGATCGGTTGTCGCCCGCTTCCCGGAGGTCTCGGCTGATCGCGGGTATCTCGCGGCATGGCAGCAGGTCGACGCCGTGGCTCTGGAAGCAATCGATGGGGCACTGTCCGACGAGGGCTTATCGGAACCGTTGATTGCACGGGCGACCGTCGAGCACGCGCCGAGCGGGTCGATCGTCTTCGTCGGATCGTCGATGCCCATCAGGGACGTCGCTTCGTACGCACGGGCGCGCGCCGACGTATCCATCGTCTCCAACCGAGGCGTCAACGGGATCGACGGGACGATCAGCACTGCGCTCGGATGCGCGACCTCGGGCCATCCGACAACGGTCCTGCTCGGCGACGTCGCAGCGCTCCACGACGTGTCGGCCATCGCCGAAGTCGAGAGCAGCGGTGTTGACCTTCGCATCGTGGTCATCAACAACGACGGCGGTGGGATCTTCTCGTTCCTTCCGCAGAAGCAATCGGGTGTCGTCCCCGAGTCCGTGTACGAGAAGCATTGGGGCACCCCCCACGGCATGGACATCGCACCGATCGCGGCGGCCATGGGCATGCGCGTCCACACCGTTGACACCGTGGAGGATCTCCGTGCTGCATTGTCGCAGCCGGTACGTCGGGAACTCGTCGAGATCCATACCGATCGAGCCACCAACGTGGATCACCACCGCACCATCCAACGCGCTGTGAACGACTCGCTTGCTGGCGTTGTCAGAACCTAGGACGCCGTCAGCAGTCTGAGGAGGGGTGCGAGTTTGAGCCTCGTCTCCTCGAGCTCAAGGTCCGACCTTGAACCCTCGACGATTCCGGCACCTGCGAACAGATTGGT
>CAZDIQ010000010.1:0-10151 GCA_964505525.1 uncultured Acidimicrobiaceae bacterium | reverse complement strand
GAACCCTCACCTCGCGGGGCGCTTCCCGCCAGAGGGTTCGAATGGAACCGACCCGACCTGACCGACGCAAGAAGTTCGGGGCTCGCTCCCATGAACACCGCATCACCGGACTTCCACGCGAAGTTGAAACATTGCGGGTAGCTGCGGACAAGCTCGCGGAACATCCTGAGGATCGCCGGGGGTTCATCCGAGGTGACGACGACCGACCGAGCAAGAACGACCTTCTCGAGGTCTCCGGCCTCGATCTCCTTCAGGGCGGACTCGACTTGCTCCTTCCAGACCGAAACCGGAGGGTGTGCCTCGGTTGCATGATCCCCGAGGTCTATGCCCGTCGACCAGGCTGGTCGGCGCATCGATGCGAGCAGTCCAAGCGTTGGCTCGATCGCATCGCCATCGGGAACAGCGATCGTGATGGTGGCACCCGAGTTGGTGCCTTCGATGCCGATCCTCGGAACGAAGGCCTCGGCCGCGGCGTAACCGTTCCACACCTCGGTGTTGCCCGGTTCATCGAGGAACGAGAATCCGAGGAACGCCCTCGTTCCGTGGCCCGACAGATCACGGAGGGACCGCTTGAGATCCTGAAACCTCCGCGGTCCGCGGGATTCTGCTCGCCATGCGGTCCCAAGTCCTGCAAGCCGTACCCCGTCCGGACTCGAGAACGCGACCGCCCTGTCGACGAGCGCGGCACCTGTCCGCGCGAAGTCGAATGGGTCGTTCGTGGTTTCGATCGAGGCAATCCGGAACCCACGCTGTGGCGCGAGCATGGCTTCGAGCTCGGCAACCTGGGATTCGGACACAAGGCGCATCACGAAAGGGTAGGGATCGTCGCGTATCGAGTCATTGCCTGCTCGATCGCTTCGGCCACGAGCGATGGGTTCTCCATCGGGGCAAGGTGACCGACGCCTTGGAGGACTGTCGCGTGTGCATCGTGGAACTGGTCCACAAGCATCGAGAGATACGGATCCACATGGCTGGTCGAATGCTCCCCGGAGAGCACCGTGACGGGACACGTGATTTCTGGGATCCGATCCCACGTGTCGACATTGGAGGCCTGCCGATAGAACTCGGCCTCCGTCGCGGGCTCGCAGCGCAACGTCCACCCCTCAGGCGTCTCGTGAAAACCGTGATCCAGATAGAGGTCGAGGGCTCGCGTGTCCCAGGAACCGAATGGTCCGCCGTGGAACCGCTCGAAAGCAGCCTGTCTGGACTCGAACGAACGTCGTCTTCGTTCTGCGCCGATCGACAGCGGAATGTCGCGCACCTCGTACGGACCGGGGAACACGATGGGCTCGATGAGGATCAGGTGCGCAAACGTCCCCGGTTTCAGGATCTCGGCCCTGGCGATCGCTGCCCCACCGCTCGAATGACCGACCCCGACAAGGTGTTCGCCGGCGCCGGCGACGCTGTCGAGGACATCGGTGGCAAGCGAGTTCCAATCGAACGGACCGGGATGCGGTGTGCTCGCCCCATGGCCGCGCTGATCCATGAACATCGGTGCGAACGGTCCGATTCTGGTGGCAAGTTCATCGCCGAGAGGGAACAGCGTTTCGCTGCAGAATCCGGTGGCGTGGACGAACAGCGCCCCTGCCGACTCAGGCTCGGCGCCCACAGTTGCGATGCCGGGGGCGTCGAGGGGATCGGTCATACGTCCCCGACGTCAACCGTGTCATCGATACGCCAGGTCAGGTTGCTCCGCACCTCCACCACGCCGTCGAGCCGCCTCGCCAGTTCCTCCATGAGTCTGGCCTCGGTACGCGTCCCGATCGACCCCATCAGTGTGACAACACCATTGCTCACCTCGACCTCGACGGTCTCGGGATCGACGAACAGGACGCGACGGATGAGGTCCTCGCGGATCTCATCCTCGATGAGGTCATCGGGTCGTGTGAAGGCAGCCACGAAGTCCGCACGCGAGATGATGCCGACCATCCGTTCATCCTCGGCGACGATGAGCCGCTTGACGTTCTGCGCTTGCATGAACCGAGCCGCACCGATGACGTCCATGTCAGGCGGAATGGTCTCGACAGGCGATGACATCACATCGCCGACCTGGTCTGGTATGACACCCGTTTCGACCCGCTCGATCTCCATCTGGAGGAAGTCGCCCTCGGTGATGATCCCCAGAACCCGATCCTCCACATCCACAACCGGAAGGCCGGACACCCTGTAGCGGAACATGAGACGTGCGGCGTCACGAATCGACGTCGTCTTTGCGACGGCGACGACGTCGGTTGTCATCAGATCCCGCACATCCATGGACGCCTCCTAGAGCCGCATCGGCTGGTCGTGGCGCGATGGTATCCATCGCCCCTCGTCTCGGCGAACCTTGATCCTTGCATCGACGACCGTTACACCCTCACCGGGTGCTGCGACCTTCACAGGGTTCAGATCCATCTCGACGATCTCTGGATGATGCTCTATGAGCGAAGATATCCGAAGCAATGTCTCGACGACGGCCTCGATGTCGCCTGGCTGCTCCCCTCGGTAACCCTCCAACAGTCGAGCCGACTTGACCTGGGAAATCATCTCTCGAGCGTCGAGGTCCGTCAGTGGATGGATGCGAAACGCCACGTCACCGATCAACTCGACGAACACGCCACCGAGTCCGAAGCCGATCAAAGGCCCGAAATTCGGATCCTCGACCATGCCGATGAGGATCTCATGGCCGCCCGACACGTACTCCTGGACAAGGACGCCCTCGGGGTCGGCTACCGCACCGGTGACCTTGTCGTATGCGGCGCGGACGGCATCGGACCCTGACAGGTTGAGAGCCACACCTCCCACGTCAGACTTGTGAAGCGCCGACGGCGACACGACTTTGAGGACCACCGTTCCTCTCATCTCGCCTGCAACGCGAACGGCTTCGTCGGACGAGGTAACCACCGTGGCACGCGGAATCCTCAGCCCGTAGGCAGAAAGGACCGAATCGACCGCAGCGGGTTCGAGCCACACCTCGTCGTCGGTCGCCTCGGAGAAGGCTCCGGAAATCGCTGCCGCGGCAGCAGCCGGATCGACGTCGTCGAACGCCGCCTGCGTACCGGTCGGCTTGGCGAGCCACTCGGCGTAGCCGACTGCCTTGCCCAATGCCTGCGCTGCACGTTCGGGGAAGGAAAACGCCGGGAATCGGGCGAGTTCGCTTGCTAGTTCCGTGGGGGCTCCCGCCGAGTCCATGTAGACGGTGAGGAAGGTCTTGTCCCCTGCCGCGGCTTCTGCGGCGGTACGGATCGCCACGGCGGTCTCGGTCACACCCTCGATGGACGCCGGGATGTAGAGCGCTATCAACGAATCGATCTCGTCGGATGCAAGCAGCGAGGCGATCGCCATCTCGTATTCGGCGGGGCCGGCGGCAGCGATCATGTCGACCGGGTTGCTCACGGCTGCATCGCCGGACAGGAACCCTCGAAGATGAGCCTGGAGTTGATCGGAGAAATGTGGGACCTCGAGACCCTGCGATTCGAGCGCATCGACAGCGAGAATCGCAGGACCCCCGGCATTCGTGACCAATCCGACCCTTCGACCTTTGGGAACCGGTTGGTTGGCAAGCAGGGCCGACACGTCGAACAGCTCCTCGAGGGTTGCCACCCTGATGACACCTGCCTGGGAGAACAGTGCATCGACCGCGACATCGAGACTGGCGAGTGACCCGGTATGGCTCGACGCCGCCTTGGCCCCACCCGTCGTGCGACCGGACTTCACCGCGACAATCGGCTTTGACCGCCCGATCCGGCGGGCGATCCGAGAGAACCGGCGGGGATTCCCGAACGACTCGAGATACAGGAGGATCACGTCCGTATTGGGATCGTCTTCCCAGAACAACAGGAGGTCGTTGCCCGAGACATCCGCCTTGTTCCCGACAGAGACGAACATCGAGATCCCGATGTTGAGTTTCGTCGCATAGTCGAGAATCGCAAGACCGAGAGCGCCGCTCTGGGAGGACATTGCCACATTGCCCCGTGGTGGCGCGATCGGTCCGAACTGTCCGTCGAGGCTGACCGCCGGGTCCGTGTTGAGCAGACCCATGCAGTTGGGTCCGACCATTCGCATTCCTGCGGAACGAACGATGCCGAGCAGTTCCCGCTCGGCTGCCGTACCGCTTGCGCCGGTCTCCGAGAACCCTGCGGAGATGACACAGATCGCCTTCACCCCCTTGGCCGCGCATTCGCGGGCCGCGTCAAGCACGACATGGGACGGGACGACGATGAATGCGAGATCGACCGGACCCGGTATGTCGACGACGGACTTGTACGACGGAATTGAGCGTATCACCGTGGTCCTGGGGTTGACCGGGTACAGCGGTCCGGTGAAATCGGAATTGATGAGGTTGTTGAAGAGTCGTCCGCCGATCGAGGCCTTGTTCCGACTCGCCCCGATGACGGCGATCGCGGCGGGATAGAACAGCGGCATCAGGCTCGCCGCGGTTGCTCGCCGCTCGGCTTCACCCTCGGCGACGAGGACCGACTCGGACTCCTCGGTGGGGATCGAGACGGTATAGACGCCCTCATCGATCTCGCGTGTGAGGGCAAAGCCCGCGCTGCGAAAGACGCGCATCATCGCATGGTTGTCCGCAAGCACGAATGCCTTGAACTCGGTGATGCCGCGATCCCTTGCGTACGCCGCGATACGGAAGACCAGGATCGTGCCGATACCCCGCCCCTGCATGTCGTCCGAGACCGTGAATGCCACCTCGGCCTCGTTCGGTGTTTGCGGTGCTCCCGTGTATCGGCCCACACCGACGAGCCGCCCGTCGACGATCGCGACGAACGCCATATCATGCCTGTAGTCGATCTGGGTGAACTCCTCAAGCTCTTTCGGTGTCAGTTCACGTTTGACACGGAAGAAGCGGAAATAGCTCGACTGGACCGACATGTTCTGGACGAAGACCTGGAGCGCGGGTGCATCCCCCGGGACCATCGGTCTGATGCGGACGGTTCCACCGTCCTTGAGCACGGCATCCTGCTCCCACTCGGACGGGTAGTCGCGCGGTGGGTCGGTGATCGTGCTTGCGATGGTTGCTTGTGGCATCTCTCATCTCGTTGGTGGGCGCCATTCTCCCACGCGACGGGTGCGCACGCGGACACATATTGGATTGTGGAGGATGGAGGAGCTTTCAGCTTTCAGCTCTCAGCCATTCAACCAGCAGGTCTGTCATCTGTGATCGGTCCCCTCTCCTCTCTCTGGCACGCGAGCCCGCGAGCACGCAGAACGCGGCCGACCGAGCAGCCAGTTCCAGGTTGCCGGCTGAAAGCTGAAAGCTGATAGCTGATAGCTGAAAGCTTGCTTCAGTTCGTTCTGTGGGCTGGGGACCCACATTTTTGTACCCGCAGAACCCAGGGTACGCGGGAGACATCGGTTCACGTGTCTACCAGGCCGAAGGTCACGGACACTTCGGCGCCGCCGTCGCGTGAGGTGCCGATGGCCATCCCGCCTCCGGTCCGCTCGGCGGTCCGCTCGACGATGTCGAGACCGAGCCCGGTCGATCCGGCACCCGACCGCCCCCGACGACGAACTGCGAGGTCGACGAATCCCGGACCGTCATCGCTGATCGACAACACACATTTGCCTGCGACCGTTCTGACCGAAAGGCGGTAGCCGACACCCGCGGGTGTGTGTGCAAACACGTTCTCGATCAGCACATCGATCAGCGCTCCGAGTTCGGCCCTCGATATCGGAACAGGGTGTCGTCCTGGTTCGATGCTCATCGATGTCGGTCTCCCCTGTTCATCTGCGAGAACCCGCCAGAACTCGGCCCTGTGGACAACGACCTCGCCGAGGTCGATTGCATCCCGAGCCGTCGTCGGCTCCGATCGCGACCTGGCCTGTGCGATCATCATGTCGACCGCCGCTTCGAGGGCTTGGATGTCTGCCTTCAGCGACTCGCGTTCGTCGGGATCCGAGATCATCTCTGCCTGCAGACGTAAGGCGGTCAACGGCGTCCTGAGTCGGTGCGACAGATCCGCAACCTCTTCCCGTTCGCGTTCGAGCAGCGAGTCGAGACGCCCTGCGAGAAGGTTGAACGCTTCCCCCACCTCCGCAATCTCGTCGGGTCCACCAGGCACGACCCGTATGTCGAGGTCACCTTCGCCCCAGCGCAGGGCGGCGTCGGAGAGTTCTGTCACCGGGCGCACCACTGACCGCCCGAGCCGGTCAGCGGCAAAGACAGCAACGGCGATCAGGAACAGCCCGAGGGCTCCGAGCATCATCCACGCAGCCACCACGCCGCGCGTGAGCGCTTCGTCGGGAACGAAGGTCTGCACCACGACGACGGCATCATCCGATGGCGCATCCGGGAGCAGAATCGGAACCAGCACCTCGGCACCATCGTCGACGCGCGCGGTGAAGGCAGCTCCCCTTCTCGCCTGGTTGATGTTGGCCGTGATCGGAACATCGGTACCCACGACGACGTCGTCGGAGAAGATGATGCTCAACCCTTCAGGCTTGCCGAATGCCGCAAGCACCGTGTCGCCGAACTCGGGTGTGATGTCGCGGCCGGAACCAACAGAACTCGCAACGGCGAGGGCGGCCGCAACGGAGCCGACGTCGCGCTCCGCGCCCGACAACGCCCGGTTCTCCGCCTGATTCCTGATGAGAATCGCCACAGGGAAGAGGAACGACACGACCACCAACGACGCAACGGCAAAGGACAACCACGCGAGCCGCCGCCTCATGTCGGATCTACAAGTTTGATCCCGACGCCGTATACGGTCTCGAGGTACCTGCTGTCGGCGGCCGTCTCACCAAGCTTCTTGCGCAGCCACGAGATGTGTACATCGACGGTCTTCTCGGACCCGCCGTACGGTTGGCGCCACACCTCTGCGAGCAATTGCCGCTTGGAAACGACGACACCGAGACGCTCGGCGAGATACGCCAGAAGGTCGAACTCCTTCGGGGACAACTGCAGTGACGAGCCATCGAGCGTCGCCACCCGAGAACTCGGATCGATCCGTAGGTCCCCAACAATGATCTGGGGGGTCGACGACTCGACCGCCGAACGCCGCAGGACGGCACGGAGCCGTGCTTCGAGCTGCTCCACCGAGAACGGCTTGACCAGATAGTCGTCTGCGCCGGCATCGAGCGTGCGGATCACATCGCGATCCTCACTCCGGGCCGTTGCGACGATCACCGGAACGTCGGTGACGGCTCTGATCATCTTGAGGAGTTCGGCGCCGTCGAGATCAGGAAGACCCATGTCGAGCACGACGACATCGGGTGCCGACTGGACGATCTGTTGGAGACCCCCGAGCGCGGTGCCGGCCCCATCCACCTCGTAGCCCTTGCCTGCGAGCACACGGGTGACCAGTTCGCGTATCCTTTGGTCGTCCTCGATGATCACAACTGAAGCCATGGGCGCAAGTGAACCATGTGCCGATGCTCTTAGCAACTCCTTAACATGCTGTTGAAAACCCCACAACCGCAGGACCTTGAGTATGACGACAACGATGCGGCAGAGACTCCTCCTGGTCGCTGGTTGGCTTGTTGCAGCCATCGCTTCAGGAATTGTGGCCTCTGGTGCCGTAGCGGTGGCTGGTGGTCAGGTCCTCGACCGAGCCCAGCGACCCTTCACGGCAGCTGAGGTTGCAGCACTGCCAGTTGTTGCGGTGGACTCGCCCGACGTTCTCGAGCCCCATGCCTCCGGCGGCCTCGTTCCCGATGCCGGTGAGTCCACCGATGACAACAGCGTCGATGGGTCTGTCAAAGGATCCACCGGCACCGGGGGGAGTTCCGCATCACAGGACTCGATACCTCCGACCGAACCGTTCTTCTCACCGCGACCCGACGCCGGGCGCATCGAGTCGAACGAGGGTGGCCAGGTCTCGTTTGCGGCCACGGATGACCAACTGTTCCTCTTGTGGGCCACACCCAATCATGGGTATGCGGTCCAGCGAAGGGTGAGCACCGATTCACTGATCACGATCTCGTTCACCTCGAACCGCAACGTGTGGCTCGTCAGAGCCGAAGTGCGCGACGGCGAACTTATCGTTTCCTCGGGGGCCAACCCGCTGACCTGAACGCCGATCCATGGCGCGACGGTGCAAACCGAGGCGATGGTTGCTACGTTCTACTGGGCGTTCGACTCGGTGACCGGCTTCGGTCCGAATGAAAGCGTCGTGTCGTAGCTCGACACGAACCCGACGACATCGCCGGGATCAAGCGGTCGTGCGACGAGGAAACCCTGCACCTTCGTGCACCCGAGATCCGTGAGAACCGTGAGCTCCTCGATCGTCTCGACACCCTCTGCAATCACCTCGAGTCCGAAGCGATCGGCAATCGCAATGACGGCTGACGCGATTGCGGCTGACCCCTCCCGTTCGTTGATGCGTTCGACGAACGAGTTGTCGATCTTGAGCGTGCGCACCGGCAAGTGTTGGAGCTGGACGAGCGAGGACGAGCCGGTACCGAAGTCGTCGATGGAGACCTTGACTCCCATGTTTGAGAGCCGTTCGATTGCTCGGGAAGCCCGCTCGGCCTCGAGTGTGATCGTACGTTCGGTGACCTCCACCTCGAGGTACCTGGGGTCGAGGTCGGCAACCGCGAGCGATACCGCAATGGATTCGACGAGACTCGTGTCGCGGAACATCTTGTCGGAGATGTTCACGGCGACCCGCACCGGCTTCATCCCGCCGCTCACCCATCGCTTCATGTCCCGGCACGCCTCATCCAGGATCCACTGGCTCATGGGTGCGATGAGGTCTGACTCTTCGGCCAACGAGATGAACTCCCCCGGAAGGAGAAGACCCTGTTCAGGGTGCTCCCAACGGACAAGCGCCTCGAGTCCGATGACGGCACCGCGAGCGACATCGACCTTCGGTTGGTAGACGAGTCGAAGCTGGTCACCGGCCTCCACCGCAACCCGAAGATCGTCGAGGAGGGCGAGTCGGTCAGATGTGCGGTCTCGCAGGGACCGCG
Source organism: uncultured Acidimicrobiaceae bacterium (assembly GCA_964505525.1). Classification (GTDB taxonomy): domain Bacteria; phylum Actinomycetota; class Acidimicrobiia; order Spongiisociales; family UBA5794; genus UBA5794. The sequence goes on along the minus strand of CAZDIQ010000010.1, from coordinate 1,247 downwards.
TGTAGTACTGGTACGTGTTCCTGCCCGCTGACTTCGCCTGATACATCGCGGTATCAGCGCCCTTCATGAGCTCCGAATACGAGTCTCCGTCGACGGGGTACATGGCGATCCCGATCGACACGGTGACGACGACCTCCCGGCCAGCCACCCGATAGGGCGCCGAGATCGCCTTGAGGACTTTGGTCGCTACCCGGCCCGCATCCTCGACACGCTTCCCGCCTTCCAAGATGACGGTGAATTCGTCACCACCGAGGCGGGCGACGGTGTCGGTTTCGCGAAGCACGGTGACAAGCCGCCCTGCAATCTGGCGGAGGAGCTCGTCACCGACCGCATGCCCGTAGCGGTCGTTGACATCCTTGAACCCGTCGAGGTCGAGGAACATGAGCGTGACAAGTCCGCCATCGCGCCGCGCCCTCGAGAGCGCACTTGTGACCCTGTCCTGGAAGAGAGGTCGGTTGATGAGTCCTGTGAGCGAGTCGTATTGCGCGAGGAACCCGAGCCGCTTCTCCGAGCGACGGGCCCGGATCGAATGGACCACGAGCGCGCCAAGCACTCCCGCCACCAACAACAGTGCAAGGAAGGCGATGATCACGAGCAGACGCGAGCCAAGTGCATACGTATCTATCGGCAGAGACGGCCCCCAAGTGAAGGGGAGCCTGTCGGTTTCTGCTTACGGCTTACGGCTTACGGCTTACGGCTTACAGAGGACAGATGAGAAGGACCGATGACCGAGGACCGATCGCAGGGTGCCGGCGGATAGCTGTATGCGGTAAGCGGAAAGCGGGGAAGGCGATCCTCGGTCCTATGCCGTTGCTGGCTGCAAACCCAGGATTTCGCGTTTGCTCGCATCGAAGTCGGAGTCTGAGATGTCGCCGTTTGCGTGGGCGGCGACGAGGTGTTCGAGGGAACCCACGATTGCGGACGCCCGTGGGAGCGTGGCGGCGTTGACCTTGCCTGGTGGTGGCGGGATCGGACGCATGATCGCATACACCGCGATTCCGATGTACGCCGTCACAATGATGACAACCGACCACGCCAGCTTCCGGGTTACCGACAGATCACGGCGTCGGGCGATGTCCCAGAATGCAGCGACCCACAACGCCACGAGCGGCAACGTCAGTGCCACCAACGTGAAGGTATCGAACGCGAAGGAGTCCATATCGGGATTCTAGATGACAGAGGACGGTGACAGAGGACAGATGACAGATGACAGAGGACAGAGGAGGGGGACCAGCATCGCTTTCCGC
>CAZDIQ010000009.1:19669-35464 GCA_964505525.1 uncultured Acidimicrobiaceae bacterium | reverse complement strand
AAGCTGAAAGCTGAAAGCTGAAAGCTGAAAGCTGATAGCTGATGGATTGCAGGTGCGAAAAACGTCGCTATTGTTCCCGCAGAAGCGCTCATCTTGAGCGGTGGAGGGACAGGCCCTATGAAGCCGCGGCAACCGACGCAAGCGCACGGTGCCAATGCCTGATCGATGGGAACCGACCGAGCGGTGAACCGCTCGTTACGCCATGAGCGTTTCGAGAAAGGAGCCGCTGTGGCATGCACAAGGCATCACCAGCCCGATCCGGGGCGATGTAGGTCGTGACGTACCTCGACGCTGTCTCGCGCGGAGTCGTCGTGTTCGACGGCGCAACCGGTACATGGCTCCAGAGCCAGAATCTGACTGCCGATGACTTCGGGGGCCCAGCGCTCGAGGGTTGCAACGAACTGCTGAACGACACACGCCCCGATGTCATCGACGCACTCCACACCGCCTACCTCGACGTCGGCGCAACGGTGGTCGAGACCAACACATTCGGTGGCTTCTCGGTCCCCCTCGACGAATACGACATCGGTCACCGCGCCTACGAGCTTGCAGCCAAGGGCGCAACGATCGCACGAACCGCCGCCGACCGATACGAAGGCCGATTCGTCGCCGGGTCGATCGGCCCGGGGACCAAGTTCCCGACACTCGGTCAGATCTCATACGCCGACATCCGCGACGCCTACGAAGTCGAGGCATCGGGTCTCATCGACGGCGGTGCAGACATCCTCATCATCGAGACGCAGTTCGACCTCCTGTCCGTGCGAGCCGCCATCAATGGGGCACGCACAGCCATGCGGACGGCAGGCAGGGAGCTGCCCATCCAGGCCCAGGTCACGATCGAGACCACCGGTCGCATGTTGCCCGGTACCGAAATCGGCGCGGCTCTTGCTGCCATCGAAGCGCTCGGTCCAGACATCATCGGGCTCAACTGTGCAACAGGTCCCCTCGAGATGTACGAAGCCGTTCGTTACCTGACACGTCATGCCAGTCGGCCGATAAGCATCATCCCGAACGCCGGTCTGCCATCGGTTGTCGATGGCAAGATGCACTACGACCTCGGTGCGACCGACATGGCGGATCACCTCGCCACATTCGTGACCGAATACGGTGTCCGGGTCGTCGGCGGATGTTGCGGCACGACACCCGAATACATCGCAACCCTGGTCGACCGGCTCACCGCGCTCGATCCCCAAGCAACCCGACCTGAGCACATACCAGCGGTGAGCTCGACCTACGCCCCCGTCAAGTTGCAGCAGGACACATCGATGCTGATCATCGGTGAACGGACGAACGCAAACGGCTCGAGGGCGTTCCGGGACGCAATGCTCGAAGGTGACATCGAAACGTGCGTATCGATCGGCGAGAGCCAGGTGGCCGAAGGCGCTCACCTCGTCGACCTGTGTGTCGACTACGTGGGGCGTGACGGCACAGAGGACATATCGGTGCTTGCGCAGCGGTTTGCGACCGAGATCACCGCACCCATCGTCATCGACTCGACACAGCCAGAGGTCATGCAGGCAGCGCTTGAGCGGATCGGTGGCCGCAGCGTGCTCAACTCAGCCAACCTCGAGGACGGCGAGGGCGAGGGTTCCCGGTTCGACCGCGTGATGCGGCTCGCACGCGAGCATGGGTCGGCGGTGATCTGCCTGCTCATCGACGAGAAGGGTCAAGCGCGCGACCTTGAGTGGAAGCTCGAGATCGCACACCGCATCCACGAGCTTGCCACCACGAGGTACGGACTCACGGCCGAGGATCTGATATTCGATCCGCTCACATTCCCCCTATCGACCGGTGACGACGATCTGCGTCGCGACGCCATGGCGACCATCGAGGCCATTCGCCGGATCAAGACCGAGATTCCCGGATCCTCGACCGTACTCGGTGTCTCGAACGTGTCGTTCGGTCTCAAGCCGGCAGCACGACGGGTTCTCAACTCCGTGTTCCTCCATGAATGCACATCGGCGGGGCTCGACGCAGCCATCATCCACGCCGCAAGGATCACCCAACTCGCCGAGATCCCCGATGCGCAGGTTGCGATCTGCCTCGACCTCATCTACGACCGCAGGGACGCTGACAACGACCCCCTCGAGGCGCTCCTCGAGGCCTTCGAGGACGTCACGACGACCGACAAGAACATCGATCCTTTCGAAGGATTGGACGTGACCGAGCGCCTCGAGAAAAGGATCATCACGGGCAATTCGGTCGGGCTCGAAGAGGACCTCGACGAATCGCTCGGCGCTACACCCGCCATGGACATCATCAACAACACCCTGCTCGCGGGCATGAAGGTCGTCGGCGAGCGGTTTGCCGACGGCACGATGCAACTCCCGTTCGTACTGAGGTCCGCACAGACCATGAAGGCAGCGGTCCGATACCTCGAACCGCACCTCGACGCCGTCGATGATGCCGATCGCGGAAGCATCGTGCTTGCCACCGTGAGCGGCGATGTCCACGACATCGGCAAGAACCTGGTCGACATCATCCTCACCAACAACGGGTACCGCGTCCACAATCTCGGAATCAAGGTCTCGATCGCCGAGATGATCGAGGCGTACGAGGCGAACCGGGCTGACGCCATCGGCATGAGCGGGCTTCTCGTGAAGAGCACCCTCATCATGCGCGACAACCTCGATGAGCTCACACGGAGGGGCTTGTCGTCGGTCCCCGTGTTGCTCGGCGGTGCCGCCCTCACCCGCAAGTACGTCGAGCATGACCTCGCCGAGCGCTACGCGGGCACGCTCATGTACGGGAAGGACGCGTTCGCCGGTCTCCGGGCAATGGAGTGGATCACCGGGCACGGTGACAAACCGCAATCGCGACGGATCATCGATGTACCGGTGCAGACAGCCGAAACAGTCACCGAACCCGGCCCTGCGCGCTCGCCCGACGTCGCCACCGACGAGCCCATCCCGGTCGCACCATTCTTCGGGTCAAGGATCGTCAAGGGGATATCGATCGACGCGATCACCCCCTATCTCAACACGACCGCGCTGCTGCGGAACCAATGGCAGTACCGACCCGAATCCGGGGAATCCGACGAGGAGTTCAAGGCCCGCCTTGCTCCGGATCTTCGAAGGGCGATCTCGGCAGCAATGGCGTCGGGATTGCTCAACCCGCAGGTTGCGTATGGCTACTTCCACGCAAACAGCGACGGCGACACCCTCGTCATATGGAAAGACGAAACGCGGTCCGAGGTGGCCACAACCTTCTCCTTCCCCCGCCAGGCAGAGCCACCGTGGCTGTGCATCACCGACTTTTTCCGCGACGTTTCCGACGAGCAGACCGATGTCGCCGCCTTCCACGTCGTCACGATGGGTGGCGAGATCTCGAAGGCGACGGCGAAGCTGTTCGCCGAGGACCGCTACGAGGAGTACCTCAAACTCCACGGCCTCGGCGTCGAGCTGACCGAAGCCCTCGCCGAGTACTGGCACACGCGGATCAGGACCGAACTCGGAATCGACGGTGATGATGCCGACACCGTGCAGGGCCTGTTCCGCCAGAAATTCCAGGGCGGCCGATACTCGTGGGGTTACCCGGCGTGTCCCGATCTCGAGGACAACCTGACCGTGGCCGATCTCCTCGGGGTCGATCGACTCGGCATCGAGGTCGGTCCGGAGACCGGCTATCAGTATCAACCGGAGCAGACGACGTCTGCCATCATCTGCCATCATCCCCAGGCGAAATACTTCATCGCCCGCAAACCGAGAGAGCTTCGTGCTGACCAAATCTGACCAATTCATAGCAATCGCCGAGGTCAATCCGCCCGAGCTGCCCGATACCTCGCACCTGCTGCTCGACGGTGCGTGGGACAGGGTCCTCGTGACCGACAACGTCTTCGGCAAGGTCAGGGTGTCGCCGTACGCGTTTGCGGCCCGCATCACCCACGATGCCCCATCGGTACACCCGACCGTCGTGGTGTCGACGAGGGACCGCAACATCCTCGCCATCGAGTCAGAGGTACGAGGGGCCCTCGGCAACGGTATCCAGTCGTTCCTCGTGGTCACGGGGGACACGATGCCCCAGGTCGACCACTTGGCCGACCACTACGAGATCGTCCGATATCTGCGGGACCTCCAAAAGCCCCTCCCGGACTTCGAGGTCGGCATGCCGACGCGGTTCCAGGCGTGGCAGAAGAAGCGCCGTGTGGAAGCGGGCGCCCAGTTCCTCGTCGCCGGCCCGATCCTCGATCCCGACACGGTGGCCGACAACGTGTCCAAGCTCGAGTTGAAGCCCGACGATCCGCCTGTGTTCCTGATGGTGATCCCACCGTTCAGCACGGGGTGGGTGAACCAGATGGAATCGATGGGTGCCATCGGTGTGACCGACTCGCTTCGCGCCCGCCTTGGCGATGCCGCCTCGGACGCCGACCGGAGAGACATCGCTTGGAAGGCGTCACGGAGCGTCGCTGCCGAAGCGAAAGCCGCCGGCATGGCAGGCGTGATCCTCATGGGTCTGCACTTCGACACCATCGTGGACGAGGCCGCCCTCGCATGGCGTGACCCTGCGAATCCGAACGACTGAGTTCAGACCGAGTGCACGCCGGCGGCGGCTGCGACCAGGCGGGATGCGTCCGAGGCGATGGATGTACCCCTGCGAACCATCACTGCCTCACCTGAGCTGTTCCCGACGACAGCCAGTGGAACGGTCATCGTCCGGATGCCGACCGCCGCACATTCGCTTGCGTCGACGAGCGCGTAGTTGGCACCAGCATCGTCGAGAGCCTTGGCCGCCCTGACACACTCGGCGCAGGTTGCGGACGTGACAAGTGTCAGCCCCTGTGGCACACCTGTCGAGTGGGGCACGCTGCGGCGCGACCACTGCCTGGAGGCCAACAGCAGGACTCCCGCAGCGGCGCAAACGAGGATCAGACGCACCAACACGGTCAGGTACTCAGCTGTTCATAGATGATGCATCCGACGCAGATCTTGGTGGCAGCCGCCAGGGTCGCGAGTGCGGTCACGATCAGGGTGATCACCCACCCCAACGTCGGGAGACCGAACAGGAAAGCGACGGTCGCGATCGTGAGGAATATGAACCCGAGGAACTGGGCGAACCTCGGCGGGGCTGCAGGTTCGGTCTCGATCTCGGACCCGAGCCGCGGTCGGATCAATCGCACATAGGTCTGGGTGAAAAGCCCGAGTTGTGGACCGCCGAAACGCGTCAAGGCGAGGATTATCGCGACGACGGGCACAAGCAGCCAGACTTGGAGTATGAAGGCGATAGCCGTGAGCACGGCAACACATGCCTGGTTGAACCTGGGAACGTTCACATCGATCATGGTTGCTGTCATGGCGCTACTCCTTTGATTGCATGGCTTACATCGTCGATGAGGTCAGAGACATCTTCGAGCCCCACTGATATCCGGATCACGCCGTCGGTTATCCCCATCTGGGAACGGACCTCAGGGCCGAGCTTGCGGTGGGTCGTCGATGCCGGGTGGGTCACGAGGGATTTGGAATCCCCGAGATTGTTGGATATGTCGATCAGCGACAGACCGTTGAGGACACGGAAGGCAGCCTCCTTGCCTCCGTCGACCTCGAACGTCACCACGGTCCCCCCACCGGTCATCTGTTTCGTGGCGAGTTGGTACTGGGGATGCGATTCGAGGAACGGGTACCAGACATTCGTCACTCCGGGCAGCTCGCCCACCGCTTGCGCGAACACGAGGGCGGCCTCGGTCTGGGCGTTGACCCGCAGCTCGAGGGTTTCGAGGGCCTTGACAAGCACCCAGGCATTGAACGGGCTCATCGAAGGACCGGTGTGCCTGATGAACGGCTGGACCTTCTCGTCGATGTACTCGGTCGACCCGAGAATCGCACCACCAAGGGTCCGCCCCTGTCCATCGATGTGTTTGGTCGTGGAGTACACGACGACGTCTGCCCCGAACGCGAGCGGGCTTTGCAGGAGCGGTGTAGCAAACACGTTGTCCACCACAACGGTCGCACCCGCGCCGTGCGCAAGCTCCGACACCGCTGCGATGTCGACGAGCTCCTGCATCGGATTCGACGGCGTCTCGAAGAACACTGCCTTCGTCGGCTTCGACAAGGCGCGGGCCCACGCATCGAGATCCGATCCATCAACGAACTCGGTCTCGATGCCCCATCGCGGGAGAAGCTCGTCAACGATGATGAAACAGGATCCGAACAGTCCACGTGATGCAACCACGCGATCCCCGGTTTCAAGGAGTGCTATCAGGGACGTGAACACCGCCGCCATACCGGAGGACGTTGCATACACCGCCTCGGCGCCCTCGATGATGCGCAGTCGCTCCTCGAACATGGACACCGTCGGGTTGCCATACCGTGAATAGATGAAGTGGTCCGTCTCCCCCGCAAAGGCGGCCTCGGCCTGTTGTGCGGATTCGTAGACGAACCCCGACGTCAGGAACAGCCCCTCCGCCGTCTCGTCGAACTCACTGCGCGTCAGACCGCCCCGGATGAGGTTGGTCTGGCGACTCCACGGGCGCGGTTCTTCGGTCATCCCTGCCTCCACGGGAGTCCGGCGACCTTCCAACCACCGAGCATCCCCCTGTGCCCGAGGGAATCGGGGTTGCCCTCGAATCCGGCATCGATGTTGTACGCCGCCTCGTAGCCGCCCTGTGTGGCAAGCATCGCTGCCGCCCTTGAACGCCCGCCTGACCGACACAGGAAGTACACGCTCTGGGATTCGGTCACTCCCGCCTGACGGAGGTCGTCGACAAACTGGTCATTGATCGTTCCGTGGGGGAAGGTCTGCCATTCGACCGCGATGATCTGTTTGCCAGCTTCCGACAGGTCGGGGACACCGACGAACGCGAGCTCGGGGCGCGTCCGGACATCAACGATCACAGCATCAGGATCGGTCAGGACGGCTCGGTAGGCCTCCTCGGGAGAAACGTCCCCTGCGTAGGTCATCGTCGATCCTCGGGGAGCACCACTGCCTGGGCGACGACGACCTTGCCCCCGTTGGCCGTGATGGCAGGCGAACCGTACAGCTCGTAGCCTTCGGCAAGCGCGGCGGAGACCCTTTCACAGAACGCCGTGTCATCGGTGCCTGTGAGCAATCGATATCCAAGTGGCCGTTCGTTCGTCTCGGTCATGTCCCTGCCTCCCACGGATGCGGCGGGACAGGCGGGACGATCATCGTCAGGCATTGGCACCTATTGCTTGCGCAGGTTGCCGCAGCTTCGTCGGGCCTGTCCCTCAGCTGCTCTTGATGAAGAGCACAGCATAGCTCGGGTTTCGCACACAGATTCCAGAATCCAGAATCCTGAATCCAGACCTCTGTATTCAGTATTCGGTACTCAGTACTCGCCCAAAAACCGGAATATCCGACACCATCTCATAGTTCTCAATACCGTTCGACATATTTCGAACGCATGGTATAGTTACGGGATACAGACGAAGAGGATCGCATGAAGGTCATGGATTACACAACAGAACGCAGAGCGGAGTTCGCTGTCGAGGTGACATATCACTCGGCCGTCGATCTTCTCCTGTCACTGTGGATCATGGGTCAGGACGCCTGCGGCGATCCCGTCAGCGAGCTCGGCATAGGCGAAACCTACTTCGACGATCTGTACGAACAGGTGGACGCGGACGCAAAGAACACCTTCAAGGAGCTCGGATCCGGGGAGCCGTGGATAGCGCTCCTGAGTCTCGTGCCGACGGCAGGCGAAGGCGGCACCGTCGACGAATTCATCGAGTTCTTCGAGAACCACGACCCGGTCGACCTGAGAGGTCGATTGATCTGGCTCTATCAGGAGTTCAACGAGACCGAGGCAGCCCTTGCGGCTGCCGCGGCGGCCGGTGAGTGGGAAGCCATCGACGCACTTCTCGACTCCAAGCCCTTCAGCAGCCAGTCGAAGAAGGCATGGCGAGAAACCCTCAGGGGACTACTCGAAATGGATCCGAACGGGACCCGCGAGGTCCTTGCATCGATCATGCGAGCCTTCCAGGACGCTGGATTCGACAAGTTCGAGCAGGAATTCCGCCCGTACATCGAGTCCGACCATGCGGCAAAGAAGGCGATGTCGAACCGACTGTCAGCACAACGGCTCGTCGAGATCGCATCCAACGGCGTCTCGATCGAGGAACGCAACAGCGACACCCCGGTCATATTGATGCCGAGCATGGTTGCGCGACCGTGGGTCGTGCTGTCGGAGTCGCCAGGTACCTACATCATGGCGTACCCGGTGTCGGACAGGACCCTTTCGTCCGATCCCGACACCCCGCCGGCCTGGCTCGTCACGCTCCACAAGGCACTCGGTGACGAGAAGCGTCTGAGGATCCTCAGACGGCTCGCCCGAAGCGACGCCAGCCTTGTCGAACTGGTGGCCGAGCTCGACATGGCGAAATCGACGTTGCACCACCACATGATGCTCCTGAGAGCCGCAGGGCTCATCAAGGTCCATGTCGGTGAGAACAAGAGATATTCGCTCAGGGACGAGACGCTTCCGGAAGCCGCAACCTACCTGAACCACTACATCCATCCATCACCAGAACACGAGGAGACACCAGCATCATGAATGGCACAGCCCACACCTTCAGCAACGACTACATCAATGCGTATCACACCGAGTTGCGGGCCGATCGCTTCACAGCCAATGCAAGCGACACGCGCAGGAAACGCAGACGGGAGAGGAAGAGATGACCGCGTACACCCACCATATTTCCGACACATACCTCCATGCATACATGAGTGAGCTCACGAGCGACCTCACGAACGCCCACAGGCAAGAACCCGTCCACAAGACGCTGCGCACCGGCGTTGCAAGGACGCTCGTTCGGGTCGGAGCCTGGATGCTGCCAAACGAGCCAGAGCTCGTCTCTGACACCATCCTGGTCCTCCCGATCCTGGACCTCGCCAAGCGTCAAGACGGTGCAGCGACCAAGCGCGTCGCCTGACGACGCAAGAACACCGGTGACCGCATCCCGGACAGGTTGACCAGATGCCTCCGGCACCTGTCCGAGATTCGGTCCCCGGCCACGTTTCGGACTCCCCACCCGCAGCCGCGAGCCGCCGGGTGGCGAACAATGTGGCAGAACCACCCAACGAGACCGATAGTCTGCTGCGTTGAAGTTTGGAGAACATCACGATGACAAGTGCAATAAGCGTCACCGACGCGGCGAAGATTTACGGCTCCGGTGATGCCGCCGTCACAGCACTCGACGGGATCTCGGCGGAGTTCGAACAGGGAAAGTTCACGGCGATCATGGGGCCCTCTGGCTCGGGCAAGTCGACACTCCTGCACTGCTTGGCGGGACTCGACTCACTCGACCGGGGCGACGTCCACCTTGGCGACGTCGAACTCGGATCGTTGTCGGATCGCGAACTCACCCTGGTGCGCAGGGAGAAGATCGGGTTCATCTTCCAGGCGTTCAATCTGATTCCCACACTCACGGCGCAGGAGAACATCGTCCTGCCTCTGTCGATCGCAGGAAAGTCACCTGACAAGGAGTGGTACGACACGGTCGTGAACGCCGTCGGTCTCGGCGATCGGCTGTCACACCGGCCATCGGAGCTCTCCGGCGGTCAGCAGCAACGTGTGGCTGCGGCCCGCGCCCTCGTATCACGACCCGAGATCGTGTTCGCTGACGAGCCATCGGGAAACCTGGACTCGACATCAGGGGCTGAACTGCTCCAGTTCATGCGCAAGGCTGTGGACGACTTCGGTCAGACCATCGTGATGGTCACCCACGACGCCCATGCAGCGTCCCACGCCGATCGGGTGATCTTCCTCGACGACGGTGTCATCGTCGCCGAGCTCGTCGATCCGACATCGGATGCGATCCTCGACAAGATGAAAGAACTCGGGGACTGATCCGTGTTCAAGGTCGCCTGGTCCTCGCTGAAAGCGAACAAGCTCCGATTGCTGCTGACGTCGTTCGCGATCGTCCTCGGGGTCGCCTTCGTCGCGGGGTCTTTCGTGTTCACGGACACCATCAGCGCACGGTTCGACTCACTCTTCGCCGACATCTCCGCAGGTGTCGATGTCTACGTCGAACCCGAGCAGCCTGAGTTCGGCAACGACTTCGGTCAGGTCCAGGTGTCGATGCCAGAAGAGGTGTTCGATGCAGTCGTCGCTGTCGACGGCGTTGCCAAGGCTGACAAGAGCGTTGCAGGGATTGCGCAGCTCGTGGACAACAACGGCGAAGTCATAGGCGGCTTCGGGCCGCCGACGCTCGGGTTTTCATGGTCGGATGATCCTGATCTGAGCCCTCTGCGGATCTCCCCCGAGAACGGTCACCCACCCGAGGCTGCCGGTGAGATCGTTCTGGACATCGGCACCGCCACTACGAACGAGTTCGCCCTCGGAGACACCATCAGCCTCCTCATCGATGGACCGGTGCAGCAGTTCACACTCGTCGGCCTTGCCAACTTCGGCACCGAGGACAACCTTGCGGGTGCCACCCTTGCAATTTTCGAGTTCGAGGAGGCACAGCGAATCTTCGGACTTGAGGGGCGGATCAGCCAGATCTCGATCGCTGCGGATCCGGATGTATCACCCGAGGAACTCGTCTCGCGCATCAGTGCGGTGGTAGCCGACGACCTCGTCGTATCCACCGCGGCCGAGGCAACCGAGACGAACACTGCCGACATCAAGGAGGCGCTCGGGTTCCTGACCACCGCGCTCCTCGTGTTCGCGATGGTCGCGATCTTCGTCGGATCGTTCGTCATCTACAACACCTTCCAGATCATCGTCGCCCAACGCACCAGGGAACTCGCCCTCCTGCGAGCGATCGGCGCCACCGCCCGACAGGTCACACGTATGGTGGTGCTCGAGGCGTTCATCGTGTCGATCGTCTCGTCCGTGATCGGCGTCGTCGGAGGGGTGGTCCTCGCCATCCTGCTCGCAGCGGGTTTGGACGCTGCAGGTATCGGTCTCCCTGAAGGCCCCCTGACCGTCCTGCCGCGCACGATCATCGTCGGCATGCTCGTCGGGGTCATCGTCACGGTCCTTGCCTCGTTGTTCCCTGCAATCCGCGCCTCGCGGATCCCACCGATCGCCGCGATGCGAGCAGACCTCGTCAAGACACCCCGACGGTCGCTCCAGAGGCGAACCGTCGCGGGCGTGGTGGTGACGGGACTCGGGGCCATGGGCGTTGCGATCGGTCTGTTCACGTCCATCGACAATGCCCTTGCCATCCTCGGCTTCGGCGCACTGCTCGTATTCCTCGGGGTGTCGATCCTCGCTCCGATTGCCGCACGACCATTCGCCTCATTCATCGGGTGGCCGATCCGCAAGGTGTATCAGGTGGCAGGCGATCTTGCGGTTCAGAACACCCAGCGCCAGCCGCGACGCACGGCTTCGACCGCATCCGCCCTGATGATCGGTGTTGCCCTCGTTGTGTTCGTTGCCATCCTCGGTGCATCCCTCAAGAGCAGTGTCACCGCCGCCGTCGAGGAGTCGTTTCCCGCCGACCTCGCCGCATCGTCGGCGACCATCACGATCGGCGTCAGCCCGCAATACAGCGAGGATCTCCGACAGGTCCCTGAGATCGACGGGGTCACGACACTCAACGGGACCCAGATCAGGGTCGGGGACTCGATCTTCTCTGCCACCGCCATCGAACCCGACACCGCGCAAGGCGTGCTCAACATCAAGGGTGTCGACGCACAGGAACTCGCCGCACTCAGCGCATCGAACGGCGCGCTGGTCTACTCGAAGGACGATGCGCCTTCGGACTCGGTCGGAACCATCATCACGATCGAACTCCCCAACGGTGCCACAGGGGATGCCGAGATCGTCGGAACCTTCGACGATTCGACTTCCTTCGGCGAGTACGTCATCACCCGCGAACGCTTCTTCACCGGGATCGAACCACGCTCGGACATGATGGTGCTCGCCAACGCCGCCGATGGTGTGGCGCTTGAGGACGCACGGACTGCTGCCGAGGCCGCGGCCGAGCCGTTCCCGAACGTCAGGGTCCAGACACAGTCCGAACTCGTCGCCGAGTTCGTCACCGGGGTCAACCTGCTCCTGGGGCTGTTCACCGTGCTGCTCGCCCTTGCGATCATCATCGCGATCCTCGGCATCACGAACACCCTCGCGCTGAGCATCATCGAACGGACGAGAGAAATCGGACTCCTGCGCGCCGTTGGAATGTCACGGCGACAGTTGCGACGCATGATCCGGTGGGAGTCCGTGATCATCGCCGTATTCGGGGCCATCCTCGGCATGATCACGGGGGTCGTGCTCGGGTGGGCGGTCGTACAGGCACTCAAGGACGAGGGCGTGGGCACCTTCGCCATACCGACGACGCAACTGATCGTCCTCGTGCTTGTTGCCGGGATCGCAGGGATCGTTGCGGCCATCTACCCGGCGTTCAAGGCCTCGCGCCTCGACATCCTGACCGCAATCTCCTACGAGTAATCCTCGTCCTCGTCGACCCAGTCGGATGCGTTTTCGACCAGATACATGCTGACGTCGTGCACGCGATCGAGGACGTCGCACAACGAGTCCTGGGTGAAGACCACGTCGACGAGCGAGCGGTCGACCTTCCCGACGACGGACAGCCTTCTGTCCATGGTGTCGTCGAGAGCTCCCATCGACTCGACCGAACTGATCTCGATCGGCAGATTGATCCCACCGATTCCCGCGAGCTCGGCGGACAGGACGATCAGGTCGGGCGGCTTGCGCATCGGCGGAAGCGACCAGTTGAAGTAGAACGTGACGTTGAACTCGCTGTCGGGATCGGTCGGCAGGTCGTCAAAGTCAGCCAGGCTGTCCTCGAACCGAAGAAGCAGCCTTGGCTCGACATCCAACGAAATGTGCAGATCGAGGGGACCGGCGCATGCATCGGCGGGATGGACATCGATCTCCCAGGCCTGCCTGAGCGTGAGGGTCTCGACGAAGTGTCGCTCGTCATGGACATGGAAACCGTGCTCCATGGCGTGGTCCTTGAGATAGGTGATCGTCGATGCAAGGTCAACCGCCAACGGACACCTCCCCGTCGTGTATCGCGATACCGCCCATGACGGCGTGCGCATGGACCACAACGAGAGGACCATCGGCGGGCTCATCGGGGTCGGTCAGGTTGTCGATCCCCGACATTGCACCTCGTGACACGACCTCGACCCGCCACGTATCGGGAACGATGACGTCGATACCTCCCATGTACGCCCGCAGACGCAACACGGCTCCTGGTGCGGGCGTCGTGTGTGTGAGATCGACCTGGATACCACCCATGTACGCAAGCGCGACCACCTCTTCGAGTTGATCGGCGCTCGACACGAACTCGATCCCGTCCATGGCTGCCGTGAGGCTGACGCGCGAGTCTTCTGGTGTGCCGAAACCCGGCACCCGCTGTCGTACAACGAATCCGCTGAGCGCCATCAGTCCGACGAAAGTGGCGAAACCGAGCAGACCCTTCGCAAGGGACTTCATGTTTGCAAGGTACCAGACCCATGTGCCATAGATCCGAGGTTGTCCTTGGCCACGGTCAGGACACCACGGGAACCGCAGGCTGGCTGTCAGGGAGACCCCATCGCTGGACGGATGCAACCGAAAGCACGACGATCGCAACGCCGAGCCATTGGACGGGGGAAAGCGTCTGGTCGAGCATCACCGATGCGAACGCTGCACCGATCGCCGGCTCGGCCGTCGCGAGGACCCCGACGATGCTTGACGAGACCAGCGCGAGCGCCCGGAACTCCAGCAGGAACGGGACGGCCGTCCCGATCACGCTGATCACGATCAGGTCGCGCCACGCCACGGGGCCGATGTTCGTCGGGAATGTCCAGATCGGGAGCACCACGAGCCAGATGATGGAGCTGAAGATGAAACCCCAGGTGGTGAGGTACAGCGGTGCAAGGTTCTCGGCGAGGTATTCGCCGTAGATCAGGTACGTCGCAAACGACACCGCGGCAGCGAGTCCGGCACCGAGCCCGAGTAGGTCGCCCCCGTCGAGCGTCCACGCCTCGGTGACGAGTCCGACCCCGACGATCGCCGCGATCGCGGCAATCCACACGAGGGGTTGGGGACTCTGCCGTCGGACGACCGCCCACCACCCGAGCACCATGATGGGACCGAGGAACTGGACCGTGGCGCCGGGGCCGACGCCGAGCAGATCGATGGCCCAATAGAACGTCACGGTCACGAGGGCGAGATTGGCCCCGAGCAGAGCCAGCTTCCAGATCCCTGGTTGCGGTCTGATCGACCGCTTTGCCAATGCAATCGGCACAAGCAGCACAACAACCATCAAGGACCGCGCCTGGGCGACCCGTGCGGGTGGCACGACATCGAACACTCCCCCTGCAACGGCACCCGCAAAGCCGAACATCAGGGCAGAGAGCAGGGCGTAGAGGGCACCTCGAGCTGGGCGGTTGTCTGGCATCGGGCGATGCTACGGGCAACACTGACCCCTTGTAGCATCGGTTCCGTCAACAATCTGCAACGCAGCGACCATCTGATGGGTTCTTCGGTGTATGGAGACGATCACAACGAGCCATGACACCGACCTCGCGAGGATCCTTATCGATGACTATGACCGCGGATTCACTCAGCTCGTGCGTCTGTACCAACCGGGGATCTACTCGGGTGCCCGCAGACTGACGGCCAGACCGCACGATGCGAGCGACGTCGCCCAGGACACCTTCGTTCGGGCCTATCGCGCCCTCAAGGGATACAACGAGGAACGAATCCTCGCGATGCGATTCGCGCCGTGGCTGTGGACGATTGCACTCAATCTCTGCCGCAACCGGGCGAGGAACCACAAGGTCGAGGTTCCGTTGCACGAAGCGGACGCGATCGCACCGGCGCCGGAAGTCGGTATGGACGACGACGCCTGGGAGCGCCGACTGTCCTCGCTCAACCAGCACCAACGCAATGCCGTGGTCCTTCGTCACGTCCTCGACATGTCCGTCCCAGACATCTCTGCGGCCACCGGACGACCCGAGGGCACCGTCAGGGCCGACATTTCGCGGGGTCTCGAACGGCTCCGCACAACCATGAAAGCGGAGGAACTCAATGCATCCTGACACAACCAAGCCCGAAGATCTCCTTGCGGAGCTCGACATCGCGCCACCCGCCGAACTGCATCGCGACACCGTTCTCGCCATCGGGCTGGCCGATTCCGTATCGACGACGGACAGCCCCATCGGGCCGGTGTGGATTGCATGGAGTACCCGAGGGGTCACGGCGCTCTCGCCGCTGTTCGCCACAGAAACCATCGAGGACTTCGCCGTGAGGCATCGACGCGAGTCGTATCCCTCACGCCAGCTCCCCGGTGAACTTGCCGATGTCGTTACCAACGCGCTCGACACCCTCGATGCACGAGATGTCCCCATTGACCTGTCCGGGATCGCGCCGTTCCAACAGTCCGTACTGAGCGTGTGTGCAACGATCCCCGTCGGGCAGGTCCGCCCCTATGGCTGGATTGCCTCAGAGATCCACAATCCCGGGTCGGTCCGTGCGGTTGGCACGGCGCTCGGTCGCAATCCGATCCCCCTCCTGATCCCATGCCACAGGGTCGTGAAATCCGACGGCGCCGTAGGCAAATACGCCTTCGGCCCCGAGATCAAGCACCAACTCCTCGCCCTGGAGGGAGCAGTACTGGGATAGGGACGGCAGAGGACAGATGACAGAGGACAGAGGACAGACAATCATGGATCATGGATGATGGATGATGGATGATGGATCGTCTTCGGACGACAGATCACGAGGGTTGCTGGTTGAAAGCTGAAAGCTGTCCTCTGTCATCTGTCCTCTGTCCTCTGTCCTCTGTCCTCTGTAGTCTGACCCAATGGAAATCATCGAGACGATTCGTGGGTCGGTGATCGGGACGGAGCATGTGGTGCCCGGGCCGTTCGGCA
>CAZDIQ010000009.1:4549-19569 GCA_964505525.1 uncultured Acidimicrobiaceae bacterium | reverse complement strand
ACGATTCGTGGGTCGGTGATCGGGACGGAGCATGTGGTGCCCGGGCCGTTCGGCACGCGACGCGTCACGTATGCCGACTACACGGCGTCGGGTCGGTCGCTCTCGTTCATCGAGGACTACATACGCGACGTCGTGCTCCCCCTCTATGCGAACACCCACACCGAGTCGTCGGGAACCGGACTCCAGACGAGCCGATTCAGGGAGGAAGCGCGCGGGATCATCCGGCGCTGTGTCAATGCAAACGACAGTCACGCCGTGCTCTTCGTGGGAAGCGGGTGCACGGGTGCCGTTGATCGCCTGATCACCGTGCTCGGTCTGCGCATCCCCGACACGCTCGAGACGCAGTACGCGCTCTCATCACACATTCCGCCCGAGGATCGCCCTGTCGTGTTCATCGGGCCGTTCGAACACCATTCGAATGAGCTGCCATGGCGCGAATCGATTGCCGATGTCGTGCGGATCGGCGAGGACCGCGACGGCCACATCGACCTCGAGCAGCTCGAGAAGGAGCTCATCGCCCACCAGGACCGCCCGATGCTGATCGGTTCGTTCTCGGCAGCATCGAACGTCACCGGCATCATCTCTGACACCTACGGCATTGCGAAGCTCCTCCACCGATACGGTGCCCTGTCGTTCTGGGATTTCGCCGCTGCAGCACCGTACGTCGCGATCGACATGCTTGGCGATGGCTCGCCAGGTGCCCACAAGGACGCAATCTTCATTTCGACCCACAAACTCATCGGTGGACCGGGAACCCCGGGTCTCCTCATCGCGGACAAGGCACTGTTCCGCAACCGGGTACCCGGTCTCCCTGGCGGTGGCACCGTGACCTTCGTCAACTCCGACAAGCACGAATACATCGCCGAGATCGAACACCGCGAGGAGGGAGGCACACCCGCAATCGTCGAGTCCATCCGCGCCGGTCTCGTGTTCCAGCTCAAAGAGGCCGTCGGGGCAGACACGATCCGCCACCTCGAGCATCGGTTCATCACCGAGGCGATCGCATCGTGGCGGGACAACCCGAACATCGAGGTCCTCGGCAACCCATCATCGGATCGGTTGTCGATCGTGTCGTTCGTCGTGAGGCACGGACCGATGTACCTGCACCACAACTTCGTGGTGGCTGTCCTCAACGATCTGTTCGGGATCCAATCCCGAGGGGGGTGTTCATGTGCGGGGCCATACGGTCACGCACTGCTCGGGATCGACGCGGAACAATCGGCCAACTTCGATCACGAGGTTGCGCTCGGATGCGAGGGCATCAAGCCCGGCTGGGTGAGGGTCAACTTCAACTACTTCATTTCCGACGCGGTGTTCGACTTCATTCTCGAGGCGGTGCACATCGTGGCAAATGACGGATGGAAGTTGTTGCCTTGGTACGAGTTCGACCTCGCATCGGGCCGGTGGCGCCATACCGATCAGAACGACACCGCCGCGTTCTCGCTCTCGGATGTCTCGTACCGCTCCGGCACCATGGAATACCCGACACCGACCGAGCGAGCCGATGATGCCGTACTCGCTCGTTACCTCGACGATGCGCGAACGATTCTCGATGCGATCGACCCGACGCAGGCACCGCAGCAGCCAGAACTCATGGCTACGGCTTCATTCGACGATCTGAGATGGTTCCTTCTCCCGAACGAGGCTCGCACAGGTGACTGAACCCGCTCCGAAATGGTTCGAGGACGCCATTGCCATCGAACCAGACGACAGGACCGTCGAGGTCGAAGGCACCGATATCCGATACCTGTCGTGGGGAACGAGCGGCAAGCCAGGTCTCGTGTTCGTCCACGGTGGTGCCGCCCACGCGCAATGGTGGTCCTTCATTGCGCCGATGTTCTCCGAGAACTGGCACGCCGTTGCGATCCACCTCTCTGGTCATGGCGACTCGGGGCGGAGGGAGCGCTACTCCCACGACCTGTGGGCGCAAGAGATCATGGCGGTGGCCGACGATGCCGGGTTCCCCGGTCCGCCGGTGGTGGTGGGACACAGTCTCGGAGGCATGGTGACCATCGTCACGGCAGCGACCTACGGGGAGGAGCTCGCCGGTGCGGTCATCGTCGATTCGCCGGTCAGACGACCGTCACCGGAGTCCGAGGAAGCGCGATCGGGACGCGCCTTCCGCTCGCCCGGTGTCTATGGGACGAAGGCCGAAGCGATGAGTCGGTTCCGGCTCATTCCCCCCCAGCCTTGCGACAACGAGTACATCGTCGAATTCATCGCATCGCACTCGGTCCACGAAACCGAAGCGGGCTGGACCTGGAAGTTCGACCCTCGGCTGTTCGAGGGAAACCTCATCGCCCTGCGCGACCAGTTGTCGAACATCCGTTCGCGCGTCGCGTTGTTCACCGGGGAGTTCTCTGTCGTGGTGCCGCCGGATGTCGCCGAGTACATGTACGGACTCATGGGCGAGGTGTCCCCCGTGATCGAGATTCCCCAGGCACACCACCATCTGACCCTCGATCAGCCGCTTGCGTTCGTTGCGGCTCTGCGGACCCTCCTCGCCGATTGGAACCACTCCGTGCCGTTCGTACGTGACGAGCCACCGGCGGGAACCGACGTAAACTGAGCCGCCATGGCCAAGGATCCCCAAGCCCGACTCACGCTCGATCAGGCATATCAGGCCGCGTTCCTCTGGTTCGACCACAAAGGTGAACCACCGCTCGAAATCTCGGAGCCGGCCCATGGATCGATCGAGCTCACGACCGAGACGACGCTCGCTCGTGTCCGGATGGGTGAGACACCCGCCGATCAGTCGTCGGTCCTCGCACTGCTGCGCGTCGACCCCGGCGACAAGCGACTTGCGATCTTCTCGACGTCGGGTTTCACGCCGGGGGCGATATCGGTCGCCGAAACACAGGGCATTGCGCTCTATGAATTCGATCTGACAGGCGCCGCACTCGCCAAGACGACGCACGCCCGCACGCTCGCACCTGCCACCCCACCTGATCCGCCGTTCCGTGTCAGGGAGACCGACACACAGGACACCCGATGGGGCGACCAACAGCTCCCAGGGCAGAAGGCCGGCGCCACCAAACCTCCTCCGATGTTGCCCGACGTATCGGCAACGACACCCTTGACCATCGATGCCAACGACGACGAATGGTCCGAATGCCCCACGTGTGGAACGACCCACTTCAAGAACGCCAGATTTTGTCGCTCATGTGGCACCGACCTGATCACCGGGATCCCCCACGGTCGTCTCATGTCACAGGACAACCAGACGCTCATCTGCAAGACGTGCGGGAGCTTCGACATCGGCGTCGACGCTGACCCAGCGGTGAGCGATACGGCCGGACCCCTCTAGGCGGACTTCTTCGCCCGCTGCGACCTCGTCGAACCGTCCGCCGCTTCCTCGCCCGTGATCGTGAGCGGTCGGTTCGCGAGCTCCATACGACGCCGCAGCGCGTTGCGGAAGCGCTTCGGGCACGCACCGAACCCGACAAGCGGGATGATCTCCCCCCGTGCGAGGCTCACCCGTTCGTCGCCGGCAACCAATGCGGGCGGACGCGCACCGAGGGGCTGGCCCGGTGGCGTGCCGGGTTCAAGCTTCGTGATCCTGCCCGCACCCTCGGGATCGATCGACAACCGTATGTACCACGGCAGGAACCCGCTGGTCTCGTCGAAATCGAGGGACATCTCGCTGATCGCCTCATAGGGAATCCGGAAGGCGTGATCGTCGGGATCCGAACCGACCACGAGGTACAGGGCGCGGTCAGACAGCAGCCAGAACATCACACATCGTTCGCCCACCCGTCGGTCGAGCCCCGATGCCGACCTATCAAGGGACTCGTCACGGACCGTGAGGGGTTTGGCCTTGGTCTTGGCCTCCCCACGGCCCAGATCAAGCACGGATTGTTTGAATGCGAACAGAAGCGACATGCCCCCATCGTACCGGTGCGAACGCCAACACAAGTGCAACAGCGCCATCACGCCCAGGACGTTGCGAGCGGTAGCCTGCCGTCATGGCACGCAACATCGCAACAGCAGGCAGGGACCACTCATGGTCCTGGCCGCTGTCGGACTGGGATCAGATGTGGCGCCCAGGCATGTGGCTGCGCGATCCGCCGAGTCCCCACCCGACGCACATCATCCAGCTCGGGCTGATCCTTGCACTCGTCTTCTACGCCAACATCATCTCGAACGAGGTTCTCGATCCGGGCTGGCACATCCCGTTCCACCTCGGTGTTCTCGGCATAGCCCTCGTGATCGCACGGGCAGCAGGAACGACATGGACCGCCATGGGTCTGCGCCCCGACCGCGCGGTACGCGGACTCAAGGTCGGGGGCGTCGTCATCGGTGTCATCGCGATCGGCATCGCCATCGGCGTGGCCATCCCACAGACCCGCGAATTGTTCATGGACGAGCGGATAGTCGACGCGAGCGTGATCTCGGTCCTTTTCCAGGCGCTTGTCCGCGTCCCGCTCGCAACCGCCCTGTACGAAGAGGTTCTCTTCCGTGGGATCGTGTTCGGGATGCTGATGCATCGGCTGAAACCGATCTATGCGGGCGTTCTCACGTCCGTCCTGTTCGGACTCTGGCACATCCTCCCGACGCTTCAGACGATCGAGACCAACCCGGCCGGTGACGCGTTCACCGGGATACCCGGTACGACGATCGCGATCTTGGGGTCCGTGATGGCAACCGGCGCCGCCGGTCTCGGCTTTCTCCTCGTCCGACTCTATGCCAACAGCACCTGGGCATCGGTGTTGATGCACATAGGGACCAACTCCGTCGCGATGCTCGGTTCGCTCGTCGTCATCCACGTGTTGTAATTGCTTGACAATCACCGCCGTGTTTGGCAGCATGCCTGAGTGGTCCACGGACCGCGACGCTACCGAGGAGGATCGATGCAGGTGCACAAAGCGCCCAACCCAGCATCCATGCTCTTCGCGCGCGCCCTTTTGCGGTAGACAGATACCGCCCCGAGCCCGCCTCCGAGAGCACAAGGAACGCCCTGTTCCCCGCGCTGTCCCCTGCTCGCCCTCCGTTCTCCAAGGACAACCATGATCCCCGTCCGTGCATATTTCCGACTCTTCACCGGCTATCTGAGGCCCTATCGCGCCCAAGCAATCCTGCTCGGTGTCGTTCTCATCGTGACCATCGGCCTCCAGCTCGCAAACCCGCAGCTCGTTGCGGTGTTCATCGATCGCGCCCTCGAAGGCGCAGACCTCGGTTCGCTGATTCCCCTTGCCGTGGCCTTCATGGTCATTGCGGTCACCCACCAGCTCCTGATGGTGTGGGCGTCGTACCTTGCAGAACGGATCGGATGGTCCGCAACCAACCAACTCCGTGCGGAGCTTGCCGACCACGTCCTGCATCTCGACATGGGTTTCCACAAAGGCACGAGCCCGGGTGAGCTGATCGAGCGGATCGACGGCGACGTCACGGCGTTGTCGAACTTCTTCTCCTCGATGATGATCAAGGTCCTCGGCAACGGGGTCATGCTCATCGGGATCCTCGCCCTGCTGTGGATCGAGTCATGGGTCGTCGGTCTTGCGATCACGATATTCACCGTGCTCGCCCTGCTCGGCATGGTGCGTCTGCACGGTGTCACGGTCCCTTGGCAGAAGGCCATCCGAGCCACGAGCGCCGAGATGTACGGGTTCGTCGGCGAACAGATCGACGGGACGGAGGACATTGAGGCCAACGGTGCAACCGACTTCATGGTGCGACGGTTCGACGGCATCCAGCGTCGCTGGCTTCCCCAGGTCATCCTGGGATGGACCGGTTGGGCGATGATGTGGATCACCTCGATGGCGCTGTACTTCTTCTCGCTTGCCATGGTGTTCGTCCTCGGCTCCTGGTTGTACGGGATCGGGACGCTGAGCGTCGGTTCGGTCTATCTGGTGTTCCAATACGTCCAGATGGCGCACCACCCGATCGAGCAGATCCGTGAAGAACTGATCGACCTCCAGAAGGCAGGTGCGTCGATCGCGAGGGTCGAGGAGCTCTTCGAGCGAGAGACCAAGCTTGTCCAGCGTGGGACCGAATTGCTTCCTTCTGGTCCTCTCGCGGTTGCGTTCGACAATGTGACCTTCCGCTACGACGACGAGGCCGGCAACGAGGTCGTGCTCAACGACGTCTCGTTCTCGATCGAACCCGGCCGGGTGGTCGGGCTGCTCGGACGCACAGGTAGCGGCAAGTCCACCGTTGCGAGGCTGGTCACGAGGCTCCACGAGCCCCAGGACGGCGCCGTCGTCATCGGTGGTAACGCGTCGTGGGACATCGACCTCGACGACCTCAGAAGTCACGTGGCGATGGTGACCCAGGACGTGCAACTGTTCAGGGCGACCGTGCGCGACAACCTGACGTTCTTCGATGCGTCGATAAGCGATGACGACCTGCACGAGGTCCTGCATCGTCTCGAGCTTGACGAGTGGCTCGCCTCGCTCCCCGATGGCCTCGACACACGACTCGACAGTGGGAGCGGTGGTCTTTCGGCCGGACAGGCGCAGCTCCTCGCCTTCACGCGGGTGTTCCTTCGGAACCCTGGTGTCGTGGTCCTCGACGAGGCTTCGTCGCGGCTCGATCCGGCAACCGAGGCACTCCTCGAGCGCGCTGTTGACCACCTGTTGTCGGATCGCACCGCGATCCTGATCGCCCATCGACTCGCGACGGTCACCCGTGCCGACGACATCGTGATCCTCGACGACGGGAAAGTGATCGAGGCAGGCGATCGGGCGGCACTAGCCGCTGACCCTGACTCGGTGTTCGCACGACTGCTCGCAACCGGATTGGAGGAGGCACTGGTATGAGCTTCCCAGCACAGACACAAAAACGGGATCCACAGACGAGCCCGGGATACCACAAGGCGTTGTTCGCGCTGATCCGTCATCAGCCGGTGCGCTATGCGTGGGCCCAGGTCCTGTGGATCTCCATATGGACGATGCCGATCCTCATCGGTCTGATCACCGCGCGGTTCTTCGATGAACTCGTCGCCGGGATCACGCCCAATGCCGTGACCATCGTCGTTGCAGCCACGTTCGGCTATGCGGCCGGTCGCTCGGTGATCATCTTCCTCGGTATGCGCAACCACGGGTCGATGCTCTTCCGTGCGTCCGCCATGATCCGCAGGAACCTCCTCCAGCGGATCTACGAACTCCCCGGTGCCGATCCGCTCGACGACACCCCCGGTGAAATCGTGAGTCGGTTCCGTGACGACGTCGAGCACCTGCTCGAACCGTTCGACCTTTCGGTCGACCTGTCGGGGTCGAGCATCGCTGCGGTCCTGTCGATCGGGATCCTCTTCACAATCGATCCGCTCATCACCCTTGCCGTGTTGATACCCGTGGTGATCGTCGGCGTGGTGTCGAACCGGACCGGTGGCATCGTGCGACGGTATCGGACCAAGGCAAGGGAAACGACAGAGGCAATCACCGGGTTCCTCGGCGAGACCTTTGCAGCGACGCAGTCCGTCAAGGTCGCGGGCGCCGAGGAGAACATGCTCAAGCGCTTCACGACCCTCAACGCCGAGCGCAAGACGATGATGGTCCGCGACCGCACCCTCACAGCCGTTCTTGAAGCCGTGTTCCGAAACACCGTGAACATCGGGACGGGACTCATCCTGCTGCTCGCGGCGGGCCGGATCTCAGAGACGGGGTCCGCCGGGATCTCCATAGGTGAGTTCACACTGCTCGTGTTCCTCCTCGGATTGATCACCGAGGCTGCGTACTTCTACGGGATGTTCGTTGCGAGGACCAAACAGGGCAGCGTGAGTTTCGATCGTCTGATCGCGACGCTCGCAGGGGCCCCGTGGCAGAGGCTGTTCATCGACAACGAACTCGACCTCGACCACGAACCGAGTGTCACGTTCGCAGTGAAGGTGCCGTCTGAACCCTTCGTGAGCCTCGAGCTCGCAGGGGTTTCGTACCACTACCCCGACTCGACGGTCGGGATCGATGATGTCGATCTGACCGTGCGTGCCGGCGAGTTCGTCGTGGTCACCGGTCGGATCGGGTCGGGCAAGACGACACTGCTGCGCGCGGTCCTCGGTCTCCTACCGATCTCCGAAGGCACGATCTCGTGGAACGGAGAGGAAGTCGCCGATCCGTCGAAGTTCATGGTCCCGCCCCGCGTCGCCTACACGCCCCAGGTACCGAGGCTGTTCTCGATGTCACTCCAGGACAACCTGATCCTCGGCGAGACGCTTGCTGATGACACACTCGATGAGTCGATCTACATCGCGACGATGACCCGCGACATCGAGACCATGCCGGACGGTCTCGAAACGATGATCGGACCGAGGGGCGTCCGGCTGTCGGGCGGTCAGGTCCAAAGGTCCGCATCGGCGCGGATGCTCACGAGGCGTCCACAGCTGCTCGTGCTCGACGACGTATCGAGTGCATTGGATGTCGAGACCGAGAAAGCCCTGTGGGACAGGCTCTTTGAGGCAAGGTCAGACGTCGCCACACTGGTCGTGTCGCACCGTCAGGCCGCGATGAGCCGTGCCGACCGGGTCATCGTGATGGAAGACGGCCACGTCGCCGCGGTCGGAACCGCGGCCGACCTCCAGAAGACATCGGACACCTTCCGGGCCATCTGGGAAGGAACGGTCACCGCCAACCGCGAATGATCTACCTGGGTCACGCTTCGGGTTTCGGGAGCGAGCGCAGCGAGCGACACGATCATCATCGGAATTCGGAAGCGAAGCGCAGCGAGCGACACGATCATCATCGGAATTCGGAAGCGAAGCGCAGCGAGCGACTCGATCATCATCGGGATTCGGAAGCGAAGCGAAGCGAGCGACTCGATCATCATCGGGATTCACACGCAGTGCAACCCAAACCCACCGTCGGTGGCGACATATGGTTATGAGGATGACATGGACCACATGACCGAAGTGCAATCGCTTGCGGGTCTCTACGCGGAACACCGCAAGGACCTTGTCGGATACGCATCGTGGCTCGTCGGTCCCGACGATGCCGCCGACGTGGTTTCCGATGCCGTCGAGTCGCTGATCAAGAGCGGAGCTCTGGCGCATGCCGAGGTGCCGGTAGCACTCATGCGCCGTGCCGTCCTCGCCAAGGCCCTGTCCAAGCAGCGGAGCTACTTTCGCCGGCGAGCACGGGAACGCAGGTTCGCAGAACGTTGGATCGCAGAAGATGCACTGGTCCGACCTGAGGTCGTGGCGGCAGTCGTGCGGCTGAGTCCTCAACAGCGTGCCTGTGTGTACCTCACCTACTGGGAGGACCTCGCCCCATTGACCGTGGGTGAGCAGCTGGGCATCAGCGAAGGGACTGTGAAAAACCATCTGGCGCGCGCCAGAGCGAAACTCCGGGAGGCACTCGATGATTGACCAGACAACGGAAACATTCCGCTCATCCATCCGAACCGCCATTGAGATGGCTCCGAACCCGCCGGAATTGTCACCGCAGCCGCAACGACGTCCCGTGGTGCGACCATCGTTGGCGGTCGCTGCAGGATTCGCGGCCGTGATCGTGATCCTGGGGATCACCGCAATGGTGTTCGTGCAAACGCCCGGAGCATCGCCGAGCGCCACCAATCAACCCGTCGACACATCAGCCGACACCGAAACGGACGTGACCAGTGGACCCGAGCCCGCGACATTGCCCGACTTTCCGGTAAACGTGACGTTGGTTCGTAGCGGTGGAAGCATTGCGGAGTTGGTGGGTATCCGCCTCCACGAAATCGTCACCTCGAACGACAACGGGGCGACGTGGGCGACCTTCTACTCGACATCGGGCCAGATCGATGCCCTCGACGTTGCATCCGATGGCTCGATCGTGGCTGTCGAGACATTCCAAGGATCTGTCCGCGGGGCGATCGCGAGCCAATCCCTGTCGAACACGACACCCCGGGTACACACATACTCACCGGCCACCGGGACATGGACAGTCGCTGAGCTGCCACGACCTGCGTTCGAAGAAGCCGGACAGAGGGTGGGCTGGGTGCCATGTGAGCTGATGGGTGTCGAGGACTACGTGTCACCCACGTCGGTTGCGGCGGGACCCACCGTGGCAATTCTCGCCGGGCATGCGATGACCGACCGAGGTTCGTGCGGAGGGGGTTCGTTCCTGTGGACCACCACCGACGGTGCCGAGTGGCGCATCGAACAACTCCAAGAAGGTCTCGAGCTGAACGGAATGGCGTGGGCAGACGGCGCATACGTCGGCTACGGATCCGGAGAGCGGTGGTACGAATTCGAGCTTTGGGAATCACCGAACCTGATCGACTGGTCTCCTGCCCGGTTCGATATCGCAACGGAAACAGCACTCAAGGACACACCGATTGCATCGTCGTCGGGGGCAGGCGGGATCAACTACGCAGGACCGATACCCCTCGGCACCGGAATGGCACTGGTGTTTCCCGTCCAGGAGCTCGTGATCGAGATCCCCGACGACCTTGCGACCATCGATGACCTACGCACGGCACTTGAGGGCGACCCATCGCTCCTGAGTACGGTGGAAAGGGACGTCAAGATGCTCGGCATCACCTTCCCACCGACACCCGATCAACTCGGCTTGCTGCGCAGCTACTACGAGGGCGAATCCAACACGATTGACCGGGTCATGCTGGTCAGGGCCGGCACCGGAATCTGGAAACTCGCCCAATCGGACTGATCCACCATCCATCATCTGCGACCGCCATCGGGTTTCGGGAGCGAGCGCAGCGAGCGACTCGATCATCATCGGGATTCGATGAATCTATTGATCGCGGGCGATGCTCACGATTTCGACCTCGAAATTGAGGACCTTGCCCGCAAGCTCGTGGTTCATATCAACAGTGGCCACTCCATCGGTGATGTCCATCACCACGACGCGTTGGCCGTTGGTCAGGAAGACGATGTCGCCCACCGCCACGTCCTCTTGGCCTTCGGCTATCGGAACGTCGAGCAGGAGACTGGGATCGTGCTCCCCATACGCATCCTTGGGCTGCAGCGTCACGTTGATGATGTCCCCGACCTTGGATCCGAGGACCGCCGCATCGAAGCCGGGTATGACCTGGCCGGAGCCGACCACGAAGGGCAGCGGACTGCCCGTGTCACGTGACGACTGTGCCTCGGTGCCGTCTTCAAGGGTCAGCACATAGTGCACTTCGATCGAATCACCGTTCTGCACGATGAGATCCTCTGCTGGCGACGAGCCGCTCCCGCAAGCCGCGGCCAGCAGCAACAGAGGGACAATCGCGACAAGGGTGCGTTTCACGTTCTACTCCGGATCGGGTGCGTCACAAGCTGCGAGGCTAGGGGCTGACATCCAATAGCCGTGGTATCCCCACGAAGTCCCAAGGGCCGTCGCAGTAACATGAGCCCATGAGCGACTACACACCACCGCTGCGTGACATGGCGTTTGTCCTCGACACCATCGTCGACATCGATTCGATCGCCTCACTCGCCCCCTTCGAACACGTCGACACGGAGTCGATTCCCGGTCTTCTCGACGAAGCGGGACGCTTCTTCGGTGAGGTCTTCGCACCGACCAACACCATCGGGGATACCGTCGGGTCACGATTCGCTGATGGTTCGGTCACGACCCCTGACGAATTCAAGCCGGTGTGGTCCAAGCTCAAAGAATCCGGTTGGACCGCGGTGACCGGGTCACCCGAGTTCGGCGGTCACGGATTCCCCAAAGCGATCGGGGCACCCGTGTCCGAGATGATGACGACCGCAAACCTCGCGTTCTCGCTCGCACCGATGCTCACGGGGAGCGCCATCTCGCTGCTTGAACACCACGGAAGCGACGAATTGCGCGACCAGTACCTCGCACACCTCATCAGCTGTCATTGGACCGGCACGATGGTGCTCACCGAACCCGAGGCCGGTTCCGA
This sequence comes from uncultured Acidimicrobiaceae bacterium, assembly GCA_964505525.1. Lineage (GTDB taxonomy): Bacteria > Actinomycetota > Acidimicrobiia > Spongiisociales > UBA5794 > UBA5794. The sequence goes on along the minus strand of CAZDIQ010000009.1, from coordinate 7,779 downwards.
TGTCGGTGCCCTGCGCACCAAGGCCGAACCCGATGGCGACGGCACCTGGCGGATCACAGGCACCAAGATCTTCATCACATGGGGGGATCACGATCTCGCGGACAACATCGTCCACCTCGTGCTCGCTCGCACCGAGGGTGCACCCGCGGGTACCCGGGGAATCAGCATGTTCCTCATCCCGAAGTTCCTGCTCGACGAAAACGGGAGTCCGGGAATCCGCAACGACATCGAGACCGTTTCGATCGAGCACAAACTCGGGATCCACGCCAGCCCGACATGCGTCCTGTCATTCGACGGTGCAACCGGATACATGATCGGCGAAGAGAACCAGGGCATGCGATACATGTTCACGATGATGAATGTGGCACGGCTCGAGGTCGGTCTCGAAGGACTCGCTGTGGCCGAACGCGCCTACCAACACGCCGCGGCCTTCGCCAAGGTACGCAAACAGAGCAGAGCGCCCGGGTCCGACGGTCCGAGCCCGATCATCGACCACGCCGACGTGCGCCGGATGCTGATGACGATGAGGGCATACACAGAAGCGATGCGTGCACTCGTGTACGACGCCATGGCAGCACAGGACAGACAAAGTCACGGTGCGACCGAAGCCGACCGGACTGCAGCCGAGGCACGTCTTGCGCTGCTCACCCCGATCACCAAGGCCTGGTGCACCGATCGCGGTGTCGAGGTGGCTTCCCTCGGCGTCCAGATCCACGGAGGGATGGGTTTCATCGAGGAAACCGGTGCCGCCCAGTTCTACCGTGATGCGAGGATCACGCCGATCTACGAGGGGACGAACGGCATCCAGGCGATCGATCTCGTGATGCGCAAGCTCCCGCTCGACGACGGGGCGGTCGTCGAGTCGTATCTCGCCGAGATCGAGGCTTTCGTCGACACGATCGAAGACGCCCCGGAGATCGCTGACATCCACGAGGAACTCGGAACCGCTCTCGCTGCAGTCAAGAAAGCCACTGCCACGCTGAACGGGACCACCGACGTCAACGCAAGACTTTCGGGAGCGACCCCGTACCTCGACATGCTCGGGACCCTGTGTGGTGGCTACTACCTCGCACGGGAGGCGGCGGCGGCCCTCGCCGACATCGACGATCCGTGGATGGCAGCCAAGGTGACCACGGCCAGGTTCTACGCCGTCAACCTTCTTCCCAAAGTGCATGGCTGGGTTGCCGGCGTCACCTCGGGTGACGAGCTCCTGTTCGCGGTCCCCGACAACCTGATCGGGCAGAATCGGTGACCGAGCAACGAGCGGCCGCGTTCTTCGACCTCGACAGGACGATCATCGGCGGAAGCTCGGTGTTCACGTTCGGGTGGGTGGCGTACCGCAACGGGTTCGTGCCGACAGGTGATGTTCTCAAGGACGCCACCAACGCACTCCGATTCAGGCTCTCAGGGGCTTCCGATGACAAGACCGACGCTGTCAGGGATCGGATCCTCGGAGCGATCGAAGGCGTACCCGTTGCGACCCTTGAGCAACTGGCCGATGACATCATCCCGCGGCTGCTCGGGGACGTCAGGCGTGAGGCACGCGGTCTGATCGACCTTCACACGGATGCAGGGCGCGACACTTACATCGTTTCTGCATCACCGGTCGAGATCGTCACACGGTTCGCGCAGGAAATCGATATGACCGGCGGCATCGGGACCGTGGCCGAGATCGTCGACGGCAACTACACGGGGAATCTCGCAGAACCCTTCTGCTACGGCGACGGGAAGGCAGCCGCCATCCGCAAGATCGCCGCGGAGAAGGGCTACGACCTGGCAGGGTCCTACGCCTACACGGACTCTGCGGGAGACCTCCCGATGCTCGAGATCGTCGGCCACCCGGTGGCGGTGAACCCCGATCGCAGGCTGGAATCGGTTGCGTTGCGTCGCGGGTGGCCGATCGTCGAGTTTTCAAGGACGCGCAAGAAGGTCGTCAAGCGCACGACCGCTGCCGCGGGCGCCACGCTGGTCGCGGCAACGGCGTACGGTATCGGTCGCCGGACCGGTCGGCGGCTCGGGCCGAAGCCGACAGGGTGAACACGCTCGGCGTCGGGCCAATCAGCCCGAAACGACGGTGATACCCACACAGCGGCTGTACCGTCCCTGTATAGGCCTACCTCCCTACCCGGCCTTCACATGACAGACACGGCACTCAAGACATCACAGATCACCTTCGCAAGCCTCGGAATCGACCAAGCAATCGTCGACAGACTCGCAGCAGACGGTATAACGACGCCTTTCCCGATCCAGGTCATGACGCTTCCTGACGCGCTCGCAGGCAAGGACATCACGGGTAAAGCCAAGACGGGGTCGGGCAAGACCCTCGCATTCGGGATTCCGATGCTGATGCATGTCGGTATCTCGAAACCGAAACGGCCACAGGGACTGATTCTCGTCCCGACGCGGGAGCTTGCATCACAGGTTGCAGCCGCTCTTGAACCCCTACTCGACACCAAAGGCCTCACCGCGGTCGCCGTCTACGGGGGCGCACCGATGAGTGAGCAGATCGATGCGCTCAAAGCAGGTGCGTCGATCGCGATCGCAACACCAGGCAGACTGATCGACCTCCTTGAACGCAAGGCCTTCCTCCCTGACGACGTCTCGATCGTGGCGATCGACGAAGCCGATCAAATGGCCGACATGGGATTCATGCCCCAGGTCCGTACGATCATGGCCCAACTGCCCAAGACCCGCCAGACCTTCCTTTTCTCGGCCACGCTCGACCACCAGGTTGCAGAACTCATCGATCGGTACATGACCGACCCGACGGAACACGCCGTCGAGATGGCGAACGACACCGTCGAGACCATGGAGCACCGATTCCTCAAGGTGCACTACATGGACAAGGCGAAGGTCGTCGCCGAGATATCGAGACACAACGGCAGGGTGCTCGCCTTCTCACGCACGAAGGCCGGTGCCGATCGCCTCGCCGGTGACCTCAAGGATCTCGGCATTTCCGCCTCCCCGATCCACGGTGACCTTCCCCAGCACAAGCGCGAAAAGGCCCTCCAGAGGTTCTCCGATGGGGACATTGCGGTACTCGTTGCAACCAACGTTGCCGCCCGCGGCCTGCACATCGATGGCGTCGACGTCGTGGTCCACTACGACCCACCGGACGATCCCAAGACCTACCTCCACAGGAGCGGTCGGACCGCACGGGCCGGCGAATCAGGTCTCGTCGTGACGCTCGTCGAATGGGATCAGGTGAACGAGGTCCTCGGCATCCAACG
>CAZDIQ010000009.1:2621-4449 GCA_964505525.1 uncultured Acidimicrobiaceae bacterium | reverse complement strand
TCTGTCCTCTGAAGCAACCCCACCGAGAGAGACCGGAGAAACCATGCCAAAGAAGTACGCCTCTGCCCCTGACATCGATATCGACCTCTCGAAGGATTATCTCGCCACGTTGCATACGTCCGCTGGGGATATCACGTTTGAGTTCCATGCATCTGACGCCCCCCAGACTGCGAACAACTTCATCTTCCTTGCACGGGATGGGTTCTACGACGGTGTCATCTTCCACCGCGTGATTCCCGGGTTCATGATCCAGGGCGGCGATCCGACAGGGACGGGTATGGGCGGACCCGGCTACAAGTTCCGTGACGAACTCGGTCACTCGAAGTCCACGTACAAGCGCGGCACTGTCGCCATGGCCAACTCGGGACCAAACACGAACGGTTCCCAGTTCTTCATCATGCATGCCGACTACGGACTGCCGAACCAGTACTCGATCTTCGGTCAGGTGACCGAGGGTCTCGAAGTCGTCGACCAGATCGCCGCAGCCGCAAAAGGTCCCCAGGACAGACCCATCGCCCCGGTGACGATCAACTCGGTGACGGTCACCGAGGAGTGACTACGGTCGGCTGAGCAGCTGATCGGTCGGCGCAAAGGCATCGGTGAGCACGATGCCACCCGATGCCCAGTCCCTTGCTTGCGCGTCGATCAGGACGATCTCCGCGCTCGGGACCAGTCGTGCAATGGCAGCACCGTCGATCGGTGCGTCCGATCCGACAAGGACGAAGTTCCCACCCTGTTCGAAGCTCAGATAGCCGGCAGGTGCAATGACGGCGACGTGGTCGAACACGGCAGCCATCGTGGCCAGCTCCGACCGGGCAAACCGGGTCGGGGGATGGTCGATCACGTTGATGACGTACACGCCGTCGGCAGTCAACCGATCGGCGACATCCTCGATGAACTCCCTCGTCGTCAGATGCCAAGGTACCGAGCGCCCACTGAACGCATCTCCCACCACCACCTGGTACGAATCCACGGCGAGGTTGCGTATACCGAGTCTCGCATCTCCCACTTTCGTTACGAGCCATGGTCCGTCATCGAGACCGAGCTCCTCAACGGCAATACCTGGCAGCGCACCGTCGATCTCGAGAACGACGGCGTTGGAACCGCGGGTCGCCTCGTAGTAGCGCGGCAAGGTGTACCCGCCCCCACCGATGTAGATCGCATCGAATGATCCGTCGACACTCGCCGCAATGACAGCGTCGGCGACCTGTGCATATCTGAGCGCGAGATAGGTCGGATCGTCAGGGTCAACCACCGAGTTGACAAACGTGTCGAGGATCAGCGCCTTGGCGGTCGGGTGATCCGCCCTGCCCGAAACGATGGCACATGAGTACGCCGTCTCGTGATCGCATGGGGCGGCAACGGCGGCGGAAGCCAACACGCACACCAGACCGACAGCCACTCCCGTAACGGCCGCGACCCGGCTGAACGGCAGGACGAGGATCGTGCCGAATGTGATGAGCACCGCACCGACGACCCAGGTGATCGGCTGACTCGGAATCGCGGCGATGAGGACGAACCCCGTTACGAACGTGCCGACGAGCGCACCGATCGTCCCGAGTGCCGACAGTCTTCCCACGATCGATCCTGTCGACTCGATCGAGTCAAGCGTGATCTTTGCGGCGATCGGCGTCACGCTCGACAGCACCGCGGCAGGAAGAAAGAAACCGATGGCAGCAAGAACCACGATGGTGATCGGATCCTCCCCACGCAACGACGGTCCGATCACGTACACAAGAGCGGGTGACACGATCGCAAGGACACCACCGACGAGGAGCACGGGACCGAGGAGTCGCTCAGGTGCCGTGCGGTCCGCGTACCTCCCCCC
>CAZDIQ010000009.1:0-2521 GCA_964505525.1 uncultured Acidimicrobiaceae bacterium | reverse complement strand
TGCCGCTCACGACGCCTTGCGGCGCTCTCGGTCGCGGATTCTGCGGCGCATCCGGCGGCGCTCGTTTGCATCGAGTCCACCCCACACACCGGCGCTCTGGTTGGTTGCGAGCGAGTAACTCAAACACTCATCTCGCACAGGGCACACGGCACAGATCTCCTTGGCTTTCGCCGAGGCGGATTCGTCATCCGATACCGGGAAGAAAACGTCGCTGTCGATTCCGTTGCACGCTGCCGAAGCGCGCCAGTCTGTCTCGGGCTGCCACATGAGGTCGTTCAACGTCAGCAAGGTTCCGCCTCTCTCCGCGAAATACCCATAACGCACACCGCCCTAGGGATAATCCCGATATTCCAAGATTTCTCACGAAATTCGAGGAATCACGCAAGATTCGGCGTTGACGGGCGGTTTCGCGTGTCAGAGAAGGTCGTTGCAACGTCATTCGCCACTACGATACGGCCCACGCACCGCAGTATCGAAGGTCACCAGATGTCGCTCAAAGTCAGTTATCAGGGCAAGGAATTCATCGTCGAGGAGGGCTCAACCGCCCTCATCGGTTCGGGTGAAAGGTCCACGATCCAGATCCCACGCCCGGGAATCTCCCGCCAGCACGCGGCCATCGCATACGACGGAGCGGTCTGGAAGGTCGAGGACGCAGGTTCCAGGAACGGAACCTTCGAGAACGGCGAACGGGTCCAGGTCACGACCATCGATGGACCCAAGACCTTGGTACTCGGTCACCCGACCGACGGTGAAGTGCTGCAATTCCGTGAGGTCAAGGACAAGCAGAGCGTCGATCTCCACGCCGAGATAGATGCATTCGTCCTTCCCGACACCCCACCCCAGACCCCTGCCCAACCCACAGCAGCCGTTGCCGCGACGAGGGTGCAACGCGCGGCCCCGCCCCCAAGCCCGACCAGGAGTGCAGCCCCGGCCGCTGACCCGATCGAGTTGACCGCAGCCATCCGCGACCAGATTGCCGCCATCAAGGGATTGACTTGGTCCGTGTGGGCGATGATCGCCGTGACTGCCGCCCTGTGCGTCCTGACCCTATTCGTTGGGATCCTTGGCGGTTAGGCGTCGCTCTCGTCGTCGGACGCTTCGAGAAATCGGGACACTTCAGCCGCAATCTCATCAGCGGTAGGTAGATCCATCGGCATCCTCGAGGTCGTGCCGACACTGGTGTCAAGACCTTCGACAAACTCCCTGGCATCTGCTCTGTTGGAGAGGAACTTGTCGAGTCGGTCGATTTGCTCGTATGCCTCGACCTCGACTTCGGTGAGATCGATGTCAGATTCGAGCTGCCCGCTGATCTTCGTCAGGAGTTCGTGTATGGCCGGCTGATAGGGTCTGCCGACGTATTGCGGTATCTGGGCCCAGTAGCCGATCGACGAGTACCCGGCCCCCTCCAGTGCTGCCCTGAACACGCTCGTCGCGGATGCTGGCACAACGATGGAATCCATGAGCATCTCGTCGCCGGGAAGCAGCAATCGGGAGTCCGATGCCGAGGAGAAGCATGGTGTCGGGATGCCATGTCGTACCGGAGCAGGGATTGCCCCGACCGATACCACGTGGCTGACACCGAATGTTCCTGCGAGCTCGACCAGGACGTCGCATATCCCCACCCAGGCGTAATCAGGTTCGTTGCCGACGAGTCCGAGGATGTGCTTGCCGCCGACAATGGCATGGAGCATCTCCATCCGCGGCCAGGTGACCGACAACGTCTCACCGGCGGATGCGCGCAGAATCGGTCGATTCGACCGATAGTCGAAGATGGCATCAGGATCGAACGTCACGACCGGTTCGCCGTGTTCGAGCAGCCAATCGACCGCATCGCTGGCGGCCGCAGCGGCATCGCCCCATCCCGCGAGTCCGATCACGAGAACAGGGTCCTGCATGTACGGCGGTAGGTGGAGTGTGTACATGGTGAACCTCAGAGGTAGAGGCCGGGTCCTTCACTCGACTGGTTCTGGCTCGAGAGTGCCCTGCGCTCCCGCATCGATTCGAGCTGGGCGGATGCCGCCATCTGTTGGGTGATCAGCGACGCCTGGATACCGTGGAACAGCCCCTCGAGCCACCCGACGAGCTGGGCCTGGACGATGCGCAGTTCGGCCTCAGAAGGAGAGGCCTCGGTGATCGGCAGGAATACCGAGTCCAGTTCGTCGACCAGATCGTCCGAGAGCACCTCTTTGAGTTCCTCCAACGAACCCTCATAGATCGCGGCCAACCGACTCTTGCCTGCGTCATCGAGCGGCGTATCGCGGACCTCCTCGAGCATCGCCCGGGTCATCGACGCGATCCTGATGAGCTTCGAAGGTTCCGACACGCTCGGGTGCAGCCTGCCCTGACCGTCGATCGGGGCATCCCCGACGACTTCGGGTGTGACATGATCGTTGTCCTGTGATATCTGTTCGTTCGCCATCCCCCAAGCATACGGTCACCAAGCAGATGGAAAGACAGTCCAGCTTTCAGCTTTCAGCTCTCAGCTCTCAGCCCAGAGGGATCCTGGATTATGGATGATGGA
>CAZDIQ010000008.1:4569-35570 GCA_964505525.1 uncultured Acidimicrobiaceae bacterium | reverse complement strand
CTGACCGACAAGGCGCGGGACGCAGGTGCCAAGGGCCTCGTGTGGCTTGTCGTCGAACCCGACGGTTCGCTGCGCTCACCCGTCTCCAAGTTCCTCTCCGAAGCCGAACTCGAGGGCATCACGAGCGAGCTCGGTGGTTCGCCAGGCGACACGCTTCTTGTGGTAGCCGACAAGCCGAGGGTTGTCCTCGAGGTCCTCGGTCAACTCCGCCTCGAGGTCGGACGGCCCGAGGGGCACGAAGACCTCGCGTTCGCCTTCGTCGTCGACTTCCCTGTTTTCGATGTGTCCGAGGACGGATCGCTCTCGCCTGCCCATCACCCGTTCACTGCACCCGCGAGCATCGACGACATGGTCAACACACCCGAGACGGCCGTCTCGAAGGCGTACGACCTCGTCCTCAACGGATCGGAACTCGGATCCGGAAGCGTCAGGATCCACGATCCGGAGATGCAATCGAAGGTATTCGAGGTCATGGGCATCTCAGCGGCCGAAGCCCAGAGCCGATTCGGTTGGTTTCTCGAGGCCCTCAGATACGGAACCCCGCCCCACGCAGGGTTCGCCATCGGTATCGATCGGTTCGTGTCGATCCTGCGGGGCGAACCGAACATCCGTGAGATCATCCCGTTCCCGAAGACACAGACAGGAGCGGACCCGCTCACCGGTTCACCGAGCACGGTCGAGGATCACCAGCTCGACGAGCTCGGAGTTCTCGTGAACCCCGAGGTCGTGGCGTCGTGGGCGGTCGCCGAGGACACGCAAGAATCGTGACCGCGTCAGACGACCTCTTCGCGGCAGCCCGCGACGAGGCGAAACGCACTACGGCACCGTTGCCTTCGAGGATGCGACCGAGGACGCTCGACGAAGTGGTCGGCCAGCCCCACCTTCTCGACGAGGGCGCCGCGTTCCGCTCGATGGTGGAATCCGGTCGGCTCGGATCGATCATCCTGTGGGGACCACCGGGAACGGGCAAGACGACACTTGCGCGGATCGCCGCAACAACGGTCGGCGGCTCATTCGAACAACTTTCGGCGACATCGGCCGGCGTCAAGGACGTGCGCGAGGTGTTGGCCCGTGCCGACTCGCGACTCGGCGAGGGGAGGGGTCGCACGATCCTGTTCCTCGACGAGATCCACCGTTTCACCAAGGCACAGCAGGACGGCCTCCTCCCCGGCGTCGAGGACGGCACGGTGATCCTCATCGGTGCCACGACAGAGAACCCGTTCTTCGAGGTCAATTCGCCCCTCATATCCAGGGCAACGGTCTTCAGGACCGAGGCATTGACTCCCGACGAGGTGATCGTCCTGCTTGATGCGGCCCTCGGGGACGCCATGCGCGGAATCCCCGACGTCGAGATGTCGGATGAGGCAAAACGGGCTGTTGCCGAGAGGGTCGGGGGCGATGCGAGGCTCGCCCTCAACACGCTCGAGGTGGCTGCGACCATCGCCAAAGGACGGGACGCCGACATGATCGACATCGATGTGGTCGAAGAGGCGCTGCAACGACGGATCATCAGATACGACAGGGCGGGCGATCGCCACTACGACGTCATCTCAGCCTTCATCAAGTCGATGCGTGGGTCCGATCCCGACGCCACGATGTACTGGCTGCACACCATGATCGAGGCAGGGGAGGACCCGAAATTCGTCGCGAGACGGATGGTCATCTTTGCGAGCGAAGATGTGGGACTTGCAGACTCGACGGCACTAGGTGTCGCGACCAACGCATTCCGGGCGGTCGAGGTCGTCGGACTCCCCGAGGCGTCCTACGCCATGAGTCACGCAGCCCTGTATCTGGCCCTCGCCCCGAAGTCGAACTCCGTTGGTACGGCGATCGGCAATGCGAAGGAACTTGTCGCATCCGACCACGACGGCGAGGTGCCCCCACACCTCCGATCGGGTGCCACAGCAGGTGACAAGGCATTCGGATTCGGTGTCGGCTACCTGTATCCACACTCCGATCCGCTCGGCGTGGTCGACCAGCAATACCTTCCCGATTCGGTTGCGTCGGCGACGGTCTATCAACCCAAGTCTGCGGGAGCGGAACGCGAAATCGCAGAACGTCTCAAGAAGATCGACGCGATCCTCGGCAAATCGAGGAAGTAGGGGTCCTCTTCGGTGCGATTCCGCGGCCGGTCACCGGCAACCGCCGAACGGCTGACGCCTCTTCACTGGCTAACCTCGGCGTCCTCATGAACAGCAACGACATTCGCAGCACCTTCCTGGATTTCTTCGAGGAGAACGGTCACACGGTGGTGCCATCTGCGTCGTTGATACCGGTCGACCCGAGCCTGCTCCTCACCGTTGCGGGGATGGTTCCGTTCAAGTCGTACCTCCTCGGCGAGGAGAAACCGCCATACAAGACGGCTGTCAGTTCGCAGAAGTGCATCCGGACCGCGGACATCGACATCCTCGGCACGACGGCGCGACACATGTCGTTCTTCGAAATGCTCGGAAACTTCTCGTTCGGCGACTATTTCAAGGAGCGGGCCATTCCGCTCGCATACGAACTGATCACGGAGCGGTACGGGATCGACCCCGACCGACTCTGGTACACGGTCCACGACGACGACGATGTCGCTGCCGAGATCTGGATCGATGTGGTCGGTATCGACCCGTCCAGGCTCCAGCGCACCGATCGCGAGAACTTCTGGCAGATGGGTGTCGCCGGTCCCGCCGGTCCTGACTCTGAGGTCTTCTTCGATCGGGGTCCCGAGCACGGGCAGGACGGTGGTCCCACCGTCGACGAGGATCGCTTCATGGAGATCTGCAATCTGGTCTTCATGCAGTACATCCAGGACGAGCCGTTCCACGTCGTCGGTGACCTGCCTGCGAAATCGATCGACACAGGGATGGGGCTCGAGCGGATGGCCATGGTCCTCCAAGGTGTGGACTCCGTCTTCGAGACTGACACGCTGAGGGCGGTCATGGCGGTCGGAGAGAACAAGACGGGCGTTTCATACGGTGCGGGGGAACGGTCCGACGTGTCGCTGCGGATCCTCGCCGACCACGGCAGGGCCCTGACGTTCCTGATCTCGGACGGTGTCGTCCCTTCGAACGAAGGCCGCGGGTACATCCTGCGCCGTCTCCTGCGAAGAGTGGTTCGTCACGCCCACCTCCTCGGATCCGACGAGCCGATCGTCGGTGCCCTTGTCGGGGCAACCGTTGCCGAGATGGGCGACGCGTATCCGGATCTGCGGGAGAAGGCCGCGTTCATAACCGACATGGCTGAACGTGAGGAGGAGGGGTTCACCCGAACGCTGCTCGCAGGAGAACACCTTCTCGATGCCGAGATCGCCGATGTCGGTGACGGTGGCACCATTCCGGGCGAGGTTGCGTTCCGCCTGCACGACACCTTCGGTTTCCCGATCGAGCTCACCCAGGAGATTGCGAGCGATCGGGGTCTGACGGTGGACATCGATGGTTTCGAGAGGTCCATGACCACGCAGAAGGAACGGGCGAGAGCGGCGTTCAAGGCCGACCACGGAGGCGAGGGCACCGACGTCTACCGGTCCGTCCTCGGTGGGATCGACCCGTCCGAATTCGTCGGGTACGACCATCTCGAGTCCACAGGAACCGTCCTCGCCCTGCTCGTCGAGGGAGAAAGTGTCGAGGCGGCGGGGGAGGGCGTCGAGGTCGAGGTCTTTCTCGATACGACCCCCTTCTACGCCGAGTCGGGTGGCCAGGTGGGTGACACAGGGACGATCACAACCGAAACCGCGACACTCCGGGTATCGGATACGCAGCTCGCCCTTCCGGGCGTCCACGGTCACAAGGCCAAGGTCGTCCAGGGGGAGATCAAAAGGGCACAACCCGCGACGCTGAGCGTCGACGTGGTGCGCAGGGAGCGGACCCGCAAGAACCACACAGGCACGCACATTCTGCACTGGGGCCTACGTGAGGTCGTCGGCGACCACGTGCATCAAGCCGGTTCGCTGGTCGCGCCTGATCGTCTCAGGTTCGACTTCAGCCACTTCGAGTCCGTACCCACCGAGCAACTGCGCGACATCGAACAGGCCGTCAACGAACGCATCATCGCAAACGAGGCCGTTACGACCATCGAGACGTCCAAGGAAGAGGCCCAGAAGATGGGCGCCATCGCGTTCTTCGGTGACAAGTACGGCTCGATCGTGCGCGTGGTCAAGACCGGAGGTTTCTCGACCGAGTTCTGCGGGGGAACCCACGTCCCATCGACAGGGCAGGTGGGTCCCTTGGTGCTTGTGAGCGAGGGCTCCGTCGGATCCAACATGCGCAGGGTCGAGGCATTGACCGGCTCGGCCGCCTATCAGCACCTGAGCGATCTGCGTGCCACGTTGTACGGTGTCGCGGGTGCGCTCAAGACGCAACCCGACCGGGTGATCGATGCGGCAGAGAATCTCTCGATACGCCTGAAGGACACCGAAGCCAGACTCGCCGAGTTCGAGGAACGCGACCGCTCCCAAGCGGCGTCCACACTGGTGGAAGGTGCCGAACCGATCGGAAAGGCATCGCTCGTCGGCGGTCGGGTCGACGGTATCGGCGGAGATGGCCTGCGTGCGCTTGCGTTCCAGATACGGGACAGGATGGGTTCCGGTGTCGGTGTCCTCGGGTCGTTGTCGGACGGCAAAGCAGCGTTGGTGGTGATCGTGTCCGACGACCTCGTCGCCAAGGAGGTGACCGCGGCAGGGATCGCCGCAGTCGGCGCCACGATTCTCGGGGGCGGAGCAAGCAGGGATGCGAGCCTCGCCCAGGCAGGTGGCCCCAAGGCGGAGGAACTCGATGAGGCCGTCCAGCAAGCGGTAGCTGCGGCCAGGGAAGCCCTGACGTCGCTGTGACCGGACGATACCTCGGTCTCGATCCGGGGGAGCGGCGAATCGGCGTAGCGCTATCTGATGCCACCGGTACCATCGCGTCGCCGGTTCGGTACATCGACACCGAGCGGGACGACGTGTTCGATGTCATCAATGCGCTGTGTATCGACAACGAGATTCGCGCTGTGGTGGTCGGACTGCCCATCAGTCTCGACGGGTCCGAGGGACCCTCGGCACGCAAGGCCAGAGCGTTTTCGGAATCGGTCGAGGAAGCCACAGGGTTGCCGGTCCACCTGCACGACGAACGGTTCACATCACACACGGCAGAGACCGCCCTGTTGTCAGGAGGGGTCTCACGCAAGACAAGGAAGGAGAAGCGCGATCAGATAGCTGCCGCAGTCATGCTCCAGTCCTTTCTCGATCGTCGGTCTAACGATGCAGCCCGGTGAAACCCCCGAACCAAGCAAGCGCAACAAGTACCTCGCCATAGCTGGCGCTGCGCTCGCCGGCATCGTTGCTCTCGTGCTCGTCGCCAACGTCGTGGCGAATGCCGTCAGCGGTGGGGGACCCGCTGTTGTCCCTGGTCAACCTGCAACCGTGTCGATCGCTCCGGGTTCATCGGCGACCACGATCTACAGGACGCTGTCCGATGCGGGGGTCGTGGCCTACGGCGACATCGAGGCTGCCACCCGACAGGCCAACGCCGAGTCGAGGCTCCAACCGGGGACGTATGCGTTCGTAACGGGAATGAATCCATCCGAGGTGCTGCGACTGCTCCTCGAAGGAGGAACGACCGACGATTCGAGGACGGTCACGGTCGTGGAGGGTTGGACCGTCGATCGGATCATCGAACGACTCTCCGAGGTGACCGAGTTCGAGGAATCCGACTTCCACACCGCACTCGCATCCGGTGCGGTCACGTCCCCTCTGCTTCCGCCTCCATCCCCGGATACGTCCGTCACCCAGCGTTGGGACGGCCTCTTCTACCCCGCGAAGTATCAGATACCCGAAGGGATCCGCCCCGCCGAGATCCTCCAGATCATGTCCGATGAGATGGTCAGGAGGTATGAGTCGATGGACTGGGCTCCCATTGCGGACATGGATCTCACCCGCTACGAGACCCTGATCCTTGCATCGCTCATCGAACGCGAGTCTGGCACCGATGCCGACCGACCTCTGATCTCGAGTGTCCTGCACAACCGGCTCGGCATCGACATGCGACTCCAGATCGACGCGACCGTCATCTATGCGCTCGGCGAGAACCCGGGCAGGGTCCTCGCTGAGCACCTCCAGATCGACTCGCCGTACAACACCTACAAGATCGACGGACTGCCTCCAACCCCGATCGGTACGGTGTCCGAGGCATCCCTGCGGGCCGCCCTCGCACCGGCTGACACCGACTACCTGTTCTACGTGCTTGCCTCACCCGATGGCTCACATGCCTTTGCGGTTACCTACGAGGACCATCAGGCGAACGTGCAGGCGGCCAAGGATGCCGGAGTCCTCCCGTGAGATTCGGGATCGTCGGGGATCCCGTCGACCACTCGCGCTCACCCGCAATCCACAACGCTGCCTTCGCGGCCGTGGGTATCGACGCCACCTATGTATTCCTGCCCACGCCGGCGGACGCATTTCCGACGGTCATCGAGCGTCTCCGCTCCGGCGACCTTGCGGGTGTGAACGTCACGATGCCCCACAAGGCGCTCGCGTACGAAGCTGTCGACGCTCGCAGTGAGAACGCAAAACTGACGGGTTCCGTGAACACGATTGTGCTGCGTGATGGACGTCTGTTCGGGACGAACACGGATGTCTTCGGTGTCGAGCACGCGCTCGGTCTCGCCAACGTGGACGAACGAGTCCCGCTCCTCGTCCTCGGGTCAGGCGGAGCGGCTGCGGCAGCGGTGGTTGCCGCTGGTGACCGCCCGGTGTTCGTATCGGCCCGAACCGAAGGGGCTGGCCGACGTTTGTTGGATCGCACCGGTTCTACGGGATCGGTTGTCCCCTGGGGCGAGGGTGTTCCACGGGCTGTGGTCATCAACGCCACGCCACTCGGGATGCACGGCGAGACGTTGCCCGAGGGCGTGCTCGACGGATGTGCCGCGTTCGTGGACATGACCTACGGCGCAACTGAGGCGCCGAGCGTCGCGCATGTGCGCACCAGGGGGATTCCCTTCGCAGACGGCATCGACATGCTCGTCGGACAGGCGTTCGAGGCATTCACCATCTTCACCGGCCTCCCCGCCCCGCGCGAAGCGATTGAACAAGCCGCTCGAAACCCATCGCCGTCCGTTTAGGTCCGGTAATACCGCTGTGCGGGGTTGTTCCGCGTAAGCTCGCACACCATGTGGATCGTTGTCGCCATTGGTGTTGTCGCAGGGCTGGTCGCCGCTCGGGTAATCGTCGCCGAAGCGGATGCCCATCGTCGAGAAGAGCCCGACCGTTGGTGGGGACCCACGTGTGGAGAATGTGGTTCCGGACTGTCGTTCTCGCTCCGTTCGTGCTCCCAGCACCGACACCCCCAACGTACGACGAACACCATCGTCCTGATGCTCACACCGCTGTTGCTCGCAGCAATGGCGTTCGGTGTCCCCTCGTTGTGGCTGTGGCCGGCGTACGCAGGCTTCACGATCGTCACGGTGCTTCTCGCCGTGACGGACCTCGACACGAAGCTGATCCCCAACCGGATCCTGGGACCGGGCATCGTTGTGTGTGCCGTGCTGCTTGCGGTCGGGTGGGTCTTCGACAGGGATGCAGGGTCCCTCATACGAGCCGGCCTCGGGGCGTTGGCCTACTTCGCCGCGCTATATGTCCTTGCACTCATCGCACGTGGAGGGTTCGGGTTCGGTGACGTGAAGCTGGCCTTCCTCATCGGGCTCATGACCGGATTCCTCGGATGGGGTCCCGTGATCGTCGCCGGTGTGTTTGCGTTCTTCATCGGCGGAATCACGTCACTTGTCCTCCTGGCGACGAGACGATTGACGCGCAAGGACTCGATCCCGTTCGGGCCGTTCATGGTGGCGGCAGGTCTTATCGCGACCGCGTGGGGGACCGCCATCACCGATTGGTACCTCAACTGAGTCGAACGAAGTCGTTCCCGACGCGCCTACGCTCCTGCCATGCTGCGCTTCATCACATCGGGTGAATCCCACGGCCCCGGGCTCGTCGCCGTGGTCGAAGGGCTGCCTGCCGGACTCGAGGTCACGACCGAAGGGATCGGCGATGAGCTCGCCCGTCGGCGCCTCGGATACGGTCGCGGACCGAGGATGGCGCTCGAACGCGATGAACTCGAAATCCTCGGAGGCGTACGGTTCGGCACGACCCTCGGTGGACCCGTTGCCGTGCTGATACGCAACACAGAATGGCCCAAGTGGGTGGCCCAGATGTCACCCGAACCGGGCGAGAAGGGCAAGCGGGAGCACAAGCCACGTCCTGGTCACGCCGACCTCGCCGGGATGCTCAAGTACGACACACACGACGCACGGGACATCCTCGAGCGCGCATCTGCGCGCGAGACCGCGGCGAGAACCGTGGTCGGTTGGCTCTCGAAGCAACTCCTGTCCCAGATCGGCATCTCGGTTCTTTCGCACGTGACAGCAATCGGGGATGTGGAGGCGCATCCCGATGGCCCCAAGCCACAACCGGAGGATCTCGCCCGGATCGATGCGTCTTCGGTGCGAGTGTTCCGACCCGACGACGAGGAGGCAATGATCGCCGCCATCGAGGCAGCATCGGATGCAAAGGACACCCTCGGTGGAGCCGTTGAAGTGCTCGCATACGGTGTACCGCCCGGCCTCGGTAGCCATGTCCATTGGGATAGGAAGCTCGACGGCATGTTGGCAGGGGCGCTCATGTCGATCCAGGCGATCAAGGCGGTCGAGATCGGTGACGGCATCGGTCAGTCCCGATCGCGAGGGACGGACGCTCACGACGAGATTGTCCCTGGCGACCCCGCCACGGGCTTCCAACGCAGGACGAACCGTGCCGGTGGCATCGAAGGTGGCATGACCAACGGTGACGTGCTGCGTGTGACGGCCTACATGAAGCCGATCTCCACCCTCATGCAACCCCTCGACACCGTCGATGTCGACACGAAGGAGGCCGCACAGGCCTTCCGTGAACGCTCAGACGTGTGCGCTGTGCCGGCTGCAGGTGTCGTGGCGGAACAGATGGTTGCGTTCATCCTCGCCAGAGAGGTCCTCCGGATGTATGGCGGTGACACGGTCGGAGATGTCATCTCGTCACACGCCGCGTACCTCGATCGACTCAAGCAGTTCTGACCGCGCCATGGCTGGGAACGACGGCAACCACAGCGACCGACAGCCCCGCTCGCAGAGAGCGAGGAGATGATCTCGTGCAGAGACACCTGATATCGGGACCGGGCAACGATGTTTCGGAGATCGTTGTGGGGCGCGCCCTGATGCACGATGCAATCGCAACCCTCGAACACCACCACACCGTTGCCGTGCTGTGCCAACCATCGACGGCCGCACTCGCATTGGCATATGGCAAGGCACTCGAAGCTCGCGGCGTCACGGTTGTCGGATCGACCCTGCCAGACGGCGAGAGCGCAAAGTCGCTCGCGGTCGTTGAGGATGTCTATCGATTGCTCAACGACGCCCGGCTCACGCGGGGCGATGCTGTCGTCGCAATCGGTGGCGGTGCGCTGACCGATGTGGCCGGGTTCATCGCAGCCACCTATCTGCGTGGGTTGGCCGCGACCTACATACCGACGACATTGCTCGGTGCGGTCGACGCCTCGATCGGTGGCAAGACGGCGGTGAACGTCGCCGGCAAGAACCTTGCCGGGGTGTTCAAGCAGCCCAAGGCGGTGTTCATCGATGTCGACACACTCGATGCCCTGCCACACGGCCAGAAGGTCATCGGGGCAGCCGAAGCGCTCAAGACGGGCTTCATCGCCGACATGGCCATCGTCGAGTCCTATGAAGCCGATCCTTCGGCCCCCGATCTCGAGGTCATCGTCAACCGATCGGTGGCCGTCAAGGTCGGGGTCGTCAACGGCGACGTCACCGAACAGGGCAGACGCGCCATCCTCAACTACGGCCACACGATCGGCCACGCGGTCGAAACGGCGACCGGTATCAGCCATGGCGAGGCGGTCGCTATCGGGATGGTCGCCGCCGGAGCCGCGGCGGAGGCGGAACTCGGATTCGACGGCAATGACCGCCAACGGTCGATCATCGACCGTGTCGGGCTCCCCGTGTCGGTGGGGGACGGCGTGCGGGCAGAACAAGTCCGTGCGCTCATGGCGCTCGACAAGAAGCGTGACGACACGGGTATCCGGATGGTGCTCCTCGAATCCTTCGGTTCGCCTGTCGTCGTCCCCGCAAGCGACGCTACCGTTGCCGCAGCGTTCGAAGGCATCGGCCTCACCTCGTGAACGCGGACACGGAAGGACGCAACCATGATCTCGACCAATGACGTCAAACCGGGTATGGCACTCGACCTCCCCGAGGGTCTCTTCTCGGTGACCGAGTACCAGCACGTCAAGCCGGGCAAGGGGAAGGCGTTCGTGCGGATGAAGCTGAAGAATGTGCGTACCGGTGCCGTCATCGACCGGACGTTCCGTGCAGGAGAGAACGTCCCGCAGGCCAGGATCGATCGACGTGACTTCACCTTCCTGTTCAAGGACGATCTCGGCTTCCACGTCATGGACGGTGAGACGTACGAGCAGACGGCCATCCCCGCGGACTTCATGGGCGAGACGGCCGACTTCCTCGCGGACGGTATGACGCTGCGGATTGCCATGTTCGAGGGTACGCCGGTTGACATCGATCTTCCCCCTGCGGTGGAGCTCGAGGTGACGTTCACCGAACCGGGAGTCAAGGGCGACCGGGTTTCGGGAGCAACCAAGCCCGTGACCCTGAGCACGGGCCGTGTCATCCAAGCCCCGTTGTTCGTCGAACAAGGCGACATCCTCAAGGTCGACACCCGAACCGGCGACTACATCACGCGGGTGACGTGACCGCTCGCGATTACACCGATCGTCTCGACGCCTTCCAGGTCCTCTACGCGACCGACACCATGCGGCTGGACGACCCTGACCTTTCGGACCTGTCTCCGAGGGCCATTGGGATGGTCAAGGGCGTGTTGAACCATCGCGAATCGATCGACGCAGCCCTCAACGCCGCTGCCATCGGTTGGACGGTGTCGAGGATGCCGATTGTCGATCGCAACATTCTCAGGCTGGCGTCGTTCGAATTGATCTATTCGGACATATCACCTGCGATCGTCATCAACGAGGCAGTGGATCTCGCAAAGGAGTATTCGACCGCGGGGAGCGGCAAATTCGTGAACGGTGTCCTCGATGCGGTTGCGTCGACGGTACGAGATCCGGAGTGGACCGACCCGGTGACGACCGGACAAGCGGAACCGGATCCGAATGAACACGATGACTGATACAATCACCGCGACCGACCTTTAAGCCCGTCCCGTGAGGCAGGCAAGGATGGAGACGACATGACATCCACGAACACGCCGTGCGCCGAGGTGCACGGCTTTTCTCGTTCTATGGCGGGGGCACCATGCGCCAAGTAATGACTGCAGACGACATCGGGCGCGTTGCGACCCGCATTGCGCACGAAATCGTCGAGAGGAACCACGGACTCGACTCGGTCCTGATCCTCGGGATACCCACACGGGGTCGACCGTTCGCCGATCGGATCGCGGCAGCCCTGTCGGACATCGCAGGGACCCCGATCATCGCGGGTTCCCTCGACATCGGCATGTATCGCGACGATCTCGACACGCGCCCGAGGACACGGATCGGCCCGACCGACATCCCGAAACCAGTCGACGGCGCCGACGTCGTGCTCGCGGACGACGTGTTGTACACGGGGCGCACGATCCGAGCGGCGCTCGACGCGCTCGCCGATCTCGGTCGCCCCGCCAGTGTCCAACTCGCGGTGATCGTGGACCGCGGTCACCGGCAACTGCCCATCCGTCCGGATTTCGTCGGAAAGAACATCCCGACATCGGCATCCGAACACGTCGCCGTCAGGCTGACACCACACGATGACGAGGACGGTGTCTGGATCGGCAACGAGGTCGGCGTATGAGGCACCTGCTCACGACAGAGCACCTCGACCGGACCACGATCGAGAGCCTTCTCGATGACGCCGACAGCTTCGCCGAGGTATTGACCCGCCCGATCCCGAAAGTTCCCGCTCTGCGGGGCAAGACCGTCGCGACCATGTTCTTCGAGCCTTCGACCCGGACGCGGATGTCGTTCGAGAAGGCTGCCAAGGCCCTGAGTGCCGACACCGTCTCGTTCTCCCCGAGCACGTCAGCCCTCTCCAAAGGCGAATCCCTCAAGGACACGGCTCTCACCGTGCGGGCGATGGGTGTCGATCTCATGGTCGTGCGTCACAAGTCGACCGGAGCCCCATGGCGACTCGCCGAATGGCTCGACATACCGATCGTCAACGGCGGCGACGGTGCGCATCAACACCCGACCCAGGCACTGCTCGACTGTCAGACGATCCGTCAACGGTTCGGGACGCTCGATGGTCTGCGCATCGCGATCGTCGGCGACATCAAGCATTCGAGAGTCGCCCGATCCGACGTCTTCGCCATGACGACGCTCGGCGCAACGGTGATTCTTGTCGGTCCACCGACCCTTCTGCCGGTCGACGTCGAGGATTGGCCGGTCGAGTCGACGGCGGATCTCGACAAGGTGCTGCCGTCGCTCGACGTCGTCTACCTCCTGCGGGTCCAAACGGAGCGAGGGGGAGCGTCGGTGTTCCCGTCCCTCGCCGAGTACT
Source organism: uncultured Acidimicrobiaceae bacterium (assembly GCA_964505525.1). Classification (GTDB taxonomy): domain Bacteria; phylum Actinomycetota; class Acidimicrobiia; order Spongiisociales; family UBA5794; genus UBA5794. The sequence continues at coordinate 23,003 of CAZDIQ010000008.1, read as the reverse complement.
CGAGACGTTTCGGGATGTCGAACGAGCGGTTCGCTTCGCTCTCGCCGGATGCGATCGTTCTTCACCCCGGTCCGATGAACCGTGGCGTCGAGATTTCCCACGATGTGGCCGACGACGAGCGCTCGCTCATCCTTGCGCAGGTATCCAACGGGGTGGCGACACGAATGGCTGTGCTCTTCAGATTGCTCGGAGGTGAGCACGATGCATGATCTCGTTCTCAAATCAGGAGAGGTCCTCACATCCGACGGTGTGCGCACCGCTGATATCGCAATCACGAACGGCCTCGTCACCGAGGTCGGCACGGTCGAAGGCGACGCTGCCGAAACGATCGACTGCACCGGCATGTGGGTCGGTCCTGCACTCGTCGACCTCCACACCCATGTCCGCGAACCCGGCCAGGAGTGGAAGGAGGACATCGACTCCGCATCGCGCGCAGCGGCTGCAGGCGGCTTCGGTGCGATCGTTGCGATGCCGAACACCGACCCGCCGATCGATTCGGGTCATCTCGCGAGGTTCGTACGGGATCGCGGTTCCGAAGTGGGTCTTGTGGATGTGGTCCCGTCCGGGTGTATCACGCTCGGGCGTGAAGGGATTGCGATGTCCCACATCGATGATCTGTGGAACGCAGGGGTGCGTGTGTTCACAGACGACGGTGACACGGTTGCCAACGCGGCAGTTCTGAGAACGGCCATGGAGTACGTCGCGGCGCTCGGTGGTGTGATCTGCCAGCACGCGATCGATCGCGATCTTTCGGGCGCCGGCTACATGCACGAGGGATCCGTGTCCTCCCGACTCGGGATATACGGCATCCCGCGCGAGGCGGACGACATCACCATCGCCCGCGACATCGCGCTCGCCGAACTGACCGGTGTGCGATACCACGTCCAACATCTCTCGACGGCGGGTGGGGTCGCCCTGGTTGCCGATGCGAAGAAGCGGGGACTGTCCATCACCGCGGAGGTCGCCCCGCACCACCTGGCTTTCGACCACTCTGCGGTTGCGACGGCAGATCCCGACTTCAAGATGATGCCCCCGTTGCGCGACGGCTCCGACCGTGAAGCGTTGGTCGAGGGTCTCGCGAGCGGTGTCATCGATGCCGTTGCTACGGACCATGCACCCCACGCTGCCCTCGAGAAGGAGGTTCCCTTCGAGGAGGCGCCCAACGGTGTGACCGGACTCGAATGGGCGGCGTCGGTTGCCATTGGCTCGGCCGGACTCGATCAGGTGACGTTCTTCGATCGGATGTCGATCCGCCCCGCCGCGATTGCAGGAATCGTCGGTCACGGGTCTGTTGTCGAACCGGATGGCCCCGCTTCCCTCGTGGTCGTCGACCCGACAAGGAAGTGGACCGTCACATCGACCCTTTCGCGCAGTCGCAACGCACCGTACTTCGGCAAGGAGCTGACCGGTCAGGTGGTGGCGACCATTCTGCGCGGCACCATCACGCATCGACGTGAAGAGGATGGGGATTCATGAAGCCCGGCATCCTGGTGACAGCCGATGGTGAGGTGTTCAGGGGTGACACCGTCGGCGCCGCTGGCGTGGCTGTCGGCGAGGTGGTCTTCAACACCGCGATGACCGGCTACCAGGAGATCCTCACGGATCCGTCATACGCCGGCCAGGTCGTCGTCCTGACCGCTCCCCAGATCGGGAACTACGGTGCGACCGAGTCAGATGTCCAGGCCGACGCAGTCCATGCCCGCGCCCTTGTCACCCGTTCGATGAGTCGCATGGCATCGTCGTGGCGATCCCGTGGCAACTTTGACGACTATCTGATCAGCAATGGGCTTGTTGCCCTCACCGAGGTGGATACCCGCCGCCTCACCCGCCACATCACGAGCCGCGGGGCCATGTCGGTCGCTGTCGGATCGGATGCCGACGTGGCCGACCTGGTCGCCCTGGCCGCGCAAGCTCCGTCCATGGCAGGTCTCGGCCTCGCTGCGGACGTGTCGTCGGTCGATCGGTATGAGGCACGTGCGGCTCGACCGATCGGTCTGTCAGTGGTGGCCTACGACCTCGGGATCAAGCGTGACATCCTGCACCAATTCAACGACCGCGGCGTCGATGTCACCGTCGTGCCATGGGACACCCCGGCACGCAACGTGCTTGCACTCGAGCCGGACGGGGTTTTCCTGTCGAACGGTCCGGGTGACCCTGAGCCACTCGACGCATCCGTTGCCGCGGTACGAGAGCTGCTCGGTTCGGTCCCCGTATTCGGCATCTGCCTCGGACACCAGATCCTCGGACTCGCGCTCGGCGCCGAGACCTTCAAGCTTCCCTTCGGACACCACGGCGGGAATCATCCCGTTCGCAACATCCACACCGGCCGCGTCGACATCACATCACAGAATCACGGCTTTGCGGTCGACATGTGGTCGCTGAGCGGGCTCGAACGACCCCTACTCGACGGACTCGCCGGACCCGACCAGATCGCCCCGACCGCACAGACCGCCTTCGGGATGGTCGAAGGGACCCACCAGAACCTCAACGACGGTACGAACGAGGGGCTCCGTTGCCTCGACATCGATGCCTTCTCCGTGCAGTACCACCCAGAAGCCGCACCCGGTCCCAATGACGCCCTGCGGCTGTTCGACGACTTCGTGACGATGATGGGGGGCGACGTTGCCGAAACGCACTGACATCGAGTCGATCCTCGTCATCGGTTCCGGACCGATCGTGATCGGACAGGGATGCGAGTTCGACTACTCGGGCACACAGGCCGTCAAGGCACTCCGATCGCACGGATTCCGGGTCATCCTCGTCAACTCGAACCCGGCAACGATCATGACGGATCCCGAGTTCGCCGACGCCACCTACATCGAACCGATCACTGCCGAATGTGTCGAAGCCATCATCGCGAAGGAACGACCCGATGCCGTACTTCCTACGCTCGGAGGTCAGACAGCGCTCAACGTCACCATGGAGCTCGCACAGCGCGGTGTCTTCGAAGAGTTCGACGTAGCGGTGATCGGGGCGTCCCTCGAAGCCATCGAGACCGCCGAGGACCGTGGACGTTTCAAGGTCGCCATGGATGCGGCCGGCATCGCGACCGCAAAGGCGTTCTACGTGACATCACTCGACGAAGCCTTCAAAGCTGCTGCCGACCTCGGCTTCCCCGTCATGGTCCGCCCGAGCTACATCCTCGGTGGGGGAGGCACCGGGCTCGCGAACGACGAGGACGAATTGCTCGCCATCGTCACCCACGGCATCGCAACCAGTCCTGTCGGTGAGGTCCTGATCGAGGAATCGCTCGCAGGTTGGAAGGAGTTCGAGCTCGAGGTGATGCGTGATGCTGCGGACAACGCTGTCATCATCTGCTCGATCGAGAACCTCGACCCGATGGGGGTCCACACCGGCGATTCGATCACGGTCGCACCGGCAATGACCCTCTCGGACAGGGAGTATCAGGAGATGCGCGACGATGCGATCGCGTGCCTGCGGACGATCGGTGTGGAGACCGGGGGATCCAACGTCCAGTTCGCGGTCGAGCCGTCGAGTGGTCGGCGCATCATCGTGGAGATGAACCCCCGCGTATCCCGTTCGTCGGCCCTTGCCTCAAAGGCGACCGGGTTCCCGATCGCCAAGATCGCAGCCCTGCTCGCGGTCGGATTCACGCTCGACGAGATCATGAACGACATCACGAAGGCGACACCGGCATCATTCGAACCCGCGCTCGACTACGTGGTCGTGAAAGCGCCACGGTTCGACTTCGCCAAGTTCCCCTCCGTCCCACCGGTACTCGGGACCTCGATGCAATCCGTGGGCGAGGCAATGGCCATCGGCAGGACATTCCCCGAGGCACTGCAGAAGGCCATGCGCAGCCTCGAGACGGGGAGAGCCGGGCTCAACGCCGATGTCGCCGAAACCGCCGTCACCGACATGCACGACGCCGACCTCCAGACCGCTGTGCGGATACCGAGTCCGACCCGGATATTCGAAGTCGGCGAACTGTTGCGTCGCGGTGCCGACATCCACGATGTCCACGCACTGACCGGCATCGACCCGTGGTTCCTCGATCAGATACAACAGATCAACGAGATGCGCACCGCCATCGAGGCGAACCCGATGGATCCCGAGGTGGTCAGGCGGGCGAAACGAACCGGTTTCTCGGATGCACAGATCGCCCACCTGTGGTCATGCCCCGTGTCGGACGTGACCGCCATCCGTGCGGGTGCGGGCGTGGGTGTCACGTACAAGACCGTTGACACGTGCGCGGCCGAGTTCGAGGCATCGACCCCTTACTTCTACTCGACATTCGAAGACGAGTCCGAGACACCGCCACCGGGGTCCCGAACGGTCATGGTGCTCGGGTCTGGACCGAATCGGATCGGCCAGGGGATCGAATTCGACTACTGCTGTGTCCACGCTGCGTTCGCCCTCGACGAGGCCGGCTACGAGACGGTGATGGTCAACTGCAACCCCGAGACGGTGTCGACGGACTACGACATATCGACGAGGTTGTACTTCGAGCCGCTCACTGCAGAGGACGTCCTCGCCATCGTCGATGCCGAGCAGCCCGCCGCCGTCGTCGTCCAGCTCGGTGGACAGACACCGCTCGGGCTTGCACGGGCACTCGAGCAGGCTGGCGTACCCATCGCGGGTACTCCACCGGCGGCGATCGACAGGGCAGAGGACCGCGAACAGTTCTCCCGTCTGTGCGCCGAACAGGGAATCCTCCAGCCACCCCACGGCACGGCAACCTCGGTTGCCGAGGCCCAGGAGGTCGTCGACGCGATCGGGCTCCCCGCGTTGGTGCGACCGTCGTATGTGCTCGGGGGCAGGGCGATGCGCATCATCTACTCCGTCGAGGATCTCTCGACGTACCTGACGGACCTCTACGGTGCCGCCGCAGGGAGCGAGGTCGATCTGCGGGAAGCACCGCTGTTGATCGATCGCTTCCTGGAATCCGCGGTCGAGGTCGATGTCGATGCCGTCTTCGACGGGGTCGACCTGTACATCGGGGGCATCATGGAGCACGTCGAAGAGGCGGGCGTGCATTCTGGCGATTCGGCCTGCGTCGTCCCGCCACCGACCCTCTCGGACGATGTGATCGCGAGAGTCACATCCGACACCAGGAAGCTCGCAGAGGCGCTCGGGGTGCGGGGTCTGCTCAACATCCAATTCGCGATTCGGGGGGATGAGGTGTTCGTGCTCGAGGCGAATCCCAGGGCATCGAGGACCATCCCGTTCATCTCGAAGGCAACCGGGGTGCCACTGGCGAAGATCGCAACACGCGTGATGATGGGGGAGACCCTTGCAGATCTCCGCCAACAAGGTGCCATCCCGAGCGAACGTCCTTCCTTCGGCTACACCGCCGTCAAGGAGGCCGTGCTTCCGTGGGAACGGTTCCCCGAGGAGGACACACTGCTCGGCCCCGAGATGCGGGCTACCGGTGAGGTGATGGGGCTCGGCAGCTCGCCAGGTGCAGCGTATGGGAAGGCGCTCAAGGGGGCGGGCCACCGTGTGCCAGAGAGCGGTGCGGTATTCATATCGCTCGCGGATCGCGACAAGGCGCTCGGTGTCGAGGTCGCCCAGATCTTCACGGATCTCGGATTCAAGCTGTTTGCCACACACGGCACAGCGGGTCACCTCGCTCGCCATGCCATTGCGACCACGCATGTGGACAAGGTGGGTGAGGGTGCGTATGACCCGGTCCGGCTCCTCAACGAGGGGCGTATCGACCTTGTCGTGAACACACCGGCAGGCGGCAAGGCGCGAGGCGACGGGGCGATGATCAGACGGACGGCGCATCGCAGGGGCGTGCCATGCGTCACGACCGCACAGGGCGGTCTTGCGGTTGCCCGTTCCATCCAGGTCTCGAAGTCGGAGCCGCTCACCGTCACCAGCATCCAGGATCACCACGAATCGGCAGGGATCACCTGATGGATCTCACCGTCACCCTCGGCTCGTACCGGCTCGCGACCCCGCTCATCGCGGCCTCAGGAACCGTCGGATCCATCGTCGAGTTCGCCTCATCGGTCGACTTCTCGTTCTACGGCGCCGCGGTCGCCAAGTCCGTGTCGCCCGAACCATGGGAGGGCAGGGACGCTCCACGGATCGCCCCCGTCGGTCCTGGAATGTTGAACGGCATCGGGATCCAGAATCCCGGAATCGACGCATGGATCGAATCGACGGTGCCAGGGTTCGCCTCGATACCGACACCCGTCTGGGGGAGTGCCGTCGCCCACGATGTGGAAGGGTTCGCACTCGTTGCAGCGAGGATGGAGCAAGCAGGCATTCCTGCGGTGGAGGTGAACCTGAGTTGCCCGAACCTCGAGGGTGTTCCCTTCGCTCTTGATCCGGGTGCCTCCGGTGATGTGATCCGCGCCGTTCGTGAGGCCATCGATGTGCCCATAGGGGCGAAACTCTCGTCGGATGCGGCCTCCATCGAAGATGTCGCTGCCAGTGTCGCCGACGCAGGCGCCGACTGGGTGGTCGTCGCAAACACCGTCACCGGCGCAGCCATCGACCCCTACACGCGGCGCCCGCTGCTTTCGGGCTTGACCGGTGGATACTCGGGCGAAGCCATCCGGCCGATCGCCATGCGATCCGTATTGCGCGTGGCTTCCGCCAACCCGGACCTTCCGATTGTTGCATGCGGCGGCGTTTCACACGGCGACCACGTCGTCGAGTTCATGCTCGCCGGCGCATCTGCCGTTGCAATCGGGTCCGCACACTTCGCATCGCCACGGATCGCCTCGAAGATCACGAAACAACTGCACGCCTACGGGGCGAAGACCGGCGTGACGGCGATTGCCGAACTCAAAGGAGGCTACGAACCATGGTGATGGACAACCCGATCATCGTCGCACTCGACCTACCGAACGCACAGGAAGCGACAAGGGTTGCCAAGGCCGTGGCGCCGTACGTCGGTGGATTCAAGATCGGACTCGGTCTGCTTGCTGGACCGGGCCCTGGGACGATCGACACGCTCGCAAGGCTCGGACGCCCGATCTTTGCCGACGCAAAGCTTCATGACATCCCATCGCAGGTCGAACGAGCAGCGAACCGCCTTGCAGACCATGGGGCGCGTTGGGTGACCGCCCACATCAGTGGTGGGCACGAGATGCTCGAGGCAGCGGTGTCAGGTCTCAAACAGGGTGCGGGAGGCGCAGCTTCGGGCATTCTCGGCGTATCGGTGCTCACCTCACTCGACGAGTCCGATCTCAACCGGATCGGCATCCAAAGGACACCCGGTCAACTGGTCGGCAAGATGTCCAAGCTCGCCGCCGCCACCGGCTGTGAGGGAGTCGTGTGTTCGCCGGAAGAATTGAATGTCGTGCGGCAGGCGGCACCGGGTCTGCTCCGTGTCACGCCCGGTATCAGACCACAACCGGTGGATGACGACCAGACGCGCGTATCGACCCCGCTCCATGCGATCGAGCGTGGTGCAAACATCCTCGTGATCGGTCGCCCGATCACAGCCGCAGAGGATCCCGCGGCGGCCGCGGCGGCGATCTGGGCTGATATCAGCGGCTCCGTTGCGGTGCATTGATACGATGGTGCAACGAGAGGAGAGCACGTGCTTCCGGAGATGACACCTGAACAGAGAGCCGCCGCACTCGAGCGAGCGGCGCTCGCAAGACGGACGAGAGCCGAGATCAAAGCCCTGTTGAAGACGGGGAGCCTCACGTTCTCCGATGTTCTCCAACGAGCAGACGAGGATGACCTTGTGGCAGGCACGAGGGTCAAGGCGATCGTCGGATCCATGCCTGGCATGGGGAAGATCACCACCATCCGGCTCCTCGAGGAGATCGGCATCGCCGAGAACCGGACACTACGCGGGCTGACCACGCGCCAAACCGAGGCACTTCTTGCCCGATTCCCGTCGTAGAGGTCGACTGATCGTCGTGTCCGGGCCGTCGGGCGTCGGCAAATCCAGCATCGTTGATGCCGTCATGGCGCGCACCGATGCCCAATTCTCGGTCTCGGCAACGACACGGCGTCCCAGGCCCGGTGAGGTCGATGGCGTCGACTACCACTTCGTCGACCGGGAGGAATTCGACCATCTGCGTACCGCCGGCGAGATGCTCGAATGGGCGGAGTACGGGGGAAATCTCTACGGGACACCGAGAACGAGCGTCCAACCACTCGTCGACGGCGGTGTCGATGTCATCCTCGACATCGAGAATGAAGGCGCCAAACAGATCCGATCCGCATATCCGGATGCCCTCATGATCTTCATTGCGCCCCCGTCGCTCGAGGAGCTGTCGCGGCGTCTGACCTCGCGCGGGGACACCGATTCCGAGCAGATCATCGCCCGATTGTCGATCGCCGGGCACCAGATCGCCGAGGCTGAGGGCCTGTATGACGCCGTCGTCGTCAACGACGACCTTGCGGGTGCCATCACATCGGTACTCGATATACTGACGGCGACTCCCGAATCGCCATAGGCTTGGGGTCAGTTCGCAGATTTCCAACAGGAGCCATTGACGCATGATGCTTGAACCACCCATCGGGGCGCTCGTCGAACGGACAAATTCGCGCTTCGGCCTCGTGATCCTGTCATCACGCCGTGCACGGCAGATCAACGCCTATTTCCATGAGCTCGGCGCAGGAGTCGGCGGGTATGTGCCACCGCAGGTGCATTCGCTCTCGCGGAAGCCACTTTCCATTGCCCTCGAGGAAATCGTCGAGGACAAGGTCGTCATCGCTCCGATCGAGGAATAGTCCATGCTCGCCGGGCGACGGATCGTCCTCGGCATCACCGGGGGCGTATCGGCCTACAAGGCCGCCTACCTGGCTCGCAGACTCATCGAACGCGACGCAACCGTACGCGTCGTGATGACCGAATCGGCGACCCGGTTCATCGGAACGGCCACTTTGGCCGCTATCACGGGTCAACACCCCGTGACCGATCTGTTCGAAGACGAAGACGTCTCACCCCACACCACCCTCGCTGCATGGGCTGACCTTGTCGTTGTGGCTCCGACGACGGCGGCGACCCTCGCGCGCATCGCGACGGGCGAGTCGGCTGACGCCCTCACGGCCACGATCCTCGCAACGACCGCACCGGTCGTCATCGCCCCGGCCATGCACACGGAGATGTGGGAGAACGCATCGACCCAGGAGAACCTGCGGATTCTCAAAGAGCGTGGCTTCACGATTGTCGAACCTGCCGAGGGAGAACTTGCAGGCGGCGACGTGGGCATCGGCCGCCTCCGCGAACCCGAAGAGATCGTCGAGGTCGTCGAAACAGTGCTCGGATCCGGTCCCATGGCAGGGCTCACCGTCCTCGTCACCGCCGGAGGCACCCGGGAGGCCATCGACCCGGTCCGCTACATCGGCAACCGCTCGAGCGGGAAAATGGGCAACGCCGTGGCTCGGGCCGCGGCAGCCCGCGGCGCTTCGGTCCTGCTCGTGACCACGGCCGGTGATCCGTCGGTAAGCGGCGTCAGGGCAATACCTGTCGAGACTGCCGACGAGATGGCTGAAGTGGCATGGTCACTTGCACCGACTGTTGACATCGCGGTGATGGCGGCTGCCGTCGCCGACTTCAAACCGTCCAAGCGCTCCGACACCAAGCTCAAGCGTTCCGACGGGATCCCGTCGATCGATCTCGAACCGACACCCGACGTGCTCAAGGGCGTCCATGAATCGATACCGCGACCATTCGTTGTCGGATTCGCGGCTGAGACCGGTTCGCTCGACGACGCCCACCACAAGGCGAACGTGAAGGGGGTCGACCTCCTCGTCGCCAACGATGTCGCAAAGGACGGGTCGGGTTTCGGCTCGGAAACCAACGAAGTCGTTCTCATCCGCGCCGATGGCACCTCACGTGAGCTTCCCCTCATGTCCAAGGACGATGTCGCAGAGGCGTTGTGGGACGAGGTTGTTGCACTCAGAGGTCGGTAGTGGCCCCCGAGTTGGCATGCCAGGTCGTTCCCGATGTCCCGACGTTTGCTGTTGACGACGGATTCACGTACAGCACCCCCGACACGCTCGACATCAAAGTCGGATCGATGGTGCGGATCAAGCTGTCAGGTCGGCGTGTCGGCGGATTCGTCACGGCGGTGTTCGAACGTCCACAGGACAGGAAGCTGCTTGCCGTGGACGGCATCTCGGGCAACACGCCTGTATTTGACGACGACCTGCTCGAAGTGTGCCGATGGGCATCCACGCACTATGTGGCACCACTTTCGACCGTCCTGAAACGCACGACACCACCGAACGTCCCGAGGTCGATTGTCACCGACACCACCGAACGTGGCCGGGGGAGCGGGGTCATCATCGACGTTGTGAGCACCGCACCGCATACGGAGGCAGTCCTTGAAGCTCTGGCAGCCTCGGGAACCCGTCCCATCGTCGTGCCGAGCGCATCTGAGGCACACGCGCTCGCTCTCGCACTCGCACGCTCCGTCGATATGCCGATCGTGGTCGCGACATCTTCGATGCCTGCGCGGGACGTCACGAAAGCGTGGGCAGCCGCGTGCCACGAGCCGAACACGGTCCTCATAGGCACACGGGAAGTGGCACTGTGGCCCGTTGCGTCGAATCGCGGATGGATAGTCGTCGAGGACGGTCGTCGGGTCATGAAATCTCCCTCGACCCCGACCCTCAACGTCCGTGAGATCCTCGCACGTCGGTGTCAGGGTACGGGCGGGGATCTGACGATGATCTCCGCGGTGCCCACCCTCGAGTCGATACACATGGGTGCCGTCGTCCGCCATCCTCCCGGCCGTGCGTGGTCACCCGTCGAAGTCGTCGATCGGACGGAGGAGCCTCCCGGATCATCGCTGCTCACCGCCAGGGTCCGCCATGGGATCGCATCGGCAGCCGGCGCCGGCCAACATGTCTTCATCCTCGTCACGGCCAGGGGGTACGCACCGGCCTTCCGATGCCTTGATTGTGCCGAACTCAGGAACTGCTCCGTTTGCGGCACAAGCGCCTCAGCGAGCGAAACGTGCCGTCGTTGCGGCGAACCACTCGGGAAGTGCAGGAACTGCGGGGGTCATCGATTCGGTCCTCTCGGCGCAGGGATCGGACGCATCGTCGAAGATGTCACGCGATTCGTCGACCCGTCGCTCGTCGGCACAAGCGACGACGGTCGGGTTGTTGTCGTTGGGTCAGAACGCGATCTGGTCGGGCGAACCGGGGTCGCCCTTGGTGTCGTGGTCGACTTCGACGGCATGGCAGGTGCACCGCACTACCGCGCAACCGAGGACACACTGCGGCTCCTCGCCCGTCTTGGACAAGCAGTCGGGAGGGGCAAGGGACATCGCATGATGATCCAGACATCGCGCAAGGACCAGGAACTTCTCAAAGCCGTCGTGTCCGGGCATTCTGAGCACTTCCTGACAGCGGAACTCGCACGCAGACGAGCGGCAGGCTTCCCGCCGTACGGATCCCTCATCGCGGTCGAGGTCGACGTCGATCACGACGCAGATGCCGTCCTGCGCCGAGCCATCGGAGAATCCGCTGCGGTTCGCGGACCGGCACGGATGCGGGACCGCTTGCGGTGGTTGATCCAGGGCGATGACCTCACAACGGCCCGGCTTGCCCTCCGAACGGCCGTAGAAGCACTCCGCCACGGTGGCGCACGCGTTCGCGTCGATGCAGACCCGATCGATCTGTAGTTTCGCCCGACCCGCCGGCCTTCTCGCAGACGATTGGGCTGCGTTACCCTGCCCGCCATGGCCATCTACCCGATACGCACATTTCCCGATCCTGTGCTCAGTCTGCGTGCGAGCGATGTGACGGAATTCGGCGCACCGCTCCAGAAGCTCGCGGACGACATGATCGAGACGATGTACAACGCGCCGGGAGTCGGACTCGCAGCGCCCCAGATCGGCATATCGAAACGCTTCTTCGTCGCAGACGCGGGTGACGGACCGTTCGCCATGGCGAATCCGACCATCGTCGACACCGCAGGCAAGTTGAAGTTCGAGGAAGGCTGTCTGTCGGTTCCGGGCCGCTATTGGATGATCAAGCGACCGCATTGGGCCATGGCAGAAGGTTTCGACATCGACGGCAACCCCGTGACCCACGAAGGGGACGAGCTCATGGGGCGGGTGCTCCAACACGAGATTGATCACCTCAACGGTCTGCTCCTGCTGTCGCGGTTGAGCACACGGGTGCGCAACCAGGCGTTGACCGACCTGCGCGAGGACCCCCTCGGATTGCACAGGCACGTCTGATGGGTGCCATATTCCTGGGGACCCCCGCAGCAGCCGTCCCCAGCCTCTGCGCCTTGGCACAGGTCGAGAGTGTCGATCTCGTCATCACCCAGCCCGATCGCCCCGCGGGACGATCGTCGTCTCCGGTTGCTTCCCCGGTCAAGACCGCAGCCAGGCAGTTCGGTTTCAGGGTGGAGCAACCAGAATCAGCCGAAGACCTCCTTGCGTTGGTTCGCGCAGTCCGACCGGAGGTCGCCCTTGTCGTTGCCTACGGTCGAATCCTGAAACCGGAGCTTCTTGACGCGGTTCCGATGGGATTCCTCAATGTGCACTTCTCCCTGCTTCCACGATGGCGCGGAGCAGCACCGGTCGAGCGAGCGATCGCGGCGGGTGACGAAACGACCGGTGTGACCCTCATGCGCATCGACGAGGGACTCGATACCGGGCCGGTGATCGCCGAACAGGCGACCGACATCGCAGAAGACGACACCGGAGGGAGTCTGACCGCACGTCTCGCACACATCGGTGCCCGCCTCGTCGACGACTCGATACCCCAGTACCTCCTCGGGCGCCGAGAACCGGTTCCACAGATCAACACAGGGGCGACGCACGCACAGCGACTCACCCGCGCCGAAGCGCTCATCCAGGTCGACCTTCCAGCAATCGATGCGCTTCGCCGCATCCGTGCCTTCGCACCCAGACCCGGGGCGTGGGTCGCCACCGACGAAGGTGTCGTGCGCATCCATCAGGTCGGCAGACCGATAACCGGCCAATTCGTCACAGGCGAGATCGGGGAGATCGAAGGGCGTGTCGTGCTCGGCCTGTCCGATGGTGGACTCATCCTCGATGTGGTCCAGCCGGAGGGCAAGGCTCGGATGACGGCCCGATCGTGGATGAACGGTCGGCGAGGAAGGCCGCTGCTCCTCGTTGCCCCTACTGGATCGTGAGTGACGCGATTCCCGGGGCTGCCTCCGGGTAGGACAGTTCCATCGCCTTGAGCGAGTCGACGAGTATCGACGCAACCACGAGGTTTCGATACCACTTGCGATCTGCAGGCACCACGAACCATGGCGAGTCCTCGGTCGAGGTCTTCGCAATCGCATCCTGGTACGCCTCCATGTACGTGTCCCACTGCGCCCGCGAATCAAGGTCGGAAGGGTGGAACTTGAAGTTCTTCGCCGGGTCCAACAGCCGGGCCAAGAGGCGTTCCCTCTGTTCGTCCTTGGAGATGTTCAGCATGATCTTGACGATCTTGGTGCCCTCATCGTTGAGCATCTTCTCGAATGCCTTGATGTGCTCGTATCGACGACCCCACACGTCGTCGGGTTCGAGGCCCCTCACCCTGACGACGAGAACGTCCTCATAGTGACTCCGGTTGAATATCGCGATACGTCCGGCGGCAGGCGTCCGGTAGTGGACCCGCCACAGGTAGTTGTGGGATCTTTCGAGCGCTGAAGGTTCCGTGAAACCGTGGACATCAACGCCTTGGGGGTTGACACCCGTGAAGACGTTCCGGATCGTCCCGTCCTTGCCGCCCGTATCCATTGCCTGGAGAACCACAAGAAGCGAGCGTGACCCGTCCGCCCACAGCCTGCGCTGGAGGTCCGAAAGCTCCGCGAGCTTGTAGGAGAGGACCTTCGAGGCTTCCTTCTTCCCCAATTCGGGATACGCCGAGATGTCGCGAGGGTCCATCGAGCGAAGGTCGAACGGTTCATCGGGTCGTGCTCGGTATTGGTCCACCATTGCTCCTAGATACTGGTCGGGGCCGTTGTGTGTCGTAGAATCGCTGTCGATGAGAACATCGTTACGAATCGCACCGTCCATTCTTGCAGCAGATTTCGCCAGACTCTCCCAAGAGGTGGATCGCGTCATCGGCGAGATCGACATGCTCCATGTCGACGTCATGGACGGTCATTTCGTCCCCAACATCAGCCTCGGACCACCTGTTATCGCCTCCCTCAGGGCCGCGACCGATGCCTATCTCGACTGCCATCTCATGATCACGGATCCCTTGACGTACCTCGAACCCATGGCTGAAGCCGGCGCGAACGGGGTTTCGGTGCACATCGAGGCAGTCCCGAACCCCGAACCGATTTTCAGGGAAGCATCGAGACTCGGACTCGACGTCGGGCTGGTCGTGAACCCGCCCACACCCGTTGAGGCAGTGCTCCCATTCATCGACAAGGCCTCGATGATCGTGGTCATGAGCGTCCATCCCGGATTCGGCGGGCAGGAATTCATCGACTCCGTCGTACCCAAGATCGTCACCTTGAGAGAATCCGTTGACTCGGCCGCACTTTCGACCGATATACAGGTCGATGGTGGGATAGACGAGCGAACAGCACGCATCGTGGCCCGAGCAGGTGCGACTGTCCTTGTTGCGGGATCGAGTGTTTTTCGGTCCCAGGATCCCGCCGCAGCGGTGCGGGAGATACTCGCAAGTGCCATGAATGAGGTGTGATGAGCGAGCGGATTCTTGTCGTCGATGACGATCCAGACATTCTGCAGTTCGTGCAGATCAACCTTGAACTCGACGGGTTCAGGGTCGAAACTGCCCCCGGTGGCCGTCAGGCGCTCGAACGAGCATCCGAGAACCCGCCTGATCTGATGCTGCTCGACATCATGATGCCCGAAATCGACGGGCTGACGGTGTTGCGGCGAATGCGGAGCAATCCGACGACAGGAAGCGTCCCTGTGATCATCCTGTCGGCACGGTCGCTCGCAGAGGACAGGGTGAAGGGCCTTGATCTCGGCGCCGACGACTACATCACGAAACCGTTCGACCTCGAGGAACTCGTAGCCAGGGTCCGTACCGTATTGCGTCGCTCACAACAGATGCGCGATCTTTCACCGCTCACGGGTCTGCCTGGGAACTTCCGGATATCAGAGGCACTCGAATCACGTGTCGATTCGGGCAATCCGCTCGCCGTCGTGCACTCCGACCTCGACAATTTCAAGGCTTTCAACGATCACTACGGCTTCATGCGGGGCGATACGGTCATCAAGTTCACCGCCAAGGTGCTGCTCGACGCGGCAACGGCGACGACACACGGGGATGTGTTCGTCGGGCACGTCGGAGGCGACGACTTCGTGTCGATCGTCCACGCAGACGACATGAAGGCGTACTGCGAGGACATCATCGCCCGATTCGACGACGGAATCCTTGACTACTACGACACGGCCGATGCGTTGCAGGGATACATCGAGGTCACCGATCGCAAAGGTGAACGACATGCGTACCCCATCTGCTCATTGTCCATGGGCGTTGCATCGACCGAGACGAAGGCCCTGACATCGGAATGGGAAGCCTCCTCGGTAGCAGCCGAAATGAAGGAAGTAGCCAAGTCGATACCCGGCACGAATTATCAGGTGGACAGAAGGACCTGAGGCGCTGCGCGCCGCTACCCGATAGACCGAATCCCGATAAGCACCGAGACGCTCGCTGCGCTCGCTCCCGAACGAGCCGAGCACACATTCGCATTGCGGGCAAGGATTTGTTCACCTGGGCAGATTCGATATCGGAAGCGAGCGCAGCGAGCGACTCGGTCATTGTCGGGCTTCATTGAGAACATCCGTCCACCTCGTTCCGTCCCCCCGATACACTCACAACAAGAAATATCCCTTTCAGGGCAGGGTGCAATTCCTGACCGGCGGTGAAAGTCCGCGAACCCCATTAGGGGCCGATCCGGTGGAACTCCGGGGCCGACGGTAAGAGTCCGGATGGAAGAAAGGGGACGCTTGATGCGTCGCACCGTCGACATAGTCGACGGCCTCGGCGTGGATGAGCTGATGCTTGCTGCGATCGACGCAACGCGTTCGACGTACCCGCATCCGAATCCGCGTGTGGGTGCCGTCATCATCGCTCCCGATCATTCGGTGTTGTCCCACGGTGTGCACCTCGGTGACGGTCTTCCTCACGCCGAGACCAATGCGCTCGATGCCCTCGAAGATCCAAAGTCCTCCCATGGCGCAACGGTCATCGTCACCCTCGAACCCTGTAGCCATACAGGACGCACCGGACCGTGTGCCGACGCTCTCATCGATGCCGGTGTCGCCCGCGTGGTCGTCGGGGCTCTCGATCCTGACCCGAGAGTGGCGGGATCAGGAGTCTCGAGGCTGCGTGATGCGGGAATCGATGTCGAGGTCGGTGTCAGGGAATCGGAGGTCATCGCCGCCGACCGCGCCTACTTCCACCACAGACGCACTGGGCGGCCATTCGTGACGCTCAAGATGGCGACGACGATGGATGGCCAGGCCGCCGCAAAGGATCGTACATCGCAATGGATAACCGGACCGCAGGCGCGAGTGGACTCGCATCGGCTGCGATCCGAGCACGACGCGGTGCTTGTCGGGGCAGGGACCGTGATCGACGACAATCCGAGTCTGACCGTCCGCATCGACGGATACACCGGACCACAGCCACGACCGGTCGTGATCGCGGGTGGTCGCACGCTCCCCGAAGGGGCAGCGCTTTTCGATCGCGACCCGATCGTGTACCAAGAAGCGGGGGAGCGGGTCGACATCGACTCGGTCGTCAAGGACCTTGGTGCCCGGATGATTCTCTCCGTGCTCGTCGAGGGCGGACCGACCATCGCCAGATCGTTCATGGACGCTGACGCCGTGGACGAGTACGTCTGGTACATCGCAGGCAAGATCGCGGGCGGCACCGGCATCCCAGCCATCGGGGGAGATTTCGGGACGATCGCCGATGCACGTGACGTCGAAATCGTCGATGTCAACCGATTCGGAACCGACGTCAGGATCACCGCACGTCCTGCGGGAGGAACGGTCTGATGTTCACAGGCATCATCTCGGAGATCGGTTCCGTCGCCGCGGCGACCTCGAGCGATACGGGTGTGCTGCTTACGATCGACGCACCCCACACGGTCACCGGTCTCACTGTGGGTGATTCGATCGCCGTCAATGGGGTATGTCTCACCGCAACCGCCGTCACACCTGATTCGTTCGACTGCTTTGCGGTGAGTGAGACCATCGATCGAACATCGCTCGGGTCGCTCGCACGGGGGAGCAAGGTCAATCTGGAACGCCCGATGGCTGCCGACGGTCGGTTCGACGGCCACATCGTCCAGGGTCACGTCGATGGCGTCGGTGAGGTCCTCGACATCGATGACGAGGGAGACGCCAAGCGGGTGCGACTTTCCCTCGACCCGACGCTCCTGCGGTATGTCGTCGAGAAGGGATCGATCACCCTTGACGGTACAAGTCTCACCATCACCGCGCTCGCTGACTCCGATGCGTCCGAGGGCTGGGTCGAAGTCGTGCTGATCCCACACACGCTCGACCACACGGTGTTCGGGGACCGAGCCGTGGGTGACCCGGTGAATGTCGAGGTTGATGTCATTGCCAAGTATGTCGAACGGATGACGGAGTTGCACCGATGAGTCTGGACAAGGTGGAAGACGCAATCAAGGCGTTCGCCAACGGCGAGTTTGTGCTTGTCGTCGACAGCGAGGATCGTGAGAACGAAGGCGATCTGTTCATCGCTGCCGAGAAGGTGACGGCGGAACAGATCGCGTTCATGGTCAGGTACACGTCGGGTTTGATCTGTCTGCCGACCACCGCAGCGATACTCGATGCCCTCGAATTGCCGTTGATGGTCCTTGAGAACACCGACACACACCACACGGCGTTCACTGTGTCCATCGACTACGTGCGGGGCACGACGACGGGCATCTCCGCTGCAGACCGCGCACAGACCATCCGCGCGGTGGTGGAGGCGGGAGCGAAACCGTCTGACTTCTCCCGACCGGGGCACATCTTCCCGTTGCGCTACCAGGAGGGCGGCGTGCTCGTTCGTCCCGGACACACAGAAGCCGCTGTCGACCTCGCCAAACTGGCGGGCCTTCGCCCTGCCGCCGCCCTGTGTGAGCTTGTCAACGACGACGGGTCGATGGCACGAGGCGGGGCCCTTGATGCCTTCGCGGATCTGCATGACATCGTGATGATCTCGATCGACGATCTCGTTGCGTATCGGTGGCGGACCGAGGGCATCGTGGCTCGGGGACCTTCCGCCGTCCTTCCCACCAAGCATGGTGTGTTCGAAGTGATCGGGTACGAGTCTTCGATCGGGGACACCCAGCATGTTGCACTCGTCATGGGCGACGTGGCAGGCAAGTCGGAGGTTCTCACGAGGGTCCATTCGGTATGTCTGACGGGGGATGCCTTTGGATCCCTTAGGTGCGATTGTGGTGCCCAGCTCGACGAGTCGATGCGACGCATCGCAGAGGCGGGGGAGGGCGTGATCGTGTACAACACGTCCCACGAGGGCAGGGGCATCGGGATCATCAACAAGATTGC
>CAZDIQ010000008.1:0-4469 GCA_964505525.1 uncultured Acidimicrobiaceae bacterium | reverse complement strand
GAATCGTGGCGCCGTAGGGGCTCTCGGGCGCTACGCTCACGGAGACAGAAAGCAAGAGGAGGCGCCTGCTTCCCACCCAACCACCGTTCGAAGGTGCATTGGGTCCGAACTTCCTGGCGGCGCATTCGCGCCGCTGTTGTTCTGTAGGCGTGCACCTCGGCAGGCAATACAGAACCAGGAGGTACTCCCATCGCAGAACCACGGGTAAATGAGCGCATCCGAGTCAAGCGCGTTCGGCTGATCGCACCAGACGGTGGCCAGATCGGCGAAAAGGACATCGACGAGGCACGTTGGCTTGCAAACCAACTCGGTCTCGATCTCGTAGAAGTAGCCCCAGATGCCAGACCGCCGGTTGTGCGGATGATGGACTACGGGAAATACAAATACGATCAGTCCGTAAAGGCTCGGGAAGCCCGCAAGAACCAGACACGCACCGTGATCAAGGAAGTCCAGTTCCGGCCGAAGATCGGCAAGAGCGACTTCGAGGTCAAGCAAAGGCGCGTCGTCAAGTTCCTCCGTCAGGGGGACAAGGTCAAATGCACCATGCGTTTCCGCGGCCGTGAGGTCGCCCACCCGGAACTCGGCCGCGTCATCCTTCAGCGTCTCTACGAAGCTGTTGAACCGTACGCCGAGATCGAAGCGATGCCGAGATTGGATGGTCGGAACATGACCATGATTCTCGTGCCTTCCCATGACATGCCTGCCGAGTTGGAATCCGAAGCACATGACGACGATGACGACTTGTTCGATGATGACGTCACCTACGACATCGAGGACGCGACCGATGAGGTCGTGGAAATCGATGGCGATGAGGTCGAGGTCGACATCGACGATTCCGATGAGTCGGAATAAGCACAGGAGAACACAGTGCCAAAGATGAAGACGCACAAGGGTGCTGCCAAACGCTTCAAGCGGACCGGCAGCGGAAAGATCAGGCATCGCAACGCCTGGCGCGGTCACAACCGCAACAAGAAGACGGCAACGCGTTGGCGGCGCGTGCAAGGCAATGGCATCTTGTCCGGTGGCGATGAAAAGCGCATCGACAAGATGTTGCACAACTAGGAGGACACCATGGCTCGAGTGAAGCGTTCGGTGAACGCACGCAAGAAGCGTAAAAAAGTCATGGACCGTGCTTCGGGTTATACCGGAGCAAGGAGCCGCCGCTATCGGACAGCCCGCGAACAGGTCATGCATGCCATGCAGGACTCGTACGACCATCGTCGTGCGCGCAAGGGTCAGTTCCGTCGACTGTGGATCCAGCGGATCAATGCCGCCGCCCGTCTGAACGGATCAACCTATTCCAAGATGATGGCCGGTCTCAAGGCTGCCGACATCGAGGTCGATCGCAAGATGCTCGCCGACATGGCGGTCCGCGATCCCGATGCGTTCTCCGCATTGGTCGAGGTGGCAACCTCAGCAGCCGCCGAATAGGGCGAGAATCGAGAACCGAAGGACCCGGGTTCGGGAGCAGCGTATCCGTTGCCCAGAGCCCGGGTCTTTTCCATGGACCGGTGGTGACATACCATGGATGCCGTGACCGACCACATCTCCTCGACGAAGAATCCGATCGTTCGAACGTTTGTGCGTCTGCACCGGCACAACGAACGACTCGAGTCAGGTCGGATTCTCATCGAAGGGCCGACGGTTTTCGATGCTGCCGTCACAGCAGGATTCGTTCCGATGGTTGTCCTCGCATTGGAGGATGACGTCGCAACCCGCGAGGCGATGGAGAATCGTAGCGATGTCGTGTTCCACACCGTGACCGAACATGCGCTCAAGGCAGCGTCGGACACGACACACCCTCGTTCGCCTGCTGCGATCTTCGCCAGGCCGAAACAGGGCGAACTCACCGATCGCAACGTCGTGGTGCTGATTGATGTCGCCGATCCCGGCAATGTCGGCACCATCATCCGGACAGCCTCGGCACTCGGATGGGATGTTGCCGTGTCGCCGCACACAGCCGATGTGTGGAGTCCCAAGGTGCTCCGATCGGGGGCAGGTTCGCACTTCGCCACGACCATCGTCGAGATGGAATCGCTCGAAGCGACGTTCCCAGACGACCGGTATTCCCTCGTTGCCACCGTCGTCTCCGGTGGAGCCGCGACGGTGGACACGGAACGTCAGATCGCCCTTCTGATCGGCAGCGAGGCACACGGGCTGCCCGCTGAGGTCGTCGAGCAGGCGGCAACAACGTTGACGATTCCGATGCCTGGTGGGGCTGAAAGCCTGAATGCCGGTGTGGCCGCGGCTCTCGGTATGTGGATTTGCATGGGAAGTGACGGAAGCGGAGCCGCGTCGGCGTGAACTTCCCAATCGGAATGCTCCGTGATAGGGTCACGGCATGATGACCAATCGGATGGCCGACCGATTTACGAGGGAGTTCTTCACGGGTCGCCGCGCCCGGGCTTTCTGACTCGTCCTCGATCTCTGACCAAGAAGCCCGGGTGCAGCCCCGGGCTTCTTGCATTTGTCCCACCCGTTTGCCGCACCACCACCGAAAGGTCCCGAGCACGATGACCGCTAACCTCCCAGAACCCATGGATTCACTCGAACAACTTCGTTCCGATGCCCCCGCACGGCTCGCCGGTGTGGCATCGATCGTGGACCTCGATGAACTTGAGAGCCAGCTCGTAGGCAGGAACTCACCGATCGGCCAGGCGCGTCGCTCACTCGGTTCGATCAGCGACGACGCCGAACGCGGTCGGACGGGCAAGGCGATCAACGATGTGGCTCTCGAGATCCAGGCACTGCTCGACGCCAAACGGTCCGAGCTCGCACAGGCCGAAGAGATTGCCCATCTTGTCACCGACTCGGTCGATGTGACCCTGCCAGGGCGTCAGCCCGCCCGCGGTACGCATCACCTCGTGCAGTCCACGATGGATGAGATCGTCGACATCTTCGTCGCCCTCGGATACTCGGTGGCGACGGGACCAGAAGCAGAGACATCGTTCTACAACTTCGATGCCCTCAACATCCCCGAGACGCATCCGTCGAGGCTCGAGAGCGACACGTTGTACCTCGACTACGGCGACGGACAGGACGAGGTGCTGCTGCGGACGCACACGTCCCCGATGCAGGCCCGATACATGGAAGAACACGACCCGCCCACCTACGTCGTCGTACCCGGGCGTGTCTTTCGGGCTGACGCCGTCGACGCGACCCACGCCCCGGTGTTCCACCAGATCGAGGGTCTTGCTGTCGATGAGGGCATCACGCTCGGCGACCTCAAGGGGACGTTGGCATTCTTTGCAAAGCAGTTCTTCGGACCCGGTACGGAGGTCAAGTTCATCCCGCACTACTTCCCGTTCACCGAACCGTCCGCCGAGATGCATGCCTTCACCAACGGGCAATGGATCGAGCTTCTCGGTTGTGGCATGGTCAACCCCGCGGTCTTCAGACACGTGGGATACGATCCCGATGCGGTGACGGGGTTCGCCTTCGGCATGGGTGCCGAACGCATGGCGATGGTCCGTCACGGCATCACGGATCTGAGAACCCTGCTCGACCCCGACAGGCGCGTCCTGGAGCAGTACCGATGAAACTGACACGTTCCTGGCTCGATGAGTTCGTCGAGATTCCGACGGACGATCCTGTGGCCCTTCTCGAGGACTTCGAGAGTCTCGGCCACGAGATCGAGGATTGGCACCTCATCACACCGGCATTCAGCGGCGTGGTCGTCGGCAAGGTCCTCGAGGTCGCTGCCCACCCGAATGCCGACAAGATCAGGGTCACCCAGGTCGATGTCGGATCGGAAGTCCTCGAGATCATCTGCGGTGCGTGGAACTTCGATGCGGGCGCCATCGTCCCGGTTGCGGTTCCTGGTGCGGTGCTTGGTGAGGACTTCGAGATCACGCGACGCGAGATCCGGGGTGTGACCTCGAACGGCATGATCTGTTCCGAGGTCGAGCTCGGTCTCGGCGCTGAAGCCGACGGCATCATGGTGCTCAACGATGACTACCCGTCATGTGTCGACGCGATCGGGACGGACTTCGCCGAGTTCATGGGCTTCCCCGATGTCTACTACGAGGTGAACGTCACCCCGAATCGACCTGACTGTCTGTCGGTGTACGGGCTTGCGCGCGATCTGTCTGCCCTCTACCAGACGCCGTTGAGGGCTCAGAACATCGCAGTCACCGAACAGGGCGATCCGAACGACGTGACGGTCGTCATCGAGGCAGACGATTTCTGTCCCAGGTTCACCGGTCGGCGGGTGCGCGGCATCACTGTCGGGCCGTCACCGCATTGGCTTCGCTGGCGCCTCGTCCAAGCAGGCGTTCGACCGATCTCCAACGTTGTCGACGCATCGAACTACGCGATGATCGAATTCGGATATCCGACCCACGCATTCGACGTCGACCGCCTCGGAAACCGGATAGTGATTCGCCGCGCCGGTGCGGGGGAGACAATCGTCACCCTCGATGACCAGGAACGAACCCTTACGACCTCCGATGTCGTGGTAACCGACGGAT
>CAZDIQ010000007.1:7776-37843 GCA_964505525.1 uncultured Acidimicrobiaceae bacterium | reverse complement strand
CTGAAGGCTGAGAGCTGAAGTGAGAGCTGTGTACTAGAAGCTCTTCCCCACCCATTCGACTCGGTGGTCAGCTTCTATGAAGCGGACCGTTCCGGAGCGGCCTCGCATGATCACCGAATGGGTCTGGGTGTGGATGCCACCGAAGCGGACGCCACGCAGGTACGAACCGGACGTGACGCCCGTGGCGGCGAAGAAGGTGTCGTCCGAATCGACGAGATCGCGGGTTCCGAGCACACGCTCGAGGTCGAGACCGTTGTCTGCGGCGTACCGGCGATCCGTGTCGTCCCTCGGCCAGAGTTTGCACTGGATCTCGCCACGGAGGGCTGCCATGGCGCAGGCCGATGTGACCGCTTCGGGTGAACCCCCGATGCCGAGGAGGATGTCGGCGCCGGTGTCGTAGCTCGCAGCCGTGATCGATCCCTGGATGTCGCCATCGCCGATGAGGGTGATCCGCGCACCTGCCGCTCTGATCTGTTCTATGTACGGCTCGTTCCTCGGCCGGTCGAGGACGATCGCCG
This sequence comes from uncultured Acidimicrobiaceae bacterium, assembly GCA_964505525.1. Taxonomy (GTDB): domain Bacteria; phylum Actinomycetota; class Acidimicrobiia; order Spongiisociales; family UBA5794; genus UBA5794. The sequence continues at coordinate 37,325 of CAZDIQ010000007.1, read as the reverse complement.
TGACGTCCGACACGGCCTTGCCCTTGGCCTTGGCGACCTGCTTGAGGTTGTACTCGACGGGTGCATTGATGTCGACCGTACCGGCGGCCTCTTCGCCGACGGCCAGTTTGTCCATGTAGACCATGCTGCCGGGTGCGTACATCGAACCCTTCTCGGCCACGGCGATCACCGCAAGTGCCCCGCCCCTGCCTTCGGAGGTGAGGCGTGTCCCGTCGACGGGATCGACAGCGACGTCCACTTCCGGTGGCTCTCCGTTGCCGATCACCTCGCCGTTGTAGAGCATCGGTGCTTCGTCCTTCTCGCCCTCCCCGATGACGACTGTGCCACTGAGATTCATGCCACTGAGCACGTGGCGCATGGCATCGACGGCTGCCTGGTCGACGATGTCCTTGTTGCCTCGACCTTTGACGCGCGCCGCGGATATGGCGGCGGCTTCGGTCACCCTGACAAGCTCGAGAGCGAGGTTGCGATCGGGGAGGTATGAGGCGAATGCCATCTACGAGACCATCCGGACGATCAGAGCGTCGCCCTGACCGCCACCACCACACAAGGCGGCTGCACCGATGGAACCGCCGGTTTCACGAAGAGCGTTGATGAGGGACACGACAAGCCTCGCACCCGTCGCGCCGAGCGGATGGCCGAGAGCGACGGCGCCTCCGTGGATGTTGACTCGGTCACTCGGGACATCGAGGATCGAGGCGGAGTGCATCGCAATCGATGCGAACGCCTCGTTGATCTCGAAGAGGTCGATGTCCGACACGGAGAGGTCGGAACGCTTGAGGGCGACCTTGATGGCCTCGGCGGGGCGCTCGTGGAGCGTTGCATCCGGTCCTGCGACCTGGCCGTACGCGACGATCTCGGCGAGAATCGGCAGGCCAACCGCGTCGGCAGCAGAACGATCGGCGACGACGACGGCGGCCGCTCCATCAGAGATCTGTGAAGCATTCCCTGCCGTGATCGTCCCATCAGGATGGAATGCGGGACGAAGGCTCGTCAGCGACTCGATGGTGGTGTCCCTCCGGATCCCACCGTCCTCGGTCACGACGATCGGGTCACCCTTGCGCTGTGGGACGGCGACGGGGACGATCTCCTTTGCGAACACGCCATTGTCCGTGGCGGTAGCCGCCCGCGCATGCGAGTTGACGGACCAGACATCCTGCTCCTCTCGACCGATCGAAAGTTCGGCGTTTCTCGTGTCTGAGGTTTCCCCCATCATGCAGGAGTCGAACGCGCAGAACAGACCGTCGTGGATCATGGAGTCGACAAGCGTGGCGTCGCCCATTCTCAAACCCGCTCGTGCGCCGGGGGAGACATAGGGGGCATTCGTCATCGATTCCATGCCACCGGCCATGACGAATCTCGACTCACCGAGCCTGATGTGGTTCGCTGCCTCTTGGATCGCCGTCAGCCCCGAGAGGCACACCTTGTTGATCGTCGTGGCGGGGACCGTCATGGGTATCCCACCCTTGACGGCCGCCTGGCGTGATGTGATCTGCCCCTGGCCCGCTTGGAGTACATGACCGAAGAGCACTTCGTCGATCTGGGAGCCGTCCAAGCCAGCGCGCTCGAGAGCGCCGGAAATGGCAACGCCGCCGAGGTCCATGGCGGTCAATGACGAGAAATCACCGTTGAAACGCCCGATCGGCGTGCGTGCGATGGAGGCAATGACCGGATTCATCGTTCCAACGTTAGTTGACGTATCGGCGACGGTTGCGGTCGACTGCGCACGTCACGAAGGCGGTTGACCGTCATCTACGACGTCGCGCCCGGGAAGACGGTCGTACTCGGTCGATGTGGTCGGGGCATGGAGGTCACGACGACGCCCTGCAGTGACCCACTGACTTTGACGAATCGGCCGAGGTCGCACCGCTGCCGCTTCGCGCTCTTGCTGGTCGATTGCTTGGACGACCGCAACGATTGCACCTGCGATCTCAGGACCTGCACCGCCCTGGATGTCGATTTCGAGTGCCATAGTCAGACCTCCACCAGTTCGAACAAGGTACCGGCGAGGGCTCGTGGATGGATGAATGCGATCTTGTGCCCCCCTCCACCGATACGGGGGGTTTGATCCACGAGTTCGATGTCCATGGTCTTGAGATGCTCCAATGCAGCGTCGATGTCCACAACCGCGAAGGCAATGTGATGCATTCCCTCACCATTGCGACTCAGGAAACGCCCCACAGGTGACATCTCATCGAGTGGTTGGAGCAGTTGGAGGTGCGATCCGCCGACGGCGATCATGGCTTCCTCGACCCCTTGGTCCTCGATGCGCTCACGTGACAACACCTCGAATCCGTACTGTCCGGCAAACGACGCAATCGCCGAGTCAAGGTCACGCACCGCAATGGCAACATGATGAATGTTGTAGGGGAGCATCTCGGGAATGCTAGCGGTGGGCTCTGGGGCCGGGGTCTTCAGTATTCGGCGTTTGCGCCAATGCAATTGTGAACCGGAACTTTGAGCCCACGGGGAACAGGTCCTCGTACCAGAGTTCACCACCCATGGCACGGGCGAGCTTCCTCGCGATGGGGAGACCGAGGCCCACTCCCTGCTGGAGCCTGGCGTCGCCGCTTGAGAGCTGTTCGAAGTGCTCGAAGATGCGTTCCTGCTCGCCTTCGGGGACACCACGGCCGTTGTCCGACACCGACACCGTGTATCGACCGGGACCGGAGAGTTCACCTTCGACGAGCACCTGTTCGCCGCCGTACTTCTGTGCGTTCTCAAGCAGGTTCCGCAGTATCTGTCGCAGCCGTGTCGGGTCCGCAAGAACCATCACATTGGACGGGATCGTGACCGCGTAGTCAGAGTCCTCTCCGAAGATCACATTGCCCACGGCCCTCGCCTCGCTGGCGAGCTCAAGCACCGTCGGGTCGAGGCGAAGCTGGCCGGCCTCGAGGCGCGGGATCACCAGGATGTCCTCGACCAGGTTCGAGAGATGGTCGGTTTCCTGGCGCATGATGCCGAGGAACTCACTGACTTCGCCTGCGGGGAGGGAATCCCAGCCATCACTCAGGGTGTCCGTGAAGCCTGCGATGCCCGTGAGCGGGGTGCGCAACTCGTGGCTGACCATCGAAACAAACTCGTTCTTGAGCTGTACCGCCCGCCGTTCCTGTGCGAGGGCTTCTGCCTGTTGGTCCTGGGCGGTGAGCAACGCCCGGATCGCCCTGAGCATGACGGTTGCGATGGCGACGAGGACCACGACGACCATGACCCTGTCGAAACCCACTTCGAGTCCCGCACGGCTGAGCGACCCGATCGGTCCACTTGTCGATGAACGGGCAGCCAGATCGACGGCAGCCCACAGGACGGATGCATAGGCCACAACCCCAACGGCATGGATCATCGGGAGAACGAGAGACGATGCAACGAGGATGAAGCTGACGGCTACGGCGGTTGTCGTGACCGACGGCCCGCGGATGGCGATCGCAACGAACAGAGCCGTCGCATCGATCACAAGCCCCCACAAGGCCGATCCGTCGGTTCTCAGTCGGAAGAGTCCGTCACCCAACACCACGGCGGCAGGGACGAGCAGGAGAAGGACCGCTTGGTCGCCGGTGCGGATCCACGCGATCCCAGCCGCGACGATGAACACGCCAGCGCCTCCGACGCGCAGTCGGTTGAGCGGTGAGCGCATGTCGTCGTACGCGATCGGGGCGCGATCTGGGAGACCGAACATTGACTCTCCTTGTGGTGTCGATATCGGCTCCGGAGAGGTGACGGTGTAGGACTATCGGCCCCTTTGGGCTCTCAGGGCCTCGACTGCGGACTCGGGCACCCGAAGGTCTCCTCCGCCGACACCGATGCGGTACGGCTTCTCGTCCGCTCCGTGGTAGTCGGAACCACCCGTGGCAGCGATCCCGAGCCGGGTCGCCACTGAGCTGAGATGGCGTCTCAAGTCTGTGCTGTGCATCGGGTGATGGGCCTCGATGCCTCCAAGACCGAGGTCGGTGAGTTCGGCGAACGCCAAGTCGGCCTCCTCGGTTCCCCAGCCGATCGTAAGGGGGTGGGCGATGACGGGCACCGCCCCTGATGCGCGTGCGAGGCCGATTGCTTCGGTGGCACTCAGACGCTCGCGTTCGACATACGCGCCTCCGCCGTCCCCAAGGAGTCTGCGGAAGACATCGTTGCGGCTCTCGAATCCGCCAGCTTCGATGAGGGCATCGGCGATGTGCGGTCTCCCTATGGACTCGCCAGCGGCGTGTCTGAGGACATCATCCATCGTGATTGCAAAACCCATGCCCCTGAGCTGTTCGACGATCCGGGAGTTGCGTTCCGTGCGACCTTCGCGCAGCCATGCGAGCCTGTCCTGCAGTGGCCCAGCGCCAGGCTCAAGGAAGTAGACCAGCATGTGCATCTTGTTGTCCCCATGTGCGACCGACAGTTCGATGCCAGGGATGAAATCGATGCCGTGCGAGATAGCAGCCGCGCGCGCCTCGGGTACCCCGTCGAGGATGTCGTGGTCCACGAGTGCCATGGTCGTCACACCAGCCTCGGCTGCAAGCTCTACGAGTCGGTGTGGCGAGTCAACCCCATCCGAGACGTTCGAATGGAGATGGAGGTCGGTGAGGTTCACCCGAAGAACAGCTTGAGGGCGAGCAGGGCAATGGCAAAGATCAAGGTGTACATCGCGTATCGCTTGACGATCGCCCAGCGCTGCTTCTTGACGTCGATCTTGGCCTTCTCGGCCTTCTTGACCTCTTTGTTCGCCCTCTGACGTTCGCGTTTGTCTGTCGCCATAGCGTCGAAGAATACCGAAGTCGGGTCAGAAGTCAGAAAGTGCTGGCTAAGACTTCAAGGGCCCGCGGGCGTCCGCTGTCACCGCTCGACGGTCACGCTCTTGATGTACAAGGTCTCGAGCGGGACCGATGGTGACGGGTCCCGTCCGCTGGGATGCATCGCGAGCGGGAGGGCTTCGATGGCGTCGAGTGTTTCGAACCCACTCGTGACGACTCCGAACACCGAATAGTTCGGGGGCATCCAGTCCGCCGGTGCGAACATGATGAAGAACTGGCTACCCGTCGTGTCGGGGCCTGCGTTTGCCATCGCAACCACGCCGCGGTCGTACAGGAAGTCGCTCGATGGGAACTCATCCGCAATGGTGTAGCCGGGGCCGCCTCGACCGGTCCCGCTCGGGTCACCAGCCTGCACCATGAACCCGGGAAGCACCCGATGCGATACCGATCCGTCGAAATAGCCCTGTTCCGCAAGGAAAACGAAGCTGTTGACCGTCTCAGGAGCAACCGACGGGTCGACCGTGATGACGATCGGCCCACACGACGTCTCGATCACGACGGTCGTCGATCCCTCGACCCTTTCGTCGGCAGGTTCGTCGAAGGTCATCTCCGTGACGGGTTCGGGCCGGGCGTCACCGCACGCCGTGGTCTGGGCACGGAACCCCTCGTAGTCAGTCGGAACGTCGTTCGTCGCCGGAGCATTGCCCGTCGTCGTGGTGGTCGTGTCCCCACCCGAGGAGGAACACCCCACGACGATTGCCGCCATGACAAACGCAACGACACTTGCACGCAGGAGACCGGAATGCGGGAAGCCGAGGGCTTCCAGTCTTGAATCTTGAATCTTGGATCTAGAATCTCGTCGCATCTTGAATCTTGGATCTTGAATCTCGTCGCATCTTGACTCTCCCACGGAGACGCAGAGTATTCGTGAAAGCCCTCTACATCTACACTTTCGCCCATGCCTCTGGTAGTCCAGAAGTTCGGCGGGACGTCGGTTGCCGACGCCGAACGGATTCGCTCTGTCGCACGCCGCATTGTTGACACGTACAACGATGGGAACGGTGTAGTTGCTGTCGTGAGCGCGATGGGAAGCGGAACCGATGAACTTCTCTCTCTCGCTGGTGATGTGTCCCCCAACTCGCATCCGCGGGAGCTCGACATGCTGTTGACCGCAGGCGAACGCGTGACGATGTCCCTCGTCGCGATGGCGATCCAGGACCTCGGTGTCCAGGCACAGAGTCTGACCGGCAGCCAAGCCGGGATCCTCACGACGGGTCGTCACGGTCATGCAGAGATTCTCGAGATCAGGGCAGAGCGCGTCCAGGCCGCACTTGACGAGAGCAAGGTCGCGATCGTCGCCGGATTCCAAGGCGTCAATCCCGACTCGAAGGATGTCACGACGTTGGGTCGAGGAGGATCGGACGCAACCGCGGTGGCACTTGCAGCTGCCCTCGGGGCTGATCGCTGCGAGATATACACCGACGTTGACGGGGTGTTCACCGCAGATCCGAGAGTGGTCGGTTCTGCGACTTTGCTCCCCGAAGTGACATTCGAGGAGATGCTCGAGCTTGCCTCGGCTGGGGCAGGCGTCCTCATGCCGAGGTCCGTCGAGTTTGGTCGTAGATTCAATATTCCAATCCATGTCCGGTCCTCATTCGGCGAGGGCAATGGGACGTGGGTCAAGGAGGAGACAATGGAGCAAGCCGTCGTTCGTGGAATCGCCCACGAAACATCCGAATCGAAGGTGACGGTGTACCAGGTCCCCGACACCCCCGGTGTCGCGGCAGCGCTGTTCGAGCCTCTCGCCGTCGCTGGGGTGAACGTCGACATGATCGTGCAGAACGTCAGCCACGACGGGACGACCGACATCAGCTTCACCGTCCCGACCGACGTCATCAGCTTGGCGACGGACGAAGCCCAGCGGGTCGCCGACTCTGTGGGAGCGGGTGGCGTGGCGGTCGACTCCGACATCGCGAAGGTCTCGGTCGTGGGCATCGGGATGAAGACCGAATCAGGTGTGGCGGCGCGGATGTTCCGGATTCTCGCCGATCACGGAATCAACATCGAGATGATCTCTACCTCGCCGATCCGGATTTCGTGCGTCGTGCGTGGATCTCAGGTTGGTGAAGCGGTGAAAGCGCTCCATACTGGTCTTGGACTCGACGGAGATGGCGAAAGATGAAGACATTCACGTCACCACGTGTGGCAATCGTCGGCGCCACCGGTGCGGTCGGTACGACGATGAAATCGATACTTGAGGAGCGACGGTTCCCACTCGAGAACCTGAGACTCATGGCATCGGCCAGAAGCGCGGGCAGGGTCATCGAATCGCGCTGGGGGGACATCGTCGTCGAGGACCTCACGACAGCGGATCCTTCCGACATCGACATTGCGCTCTTCTCAGCCGGAGGAGCGCGGTCCCTCGAATTCGCACCTCAGTTCGCAAGGGCGGGCGCAACCGTCATCGACAACTCGTCCGCCTTCCGGATGGATGACGATGTCCCCCTCGTGGTTGCGAACGTCAACGACGCGGCCATCAAGGAGCATCACGGGATCGTCGCCAACCCGAATTGCACGACGATGGCGATCATGATGGCTGCGGGACCGCTCCATCGCGCCGCCGGGCTCAAGACGATGGTGGCGACCTCCTACCAGAGCGTTTCTGGCTCCGGGCACACAGGGATGACGCAGCTCGCCAAGGAGATTCTCGCCCTCGGTGCCGATCAGGACGCTCTCGTCTCGGGAACCTGGGAAGACCCCGGCGGGGATCTCTATGCGCGGCCGATCGCCTACAACGTGCTTCCGCTCGCAGGCTCGATCACCGAAGCCGGATACACCGATGAGGAGTGGAAGCTCGTCAACGAGACCCGCAAGATTCTCGATCGTGATGACATTGCCGTCGAACCCACCTGTGTCCGGGTCCCCGTCATGGTCGGGCACGGCATCGCAGCTTCGATGTGGTTCGATCGTCCGGTCGACATGGATGAAGCAGTGGCGATGCTCGGTGATGCACCCGGTGTGCAGCTCTGGGACGATCGGAAGGTCCCGACACCACTGGACTCAGCGGGAATCGACGACGTCCTCGTCGGGAGGCTCCGCGAGACGGTCGGTCATCCGGGGGGCATCAGCCTCTTCGCCATCGGGGACAACCTGCGCAAGGGTGCCGCCCTCAACGCAGTCGAGCTTGCGGAGTTCCTCGTCGACTGACCTGCGGTCTCAGTCCGATATGGGACCGGTACCGAGAATCTGGGCGAGTTCCGCAGGTCGGGTCACCATCGGCCAGTGCCCCGAATCGATGTCGACGTAGGTCAGGTTCTTGACGTTGGTGAGTTCGGGAACATCACCTCCATCGATCCACGTCTTGGCCTGGTCGATGGTGAACTCGGGACAGACGATCACGACAGGGACGTCGAAGCGTTCTTCGTTCGTGAGTCGGACCTTCGCCGTCGATACACCTTGGGGCACGGGCACCATGTCGCGCGCAACCCTGTCCTTGGTTTCCTCGTCGATGTCATCACTGTCCGGTCCCTCGAACGGCTCCCAGCCGGGGAAGGCCATGAAGCCGTCGATCGCATCGAAGAAGTCGGCATACGTGTCGCCATCGGAGGCAGGGAAGCCACCGATGAGGACCACCCCTGCGATCTCGTCGGGGCGACGATCTGCAACCATCCACGCAAGGGAGCAAGCAGCCGAATGGCCGACGACGAGCGGTCGATCGAAGGCATCCACGGCGGCGACGGCTGCGGAGACCTGATCCTCGAGGACGGCGGCCGCGGAGCCGTCGTCGACTCCGGGCAACGCGAGGGCGTTCACCCGGTGACCGGCATTCTCGAGTTCGGCCACGACGGGATCCCACGCTGATTGCTTCAGCCACAGACCCGCGATGAGAACGATGTCCATCGCGCAATCGTAGTCGAAGTCGCTATCGACGATGCACGGTGTGACCGTGTCCCCAGTGTGCAATCATCGGCGCAACGACGTGCCGAGTCGATCGGTCGACGAAGGAGTGGAGATGTCAACGGACGATCTGATTGTTGTTTCCGTCGCGACAGGGATCGCGACCGTCAGGCTGAATGATCCGGACACGATGAACGCATTGTCCGTCCCCATGGCGAACAGACTCCGCGAGGTATTGGGTGGTCTCGCCGAGCAGTCTGACGTCAGGGCGCTCGTCGTCACGGGTACGGGTCGTGGTTTCTGTGCGGGTGGCGATGTCCAGTCGTTCTACGACAACAGGGACGATCCCGAGGAGGTCATGGGTCAGATCCTCGAAGGTCTCCACGGTGCGATCGACGTCCTCATCAATCTGCCGTTCCCGACCATTGCGGCCATCAACGGAGTTGTCGCAGGTGCCGGGATGGGGTTGGCACTGGCGACCGATCTTGCTGTCGCGGTCGAATCGGCGATGTTCACCATGGCGTACACGGGCATTGGGGTCTCGCCGGACGGCTCAAGTACGTTCTCGCTGCCTCGACTCGTCGGACCGCGTGTTGCGATGGACATGGTGCTCACGAATCGTCGTGTGCTTGCACCCGAAGCCGTGGAACTCGGTCTCATCAATCAAGCGGTGGCGGACGATGACTTCGAGGTGACGGTCACCGGCCTTGCGACCCGCCTGGCCGCGGGACCGACGCTTGCCTATGTGCGGGCACGGAACCTCATCCGGTCGTCGTACGGCAACGATCCGGTCGCCCAGATGCAACTCGAAGCGGATTCGATCCTGGCCGCAGGCACGTCGAAAGACTTCTACGAGGGCATCACGGCGTTCATCGAGAAGCGGAAGCCGGAGTTCACAGGAACCTGACATCCCAGCGCATCGGTCCGGAATCCCTGACCGGCTACTTGCCCGTCCCCACATAGGCGGCCAGGTGCTCGCCCGTGAGCGTGGATGTGTCGGCCACGAGGTCAGCGGGTGTGCCCTCGAACACGACACGTCCACCGTCGTGGCCGGCGCCGGGGCCGAGATCGATGACCCAGTCCGCATGGGCGATCACCGCTTGATGATGCTCGATCACGATCACCGATCTCCCCGAGTCGACGAGTCGATCGAGGAGGCCGAGCAGGTGGTCGACGTCGGCCAGGTGGAGACCACTGGTCGGTTCGTCGAGGACATACACGCCACCCTTCTCACGCATCCGGGTGGCGAGCTTGAGACGTTGACGTTCCCCGCCAGACAACGTCGGTAGCGGCTGCCCGAGGCTCAGATATCCGAGACCGACATCGGCAAGACGATCCAGAATCGTGTGGGCTGCAGGAGTAGCCGCATCTCCGGAGCCGAAGAACTCGAGGGCCTCGGAGACCGGCATCTCAAGAACCTCGCTTATGTCCTTGCCACCGAGTTTGTATTCGAGCACATCGCTCTGGAACCGCTTGCCTTCGCACTCTTCGCAGGTCGTTGCGACCGTTTCCATGAAGCCGAGCTCCGTGAAGATCAGACCCGCACCGTTGCATGTGGGACACGCCCCCTCTGAGTTTGCGCTGAACAGAGCAGGCTTGACCCCGTTCGCCTTTGCGAACGCGGTTCGGATCGGATCGAGGAGCTTCGTGTACGTCGCAGGGTTGCTCCGTCGTGAACCGTGGATGGCGTCCTGGTCGATGGTCACAACGTCATCGAGCGGCGCTATCGAGCCGTGGATCAGCGAGCTCTTCCCCGAACCCGCTACTCCGGTGATGACACACAACACCCCGAGGGGAACATCGACGCTGACATCCTGCAGGTTGTTCGTGTTCGCCCCACGAACCTCGAGGGAACCCGTCGGAGTTCTCATGTCTGTCTTGAGCGTTGCCCTGTGGTCGAGGTGACGGCCGGTGATCGTGTCGCTTGCTCGCAGTTCCTTGACCGTCCCTTCGAAGACGACCTCGCCTCCTGCGGTCCCGGCACCCGGGCCGAGATCGATGACGTGGTCGGCAATATCGATCACCTCGGGTTTGTGCTCCACGACCAGGACGGTGTTTCCCTTGTCCCGAAGTTGCACAAGCAGATCGTTCATCCGTCTGATGTCGTGTGCATGGAGTCCGACAGTCGGCTCGTCGAACACATAGGTCACGTCCGTGAGTGAGGACCCGAGGTGACGGATCATCTTGGTGCGTTGTGCCTCACCGCCCGACAAGGTTCCCGACGGGCGGTCGAGCGAGAGGTAGCCCAACCCGATCTCCACGAACGCGTCGAGGGTCTCCCTCAGGTTCGCGAGGAGAGGCGCCACCGAAGGGTCGTCGAGTTTGCCGACCCAATCGGCGAGATCGCTGATCTGCATGGCGCACGCCTCGGCGATGTTGATGCCCGAGATCTTCGATGAGCGGGCTCCTTCGCTGAGCCGAGTACCTCCACATTCGGGGCAGGTCGCAAAGGTGGCTGCTCGTTCGACAAACGCCCGGATGTGTGGCTGGAGCGAGTCCCGATCCTTGGAGAAGAAGGACTTCTGCACCTTCGGCACAAGACCTTCGTAGGTCATGTTGGAGCCGGAGATCTTGACCTTTGTCGGCTCCTTGTACAGGAAGTCGTTGAGCATCTTGTTGGAGAAGTCACGGATCTGCTTGTCCATGTCGACGAAACCCGATTCACCGAAGATCCGGACATACCAGCCGTCCGCCTTGTACCCGGGAACGGTGATGGCACCCTCTGCGAGCGACTTCGTCTCGTCGTACAGCTCGGTGAGGTCGATATCGCTCACCGACCCCATGCCCTCACATCTCGGACACATGCCACCCGTGAGTGAGTACGTCTTCCTCACCCGCTCGTTCCTGCCGTCCCCCCGCTCGATGGTGATCGATCCGCTGCCGTGCACCGAGGGGACATTGAACGAGAACGCATTGGGCGAACCGACGTGCGGCTCGCCGAGACGGCTGAACAGGATGCGAAGCATGGCGTTGACGTCCGTTGCGGTCCCGAGCGTGGAACGTGCGTTGGCGCCCATGCGCTCCTGGTCGACGATGATCGCCGTTGTGAGACCTTCGAGTACATCGACATCCGGTCTCGCCAACGTCGGCATGAAACCCTGGAGGAACGAGCTGTAGGTCTCGTTGATCATCCGCTGTGACTCCGCCGCGATGGTGTCGAAGACGAGCGAGCTCTTGCCCGAGCCCGAGACGCCGGTGAATACGGTCAGACGCCGTTTCGGGATGTCGACACTGACGTCCTTGAGGTTGTTCTCGCGAGCCCCGCTGACGCGGATCAGGTCATGGGTGTCGGCCTTGTGCATCCGGGCACGATACCGCCGCTCGTGGTTGTGCCTTGCGTCACAGGCGAGAGGACAGGGGGATGACGTCGGCGCGCATCGGGTGGGCCGATTCCGTGCGGGTGGGTTGGCCTAGAGTGAGGGAACGATCAGCTCCCGGGTGGTGGACGCAGCAATGACATCGATGGTGCAGTGGCTCGATTCGGTCGGCATGGACGATGTGGCCGATGTGGGCGGAAAGAACGCCTCGCTGGGGGAGATGCTCTCCTCCCTCACAAGCGCAGGCGTCAAGGTTCCCGGAGGGTTTGCGACCACGGCCGGCGCGTTTCGTGCGTTCCTCGCCGAGGACGGTTTGGACGACGCGATCGCCGAGATCATCTCGCACGTCGATGTCGAGGATGTCGTCGCGCTTGCACGGGCAGGCAAGCAGATCAGGGCGATGATCGAGGACGCGACGCTTCCCGAGCAGCTCCAGGGTGAGATCCGTGAGGCCTACTCGCAGATGGCGTCACAGGTCACCGGAGAACTCACCGTTGCTGTGCGGTCCTCGGCAACCGCAGAAGACCTCCCCGACGCGTCGTTCGCCGGTCAACAGGAAACTTTTCTCAATGTCCGGGGCATCGACGGCGTTCTTGAGTGTGTCCGTCTCGTGTTCGCCTCGCTCTACAACGATCGCGCCATCGCATATCGGGTCCACAAGGGGTTCGTCCACGGTGAGGTCGCCATCTCGGTAGGCGTCCAACACATGGTGCGAGCCGGTGAAGGCGCAAGCGGGGTGGTGTTCACGATCGACACGGAATCAGGGTTCGACGGAGTCGTGTTCATCACCTCGTCATACGGTCTCGGCGAACTGCTCGTCCAAGGGTCGGTCGAACCCGACGAGTTCTACGTGTCAAAGGTCGGGCTCGCCGCGGGAAGGCCCGCGATCGTTCGCCGCCAGCTCGGCGCCAAGCGTCAGCGCATGACCTTCGGCAGCTCGGGTGGTGTCGAGGTGGTGGACGTTTCTGAGGGCGACCAGACGTCATTCTCGCTGACGGACGCAGAGGTGACGGAACTTGCACGATTGGCCGTCGCGATCGAGAGCCATTACGGACGGCCGATGGACATCGAGTGGGCACGCGACGGTGTCGACGGTGAGTTGTACATCCTCCAGGCACGACCCGAGACGGTCCGGAGCAACGCAAGCGGTCGGGTTCTCGAACGGTTCCACCTGACAGCAGCGGCTGACCCCATCGTCGTCGGGCGGAGTGTCGGGCAACGCATCGGTGTCGGCCGTGTCCGAATCGTGCTGAGCCCCGATCAGATGCATGAGGTGCAACCTGGCGATGTGCTCGTGGCCGACATGACCGACCCGGACTGGGAACCGGTCATGGGTCGGGCAGCCGCGATTGTGACCAACCGCGGCGGCCGGACGTGCCACGCGGCGATCATCGCTCGTGAACTCGGGATACCGGCGGTCGTCGGATCAAACGACGCCACATCGGTGCTCACCGACGGTGCCGAAGTGACGGTCTCGTGCGCCGAAGGCGACTCTGGATACGTCTATCAGGGTGCACTCGACTTCGAGATCCAGAGGATCGAGCTCGATGCGATGCCGCCGAGCCCACTGAAGGTCATGATGAACGTCGCCAACCCCGAGCGGGCGTTTGCGTTCGCTCAGATCCCGAACGACGGGGTCGGGCTGGCACGGGTCGAATTCGTCATCAACAGTGTGATCGGGGTGCACCCGCGTGCTCTCCTCGACATGGACACCCTCCCGCCAGACGTGCGAGAGGACGTCGAACATCGGATCGCCGGCTACGAGAGTGGTCGGGACTTCTTCGTGGACAAGTTGAAGGAAGGCGTCGCGACCATCGCCGCCGCCTTCCACCCCAAGCCGGTGATCGTCAGGTTGTCGGATTTCAAGTCGAACGAGTATGCCCACCTTGTCGGAGGTTCGATCTTCGAACCGCACGAGGAGAACCCGATGATCGGGTTCCGGGGCGCTTCGAGGTACGTGGCTCCGGCGTTCGCAGAAGCGTTCGCGCTCGAGTGTGAGGCGCTCAAGTCGGTTCGTGACGACATGGGTTTCACCAATGTCGAGATCATGGTCCCGTTCGTACGAACCGTTGCAGAGGCCGAGGCCGTGATCGAGGTATTGGCACGCAATGGCATCGAGCGCGGCGTGAACGGACTCAGACTCATCATGATGTGCGAGATACCGTCGAACGCACTCCTTGCGGATTCGTTTCTCGACCTGTTCGATGGGTTCTCCATCGGTTCGAACGACTTGACGCAGTTCACCCTTGCGCTCGATCGTGACTCTGCCCTGGTGGCCGATCTCTTCGACGAGCGCAACGACGCCGTCAAGGCGTTGATCAGCATGGCAATTGCGGCTTGTCGGGAGCGATCGAAGTACATCGGAATTTGCGGGCAGGGTCCGTCTGATCACACGGACTTCGCCCTGTGGCTCGCCGATGAAGGTATCGAGAGCATTTCACTCAATCCCGACACCGTGCTCGAGACGTGGCTGGCGATCGCCAAACCATGAGCGGCGAATCCCGAGCCGTGTTCTGCGTGTCGGACCACACGGGTGTCACGACTGAGGTCCTCGCACACAGCCTGATGGCGAGATTCGAAGGGCTCGAGGCACGTTATGAGACGAGACCGTTCGTCGACGATGCACCGAAGGTGGAAGCGCTCGTCGACGAGATCAACCGGGTCGGAGCGGGTGGCGGGCCGGCCCCGATCGTCTTCAGCACCATCATCGACGCCGAGCTGAGCGCGATCCTCAAGCGTGCCAGCGCGGTCGTCGTCAGCTTCTTCGATCCGTTCGTCGCGAGTCTGGCAGATGAGCTCGGTATCGATCCGACCACGACCGTTGGTCGGTACCACGGTGTGTCGAACGCAGCCGTGTACCAAGTGCGTCTCGATGCGGTCGAGTATGCGTTGGCAACCGACGATGGTCTCGGATTGGATCGCTACGGCGAGGCGGACGTGATCGTCACAGGCGTATCGAGGGTCGGCAAGACTCCGACCTGTCTGTATCTGGCGATGCAGTACGGCGTCAGGGCGGCCAACTTCCCCCTGACATCGGAGATCCTCGACGAACGGCGGTTCAACGACCTTCTCGAGGCGAACAGCGACCGGCTCTTCGGGCTCACGATCGATCCCGTGCAGCTGTTCCAGATCCGCCAGAAGCGACGACCCGACAGCACCTACGCCTCGCTGGAACGATGTGCGAGCGAAGTCGAGATCGCCGAGTGGTTGTTCCGACGCAACCGGATCCCGGTCCTCGACACAACCGTCCGATCGATCGAGGAGATATCCGCCACAATCCTCGAGCAAGCAAACCTCGAACGCCGCCTGGGCTGACAGCGATCGAGTGTCGCCGATCTGTTCAGTCGATCAGTTGCTCTTTGGCTGTGGCAGGGACGCCCGTAGGTCTTTCATGAGGCGGTACAGGTGCATCGGGTTGTCGGGTAGGGGTTCGAATCCGTGGTGGCGATAGAAGGTCGCCGCCACATCGTGCTTCGCGTGGACGAGGACTGCCCGTCCACCAATCGAGTCCGCGCCGGCTATCGATCGGAGCAGTGCGTCACGAAAGAGGTCGCTTCCCAGTCCTCGGCCCTGCTCGGACTTGTCGATGGTCGGTCCGGATGGGCTTGCGGGACGTGAACCCGCGACCTCGGGAATCCGTGGTGGGATGGGGTGTCGAACGAACACCCTCGTGCGTGGCGCACGAGGGTGTTGTGGTTGGTCGGGACGGCGGGACTTGAACCCGCGACCTCATCGTCCCGAACGATGCGCGCTACCAAGCTGCGCTACGTCCCGATCGGTGTGGATTGTACCGGCTAATCCACCCTCTCGACCTTGACGCTGTCGATGCGTTGTCTGTCCATTGCCGTCACCGTGAAACGGAACCCTTTCGACTCGTAGATGTCGCCTTCGTCAGGGATCCTCCCGAACATCGACAAGATGAATCCGCCGACGCTCGAATACGGCCCTTCCCATGGATCGGTACCCAACTCGGAACTCAGAACGGTGATGTCGAGCATCCCGTCCACGACCCAGAGTTCCGGACCGAGTTTGATCAGCGCCGGTGCCCCTGGGTCGTACTCGTCCTGGAGTTCGCCGACGAGCTCGGCAACAAGGTCCTTGATTGTGACGATTCCCTCGACCCCGCCATGCTCGTCGACCACGACGGCCATCCCGTACCTCTTCGAGCGCATCTCGCTCAGGGTGTCGAGAACCGACATCGTCTCGGGTACGTAGTTCGGGGGTCTGAGAAGTCGGTCGAGGTTGGGAGCCGTCTCATACTCGGGGTTCAGGAGCAGGTCCTTCACGGCGATGATCCCGATGAGATCGTCGAGGTGACCCCCAGACACGGGGAACCTTGAGTGACCGGTCTCGGTGACTGCCTCGCGGACTGCGGCTGCCGTAAGCGGGGTGGGGAGCCACTCGATGGCCAGACGTGGTGTCATCACCTCGCGCACCGCCCGGTCGTTCAGTTGGAACAGCGCATCGATGATCTCACGCTCCGCTTCTTCGATGTGCCCGCCGCGTTCGCTGAGTCTGGCGAGTGCACGGATGTCGTCATCGGTCACACTGGCACCGGCGCCGCCGGCGTCGACCCGAAAGAGTCGGAGGAGGCCGTTGGTTATGGCAGTGAAGAAGCGTGCGATCGGAGCAAGCACGATCGACAGGTTCCAGACAATGGGCGCAACCCCAAGAGCGACGCGCTCAGGGTGCCGTGCTGCGAGGGTCTTCGGTGTGATTTCGCCGAACACGAGGATCAAGATGGTCGTGACAATGGTCGCGATCCATGGTCCCCACGTCTCGCCGACGAGGCTGATGAACAGAAGTGTGGCAATGGAGGCGGCGAGAATGTTGATCGCATTGTTCGCTATGAGCAGCGTCGAGAGCATCCGCTCGGGTTGGGCGATCAGTTGTTCGAGCTTCTTGCCCGATCCGCTCTCCTCGGCCAATATGTGGACCCGTTCGCGCGAGATGCCGATCAATGCTGTTTCGGAAGCGGCCAAGAAGCCGGACAGCAGGCAGCAGATCGCGATGATTCCGAGGTAGACGAACATCTCAGCGGTCATCGTGGTGGCACCGATGACCTGTTCGTACTCGCAGGGTCAGCGTCGTTCTTCATGTCCTTCATTTGGTCTCAAGCCGCTCCGACAGCCTTGCGGAGGTCGGTCGGTGACTGATCCTTCGAAACCCAGTTGCGGGCACCTGCGCGTTTTGCGAGGAACGCGTCCGCCTTCCGATCAAGGAGGATCGTCACGGGGATCGGTGTGCCGTCGCGGGCCTCGGATCGCACCGCCCGTGATACGGCCATGGCACCCATCGACCCGACTTGCATGTCGACAACGACAGCGTCGACCTGCTCACCGTATGCCGTGGCAGCGGCGGTCTTCGGATCCGTGTGATCGATGATGGTGACGTCAGCACCAGCGAGGGCGGCGTGGACGCGGTTGCGGGCGGACGCCACATCGGTCACAAGGAGAATCTTGCTCATGCCCCAAGCGTACCGTGACATCGTTCGTCGGCGGAACTGGAACCCCGCTTGTGTCCGTATCCTCGCGGCGTGCGTTCAACCAGAATCCTCGTCGTCGCCCTGATTGCCCTTGGTGTGTTGCTCACCCTTTCGAGCGCCATGGCACAAACAGCCGAGGCTCCGATTCTTGTGATCGAGGTCGCCGACCCCATGGACCAGCGACAGATCGACTATGTCATCAATTCGCTCAGGACCCAGGACGCCCATGCGTTCGTGCTCAAGATCGACAGCCCGGGCGTCTCGTCGGGCGACCTGACCGAGCTGTTCGATGCCGTGGCGACTGCAAATGCCCCGGTCATTTCCTGGATCGGTCCGAACCCCGCTGTTGCGTTCGGTGGAGCCGCATATCTTGCAAACAACGCAGATATCCGATCGGCTGCGCCGGGTGCCAGCGTCGGGTACCTCAGCCCTGCGGTCCTACGATCCGGCGCCGGAGCTCCTTCGGTGAGACCGGGAACCGACCTCGATCGGTTCATCGCCACCGAAACGTCGCTCGAACACGACACTCGAACGGTGTCCGTCGAAGACCCGGTGATCTATGGGTTCGTCGACCGGGTCGATCCCGCGCTTGGCCAGCTGATCGTCTCACTCGACGGCGTCACCGTGACCCGCGAAACCGGTCAATCGTTCACGCTTTCCACGGCGAGGACAGAGTCGCTCAACGGCGAGGAGTTTGTGATCGCATCGAGGCCGGTGACGTTTGTCAACACCGGTCTGCTCGACCGTTTCCTCAGACTGGGAGCCCGACCAGAGACCGCCTTCCTGTTCTTCGTCGTCGGTCTGTCGTTTGCAGCGTTCGAGTTCTACGCAGCAGGTTCGGGGCTGATGGCAGGTGTTGCGGGTCTGTCACTCATTCCTGCCGCGTACGGGATGGCCACCCTCCCGATGCGTTGGCCGGCCGTTGCCCTCACCGTCCTCGGATACGGGGTCCTCGTATGGGGGTTCGTCCAGAACCGTGTCGACTGGCGCGCGTTCGTGGGTTCCATCGCCGTTCTGATCGGTGGGCTCACGTTCACCACCACCCGGCCGGCCTATCCGCCTGCGCTATGGATGGTCGTGTTGGCAGCAGTCGCATCGATCGCGTTCATCTGGTACACCCTGACGACCGTGGTTCGTGGACGGTTCGCGACTCCGACGGTGGGTCGGGAGAATCTCTTGGGTCGTCGCTGTGTTGCTGTCGACGAACTCGACCCGATCGGTGTGGTGATCCTCGATGGGTCGAGGTGGCGTGCAACCGCGGATCGCGGCGTCACAATCACTCCCGGCGCACCCGTCGAGATCGTCGGGATCACCGGTTTGCTGCTCGAAGTGGATCCGATCGGGTCGACGTCAGGACCTCGCAAGAGCTGAACCGCCCGCTCTGAACGGGAAAAAAACTTCTGGCGCCTTGGCGAACCGGTGACTAGTTTCGTCACCGCGTGTGGATGGCTTGCAACGCCACGCGTGGCTTAGAACCGACGTAGAAGGGCGATTCTCTCCGTGATGTCTCAAGATCGATCTTGGCACCCGGTTGCACTGTGCAGCGGCAACCATTCCCACCTCTTCTTTCCCCCGACGACCCAGGAGCGAAAAGAAGAACGAGAACGACGAGAGATCCGGGCCAAGGCCGTGTGCCAGGTGTGCCCTGTCGCCACCGAATGCCGCGATTATGCCTTTGCGATCAAGGAGCCATACGGCATCTGGGGTGGGCTCACCGAGGCAGAACGCCGCCACGCCCTCGCTGCTGGCTGACCGCTACACCTCAGTCCTTCCGCGCACCGAACGCATGTCACCGGTGCGGCGGGTGGTCCCGTTCTTGTCGAACCATTCGAGCAGCGGCACCGACTGGCGTCTCGCCATGCCGAAGTGATCCTTGAATGCACTGACGGTGAAACCATCCGGAAGCTCATGGAGGCGAGACCGGATGGCGTCGATCTGAACCTTCGTGAAGACGAGGTCGGGTTCGATCTGGATGATCTCGCCTCGGCGGATCGCCGCTCCGAGCAGGTCCGCGTCGAGTCCGAGTTGGTTCGCCCTGGGTACGTCGAAGGATCGATTCAATGCCTCCAGGGAAGTGGCGATCGCACGCTCGTCATCGTCCGAAAGTGAACCCGAGAACGTGGAGAGCGAAACGAAACCGTTCAACAGTGCGAGGTCTTCGCTGTGGTCCACTACCCATTCGGCGATGTCGGGGTCGATACCGAGGATCCCTGACAGCTCGGCGATAGGCATCCCGGGTCGCCTGGGGTGACCGGCATGGTACGCCGATGTCTCCTCGGCGATGGCTTGCCTTGTGTCGGCGATCGAATCGTCGGAAACGATGACGGATCCGATCACCGTCCCGGAGGTCGGCTTCAATCCACCGGTAGCGCGTGCAATCCGGTCGGATGACACGATGCCTCGTCGTGCCAGGATCTCGTTTGCCAGATCCTGTGGTCGCGTGCTGTCGACCCGCCACTCGGCCACGGGACCCTTCGGTGGATCCGGGTCGAGCACGGGCCCACCACCGACGACGGCTTGGCGTCCACTTTCCCTCAGAACGACGCGATCGCCGCACATCGCCGGCACGGGATCGTCGGTTGTCACGAGGAGTACATCGTTCGCGATCCGCCTGATCCTGGCCGGTCGGTCAGCCGTGCCGGTGTGGATGTGAAAGCCTCCCTTGGAAGGAATCTGATCGAACCCACGACTCGGACGCGCTGCAATGAGCATCCGGGTGGTGGCCAGCGACGTTTCGGGTGCCGCGAGCAACGATCCGCGCCCGATCTCACCAACCTCGACTCCGCTCAGGTTGATCGCCGCCCGTTGACCGACCGCGACAGTGTCCACCGGTCGGTCGTGTCGTTGCAGACCTCTGACGCGTGCGATGGCACCGGACGGTTGGATCTCAACGGATTCGTCAAGGTGCAGTGACCCACGCTGCACCGTCCCTGTGACGACCGTTCCACTGCCATGGATGACAAAGGCCCTGTCGATCCAGAGCCGAAAGGGCGCAGCACCATCTTGTTCGAGTTCTGCACCGATGGCGCCCAGTGCGCTGCGAAGGTCGTCGAGACCATGCCCGGTCACGACAGACACCGCAATGACCGGCCAGTGTGCCAGTGCGGTGCCGGAAACCTCCTCGTGCACCTCGAGCGCCACAAGCTCGACGGTTTCGGTGTCAACGAGGTCGGTGCGGGTCAGTGCAATGATGCCGCGTTCGGCTCCGATGAGGTCGAGGACCCGGACATGTTCCTCGGTCTGGGGCATCCATCCACTGTCGGCGGCAACCACCAACAAGGCACAGTCGACCCCGACGACGCCTGCGAGCATGTTCTTGATGAACCGTTCGTGACCGGGGACATCGACGAATCCGAACTCGACGCCGTCGATCTCGGTGGAAGCAAACCCGAGATCGATCGTCAGACCCCGACGCTTCTCCTCGGCCAACCTGTCGGGGTCGCTGCCGGTGAGTGCTTGGACGAGTGTCGATTTCCCGTGGTCGACATGTCCCGCGGTACCGACGATCGGCATGTCAACCCAGCGCCATGGCGATCGCCGAAGCGACAGCGGGATCATCGTGGGGCTGCACCGATCGAAGGTCGATGTGGACCGCGCCGTCCCGACGGGTCGCAATGACGGGTGGGTCCGTTGCGGCCATCGCCGCCCAGTTGGCGTCGGCCGGTCCGGAGAGTCGGATCGCGATCGAGGGGATCGTCTCACCGGGAACGGACCCGGCGCCCGGTACCGCCTGCGATTCGATGATGTCGACCGCCGTTGCGAACGGTGCCGACACGACGCGTGCCCTCTCGCGCAACGTCTCGAGCGATGCGGTGGCCATCGACCAGAAGGGAATCTCACGGACCCGATTGTCCGCGTACAACTCGAGCGTCGATGCGAGGGATGCGATCGTCGAACCGTCGAGTCTGACTGCCCGCGCGATCGGATGACGTTTCGCCTTCGCGACGGCACTCTGTTTGCCGACGATGAGTCCTGCCTGGGGACCGCCGACGAGCTTGTCTCCCGAGAACAACACGAGATCGGCTCCGAGTGCCACGGTTTGTTTCACACCCGGCTCATCCCCGAGCCACGCCTTGAGCTCGTCGGGTACCCATGGTGCGTTCTGATCGAGGAGCCCACTGCCGACATCGGCAACGAGGGGGATGCCGTGCTCGTTGGCGAGTTCGGCGAGATCGGCGTACGGAGCCTCCTCACTGAACCCGTCGATCCGGTAGTTCGAAGGGTGAACCTTCAGGATTGCATCGATGGAATCCGCAACCGCCTCGAAGTCCGAGATGCGGGTCCGGTTCGTTGTCCCGACCTCGACCAGTTCGGCTCCGGAGGCCTCCATGAGCGACGGCAGTCGGAACGACCCCCCGATCTCGATCAGTTCTCCTCGCGATACCGCGACACGCCCACCGCGACCAGCCACGGAAGCAAGAGCGAGGAGCAGTCCACCGGCGTTGTTGTTGACGGCGAATCCGTCCTCGGCACCGGTCACGATGCGCATCAGGGAGCTCAGGTAGTCGTGGCGGCCGGCCCTGCGCCCGGTGCGGATGTCGATCTCGATGTTGCCCGCCGAAACCCCCAAGGCCGCACCGATCGCGGCGGCATCAGGGTGCAGGGGAGCTCTGCCGAGGTTCGTATGGAGGAGCACCCCGGTCGCGTTGATCACCGTCATCGGTCGGGCGGCCTCAAGATCGGCAATGGTGCGCTCGGCGATCTCAAGTGCGTCGATCGGTTCGAGGTCGTTCATGAGGGCCTCGCGGGCGGAATCCACGGATTCCTTTGCGACATGCGCCACCACGGCCCGAGGCATCGTCGTCGAGTCGGCCAGATGCGCAATGACGGCGTCCACGGAAGGAAGTGTTCGGAGCTCCATGACAGGAGCGTAGAGCGGTCGCGATCCATCGACAGGGGCGAGCCTGTGTCAGAACATATGTGTCGGACGCCTACGATTCGGGCATGCGGCTTCGCAACTGGCTCCTGCTCGGCATTCTGATCGTTCCCGTCATCGAGATCGGTTTGTTCTACGTGGTGGGGCAGTGGATCGGGGTCTGGCCAACCGTGGTGCTCGTCGTGTTCACGACGGTCCTCGGGACACGGATCGTCTTTCGCCAAGGCAGAGATACGTGGCTCGCACTGAACGCCCAGATCGCGAGCGGTGAATCGCCCTCGGCCAGCCTCGTCGACGGTGCGATGATTCTCGCCGCGGGCGTATTGCTGCTCATACCCGGGTTCTTCACGGATGCCATCGGTTTCGCGTTGCTGATTCCGGTGATCCGGAGCACTCTGCGCGGCTGGTTCGTCAACCGCAAGGCCTCGCGCTGGGTCGTCGTGCGGTGAGGCGGGCGTCGACGGTCTGCGTCGTCAAGGACACTGGTGACATCCAGGTCCTCATGGTCAAGCGACCCCTTGCGTCGCGTTTCATGCCGGGAGCATGGGTGTTTCCCGGTGGTGTCGTCGACGAATCCGACAGTGGGAATCCTGTTGGGTTCACTGACACTTCCGACGATTGGGCCGTTGCAGCAATGCGCGAGCTCATCGAGGAAACGGGAATCTGGATAACGACCGAAGGAGTCGTCGAGAGGTCGGTCACCGATGACCCTTTCGGTGCGGTGGCTTCTTCCCATATGACAATCGATGTCGGGGTGTTGACCTACTTTGCGAATTGGGTCACCCCGGAAGCTTTTCCGAACCGGTTCGACACGCGGTTCTTTCTCGCCAAGGTCGACTCCTCCGTTGTCGGATCGGTCGATGGTGACGAACTCATCGACCTTGACTGGGTCAGCCCGGACGAGGCGCTGCGGCGCGAGTCGGCTGGCCGATGGGATGTAGCGTTCCCGACCCGAGAAACCTTGAAAGTCCTTGCATCAGAGGATTCCCACGATGCCCTGGTGCGGAGGTTCGCCGCCCTTGACCATGTCCCCAGTGTTGAGCCGAGACTCTACGTTTCCGAGACGGAGGCGCGCATCCTGATGCCGCACGACGACGGTTTCGAGGAGGCAGGACCCGCACAGAAGGATCCGACGATTCTCGAGAGGCTGCGCGAGGTCGTGGCAAGGGGCGGGCCGGTTCCCGCGGAGTTCAAGGGACGATCGTGACGATCGAAAGGGTTCTCGCCCCGAATCCTGGCATCTACACAGGTCCCGGCACCAATACCTACATCCTGTCGAACAGAGGCGAAGCCCTGATCATCGATCCCGGACCGGTCATGGTGAGCCACGAGCTTGCCATCGTTGCCGCGATCGGCGATCTGGTCCCGGTTGGTGTGGTCGCCACCCACACGCACCCCGATCACGCACCCCTTGCGAACCCCCTTGCGTCGCGACTCCGTGTGCCCGTGTACGGATTTGCACCGGGGCAAGAGTTCGCCCCCGACATCGAGGTGGCAGACGGCGAGGAGATCGCTTTCGGAGGGGATGCGATCCTTGCGGTGCACACCCCGGGTCACACGCCGGATCACCTGTGCTTCCGGGTGGGTGACACGCTCCTGACAGGCGACCACATCATGGAAGGCTCCACCGTCATCATCGAGGATGCGAGGGCGTATCTCGACAGTCTCTACCTCGTCAGGGATCTTGGGGTCGCACGCCTTGAACCCGGCCACGGCGACTCGATCGACGACGCCGGTGCCGCCATCGCTCATTACATCGATCATCGCCTCGAGCGCGAACGTCAGATCCTCGAGGCCGTGGCCGGGGGTGCCGGAACGATCGGGGAGATCGTCGACATCGTGTACGCAGGTCTGCCTCATGCGCTTCGCTCAGCCGCCGTGCATCAGGTCGGGGTCCAGGTGAAGAAGCTTTCACAGGATTCGGGGTTATGGTGTTCAGCGGGCAGAGTGGAAGAAGAAACACAAGTTCGCACTCGATAGGGGAGCGATGCGAAATCGACTCGTCGTCATTGTTGCTGTCATCTTGGCACTCGCGGCGCCCGCGTACGGCCAGAACTCGGAGCTGACACAAGCGGATGTCGACGCGGCGCGCGCTGCTCGCAACGAGGCCGCAGGCTCGCTTGCGAAAGTCACGGCGCGTTTCGAGCAGGCCGTTGCCGATGAGGAGCTCTCCAGGGAGAGGATCGCTGACCTGTCGCGTTCGATCTCCGAACTCGAACTCGAGATCGCCGACAAGAACGTCCAGGTCCTCCAGCTCGTCCGTGATCGGTACATGCAGGGCGGAACCTCGGGCACCGAGCGGCTGTTTGCGGCACAGACGTTCGAGGACATCCCGATCCAGGGTGAGTACTTCAAACTGATGAGCGACAGGGATCTCTCGGTCCTGCGCGGTCTTGAGACCGCCGAGCGGCTTCGTTCCGACTACGTGGCCCAGTTGGAGGACACGCTCACGGTCCAGACGGCTCTCGTCGAGGAGATCGCCGTTCTGCGCGACGAAGTCTTCGGCACCCTTGAGAAAGCCGACAGCGACTTCAACACCATCGCGGCGGCGTTCCAGGTGCAAGAGGAGGAGCGTCGGCGAAGGGAGGAGGAAGAACGGCGCAAAGCAGCGGAGGAGAAGGCCCGCCAAGAAGCGGCCGCAGCAGCAGCCACCTCGACGACGGTGGCGACGGCGCCTGTGCCCGCGTCAGGTACCGGTGGCGAGACGACAACGACCGTTGCGAGTGCGACGACCACCACCGCACCACCGGCCACGACACCCACCACGCCCCCTCCACCGCCTCCGCCTCCGCCTCCGATCGTGACCGACGGGAAGACTTGCCCCGTCAACGCTGCGACGAGCTTCTCCGACTCCTGGGGACAACCGCGTTCCGGTGGCAGGGTGCACATGGGTGTCGACATGATCGCTGTGAGGAACGCACCGCTCGTTGCCATCGAATCGGGCGTCATCACCCGTACGTCGAACAGCAGCCTCGGAGGGCTGTCGATCTATCTGACAGGTTCGTCAGGCTCTCGTTACTACTACGCCCATCTCGAGGCATTCGCCGACGGTGTGGGAGGCGGTCGGAGTGTGTCAGTGGGTGAGACGATCGGTTTCAACGGTAGCTCCGGCAACGCCCCGGACTACCTCCCACACCTGCACTTCCAGTACGCACCACCAGGCATGGACTGGGTGAACCCGTATCCGCTCGTGAAGGCGTTGTGCGGCTGACAGCGAAGCCCGATGATGAACGAATGCTCGCTGCGCTCGCAACCGAACCCCGACCTTGGGGTCTAGGACTCCGGGGTGAGGGCTGCCAGGTTCGACAGTCTTCCGATGCAGTTGTCGAGGGCCAGTGGGGGGAGGATCTCGGTGATGGTCGCCGCCGCCTGCACGATGATGCGGGCCGCTGCCGTTTCCGGTCGATCGATCACGATGGGCCTCCCGGCATCGCTGCCTTCGCTGACTGACGGATCGATCGGAACCGATGCGATGAGCGGCACGCTGAGCTCGTCCGCCAATGCCTGTCCACCTCCGGATCCAAAAATCGGGTAGTGCGCGCCGTCAGAGGCCGTGAACCCCGCCATGTTCTCGATGACACCAACGATCGGCATGTGGGAGCGCCGAGCCATGTCGGCGACCCGAGCGGCGACGCGTTGCGCTGCGAGCTGGGGAGTCGTGACGACGACCATCTCCGCCTGGGGAAGCAAACGCGACAGTGCCATCTGTACGTCCCCCGTGCCAGGTGGCATGTCGACGACGAGGTAACCGAGATCCGACGGCCACGCCACGTCATTGAGGAACTGTTCGAGTGCCTTCGAGAGCATGAGGCCGCGCCACATGAGAGCCGTGCCTTCGTCGTCCATGAGCAGACCCGTCGACACCAGGTGGATCCCATTGACGACTGTCGGGACGATCTTGCGGTCCTCGTTGGCGTGGAGACGGATTTCGCCTGCGCCGAGCATCCGTGGGGTCGAGAATCCCCAGATGTCTGCATCGAGCAGCCCGACGGAATGACCCTGGGCTGCGATCGCGAGCGCAAGGTTGACGCTGAGTGATGACTTTCCGACCCCACCCTTGCCCGAGCTGACGGCGATCACCCTCGTCGCCGGATCGACCGCAGTAGGGGTCGCATGCTCCCGCGCACGCTTGCGCGCCCGTTCCATGAGGGTCGAACGTTGATCTTGTGACATCACACCGATCCGGATGTCGACACTCGTGACCCCAGGGATGGCCATGATCCTTCGTGTCACGTCGCCTTCGATCTGTCCACGCATGGGACAGGCGGCGATGGTGAGCGCAATCGACACGGTGACATCCCCGCCGTCGATGACGACGTCGCCGACCATGCCGAGGTCGACGATGTCCGTCCCGAGTTCCGGGTCGATCACACTCGCCAAAGCGGTCCGAATATCAGCTTCCGAAGGCATGGTGTAAGCCTATCGGGGTCCGGCCGAGCCGGACCCCGAGATTCAAGATTCAAGAGGAGCTATCAGCTATCAGCTCTCAGCTGTCAGCCCAGAAGGCTCTTGGCCTTTGGCCTTTGGCTCTTTGCCAGCGCGTCCGTCTGTCATCTGTCATCTGTCCTCTGAACCTCTGAACCTCTGAAAGAGATCCGTCATCCACAATCCTTCTGAGGCTGAAAGCTGAAAGCTGTCAACTGAAAGCTCCTCGAGGGAATGTGTCGGGATGCTCTGTGGTTCTTGTACCATTGTGGGGACCGCATCGATATTCACATGGAGGTTCGTGTGACCGCCCAGGATTCAGACACAACGCAAGACGTACGGTTCACGCCCGACGGGAAGCCGACGATTCAGGGTGTGACCCTGACGTCGAACGCCGCAGCCAAGGTGAAGGAACTCATCGAGGCCGACGGTGGGGCGATGAGCGCTCTTCGGTTGGGTGTGAAGCGGTCCGGGTGCAGTGGCTATGCGTACGACATGTTCTTCGACTCCCAGATCGACGAGACGGACATCGTCCGTACGACCGACGGTGTGAGTGTCGTGGTCGACTCCGACAGCGTCGAGATGGTCGAGGGTGCAACCATCGACTTCAAGGACAACGGTCTCGATGGCGCAGGGTTCGCAATCGACAATCCGAATGTCACGGGCACCTGCGGCTGCGGAAAGAGCTTTTCCTAGAGCTCGCAGGTCGCAGTCTTCGGTCCGAACTCTCTGCCTCCCCGGCCCAGGGTGTCGCCATGCCGGTCTGTGCGATAATCGTTCGTCCGTGTTCATCACTTGACCCGAATCGGAGGAACCTGTGCCCAAGAAGATCCTTGAATCGCCGAATGGGCCGTCAGCCCTTGGTCCATACAGCATCGCCACCGAGGCGGCAGGGTTCGTGTTTCTCTCCGGGATGGTGCCTCTGGATCCCAAGTCTGGCGAGCATGTGTCGGGGGGCATCGTTCCCGAGACCCATCAGGTGATGAGGAACATCGGTGCGGTCCTCAAGGACATCGGTCTCGAATACGACGACATCGTCAAGACGACGATCTTCCTCGCAGATATGGACGACTTCTCCAGCGTCAATGCCGTGTATGCCGAGTATGTCGGTGATTCCAAGCCGGCAAGGTCGACGATCCAGGCAGGCGCCCTCCCGCGGGGCTTCCGTGTCGAGATCGAGTGCATTGCTGCCAGGTGAAATCGGGTCATCGCCGATCCGAATGGCTCTACGCTTGGGCTGAACGCGTGACCGCGTGCCTCGCTGTCGGTCGCGACACGACCACCGCTCGAAGGAGTCCCCTGTGAAACGAGACGCTGTACTCGCCGCCCTTGGAATCGACGCAGTCTCGTCCGGCGCATACGCCGGCGGGTGGAGGCACGGATCCGGGTCCGTCATCGAGTCCATCGACCCGACCACGGAGTCTCCCATCGGGTCCGTGCGGCAAGCCGATGCCGCTGACTACGAAGCGGCAGTGCAGGCTTCGATCGCAGCTTTCACGGAATGGCGGATGGTCCCGGCACCACAACGAGGTGAGTACGTCCGGCTGATCGGCAATGCGCTGAGGGAGTACAAGGAACCCCTCGGAGCACTCGTGTCGATGGAAGTCGGCAAGATCCGCGCCGAGGGCGAGGGCGAGGTCCAGGAGATGATCGACATCGCCGACTTCGCCGTCGGCCTTTCGAGGCAGCTCTACGGACTCACGATTGCGTCCGAACGCCCACGCCACCGCATGTTCGAACAGTGGCAACCCCTCGGCCCGGTCGGCATCATTAGTGCTTTCAATTTCCCCGTGGCCGTGTGGTCATGGAACGCCTTCCTTGCGGCGGTGTGTGGCGACTCGATGATCTGGAAACCGTCACCGATCACGCCTTTGACCGCTGTTGCCGTGCAGAACATCTGTCACCAGGTCATGGAAGGGACAGGGTTCGAGGGCGTCTTCAATCTGACGGTTGGCGACGTGGATCCGGTCGGTGAGGCGATGGTCAACGACACGAGGATCCCCTTGATCTCCGCCACGGGGTCGGTCCGGATGGGCCAGCAGGTCGGCACCCAGGTCGCCAAGCGTCTCGGTCGGTCGCTTCTCGAACTCGGCGGCAACAACGCCATCATCGTCATGGACGACGCCGACCTGGATCTTGCGGTTCGTGGTGCGTTGTTCGCAGCTGCCGGTACGGCAGGCCAGCGGTGTACGTCGCTGCGTCGCCTCATCGTGCACAGTGACGTCGCCGACCTCCTCACCAAGAAGCTTGTCGATGCGTACGGACACATCCCGATGGGCGATCCCCTCGAGGACGGAACGCTCGTCGGTCCGCTGGTGAGCCAAAGCGCCGTGGACAACACCAAGGCTGCGCTTGCGATCGCTCTCGAGCAGGGCGGCGAACTCCTTGCAGGTGGTAATGAGCCCGACCGGGCCGGGTTCTTCTTCGAGCCAACCCTGGTCAAACTCCCCAAGGACGCCCCGATTGCACAGCAGGAGACCTTCGGTCCGATGATGTACATCATCGAGGTCGGGTCGTTCGAGGAGGCGCTCGAGGTCAACAACGGTGTACCCCAGGGCCTTTCCTCGGCGATCTTCACGGACTCGATCCGCACGTCGGAGCGGTTCCTGTCGGCCGAGGGTTCTGACTGCGGTATCGCCAACGTCAACATCGGAACGTCCGGCGCCGAGATCGGTGGCGCTTTCGGTGGCGAGAAGGAGACCGGTGGTGGCCGCGAGGCCGGATCGGATTCCTGGAAGGCCTACATGCGACGCCAAACGGTCACCGTGAACTGGTCCCCCGACCTGCCGCTAGCGCAGGGGATTGAGTTTGGCTAG
>CAZDIQ010000007.1:4695-7676 GCA_964505525.1 uncultured Acidimicrobiaceae bacterium | reverse complement strand
GCTGGCTCAGCCGAACCGGTACCCGACCGATCTCACGGTCGTTATCCAGTTGGCTCGTTCTTCGCCGAGCTTGGCTCGCAGTCTTCTCACGTGGACGTCGACGGTCCTTGAACCACCGAAATAGTCGTAGCCCCAGACCTTTGAGAGGATCTGCTCGCGACTCCACACACGCTGCGGATGTTCGACCAGGAATCGGAGCAGCTCGTATTCCATGTACGTGAGGTCCGTGGGGTGACCACCCACGTGTGCCTGGTAGGTCGCCGTGTTGAGTTCGAGATCCCTGAAGCGCAGCATGTGGTCGTCGACCTCGTCGGTGCCCGAGATGCCGAGGCGCGCCATTCGGATTCGCAACTCCGTCGCATCGATCGGGGTCAGGATGAAGTCGTCATACCCGTCCTCGTTTCCCAGATCCCCGGTCATGGTGCGATCGACGACGAGAAGCACGGGTATCTGGTGTTCGTTGCGCAACTTGGCCGCGACGGCGATCGCACGCCCGGAGTCACCCTTCAGTTCGACGATGCCGCACACCCAACCGTTCGAAGGTTCCTTGCTCCCTGCCTCCTCAAGCCCTTCGACCGGAATGGGTTGGTAACCCGCCGTCAGAATCGCTGCAGTCGTGGCCTGGGACGGGTTCGGCGGGTAGACGACGACGTACATCACAACACCGGCAGATATTCTTCGAGCTCGTACCGTGACACATGCTGCTGGTACCTGGCCCATTCCCGCTTCTTGTTGCGGAGGAACCACTCGAACACGTGGTCCCCGAGAGCCTCGCGCACAAGCTCCGATGCCTCCATCGCCTTGATGGCTTCGTCGAGGTTGTGCGGTAGGTGATTGACCCCGGCATCGGCACGTTCGCTCCGGCTCATGTCGAGCACCTCGGACCCGGTCTCGGGTGGAAGCTCGTAGTTGTTGGCGACACCTGCGAGCCCTGCAGCAAGGATCACCGACAGGGCGAGATACGGGTTGCATGAGCTGTCGGGCGACCGGTATTCGATGCGTGTCGAATCGATCTTGCCCTTCTTCGTCGCGGGAACCCGCACGAGCGCGCTCTGGTCGTTGCGGGCCCACGTCTCGAAGGTCGGGGCGTCGAAGCCGCCGACCAGACGCTTGTACGAGTTCACCCACTGATTCGTGATGGCGGTGATCTCGGGAGCGTGTTTGAGCAGGCCGGCAATGAATCCGTGAGCAACCTTCGAAAGGCCGTACTCACCGCTTGGGTCGTGGAAGGCGTTCTCATCGCCCTGGAACAGCGAAAGGTGTAGGTGCATACCCGAGCCGTCGTACGCCTCGAGGGGCTTGGGCATGAAGGTCGCATAGATGCCGTGCTCCATCGCGATCTCTTTGACCGTGAGGCGCGTCGTTGTGATGTTGTCCGCCATGGTGAGTGCGTCGGTGTGCCGAAGCCCGAGCTCGTGCTGTGACGGTGACACTTCGTGGTGGCTGAACGCGACGGGTATGCCGAGATGCTCGAGCATCGTGATCGTCGAACGTCGGTACTCCTGTGCGACATCGAGCGGTGTGAGGTCGAAGTAGCCGCCTCTGTCGAGGACCTTGGGTTCAGGCGAACTGTCCTCGAAGTAGAAGTACTCGATCTCGGGTGCGACGTAGAACGAGTATCCGAGTTCCGCTGCCCGCTCGAGATTCCTGCGGAGGACGAATCGGGGATCACCCGCAAAGGCTTCTCCGTCAGGCATGACGATGTCGCAGAACATCCTCGCGACGTCGGCCTCGCCCGTCGGTGACGGGAGGATCTGGAACGTCGTCGGATCCGGTTTCGCCAACATGTCCGCTTCGTGTGACCGCGAGAACCCATCGATCGACGAACCGTCGAACGAGACCCCTTCCTCAAGGGCGATGTCGAGTTCGGCCGGGGTGATGGCGAAGGACTTCAGGAAGCCTTGGACGTCGGTGAACCAGAGTCGGATGAACCTGATACCCCGTTCCTGGACGGTGCTCAGCACGTATTCCTTCTGACGATCCATGAAATCCCCTTGCGTCAAGTCGCCATCGTACGGAATCTGGGGGAAACCGCCAGACGAGAATGGGTCTGTAACAAAGTGTTCACACTCGTGTTACCCCGGTGAAACGACTTGGCATGACCATTCCTCCTACTGTGGAGACCAACAGGTTTCCGTGTGTCCGTGACCATTCTGAAAGCGAGGAACGATGCCCTACCGAGCGGAGTACATCTGGATTGATGGCCAGAAACCGACGTCGAAATTGCGGTCCAAGACGAAGATCGTGCCCGATGGGGAGGAGCTGCCCATCTGGGGATTCGATGGGTCGTCGACCGAGCAGGCGCCCGGTGATTCGTCCGACTGCGTATTGCGCCCTGTCAAAGTCGTCCCCGATCCCATTCGCGGAGGCGACGACGTGCTCGTGCTCTGTGAGGTGCTCAACACGGACATGACCGTCCACGAATCCAACACGAGGGCCGCCGCCGTCGCCGCGCTCGAGAAGTATGCGGACCAGGAGCCATGGTTCGGTATGGAGCAGGAGTACACCTTCTTCAAGGACGGACGCCCGCACGGGTGGCCGATCGGCGGTTTCCCAGCCCCACAGGGTGGTTACTACTGCGGTATCGGTGCCGACGAGATCTGGGGCCGCGATGTCGTCGAGGACCACACCGTTGCCTGTATCGAAGCCGGATTGGCGATTTCGGGAACGAACGCAGAAGTCATGATCGGCCAGTGGGAGTTCCAGATCGGCCCGGTCGACACGGTCGAGATCGGCGATTCGATCTGGCTCGCCCGTTGGCTCCTCTATCGCATTGCCGAGGACTACGACATCTCGGCGACACTCGATCCGAAGCCCGTCAAGGGTGACTGGAACGGTGCGGGCATGCACACCAACTTCTCGACCAAGGCGATGCGCGAGAACTACGACGCGGTGATTGCCGCGTGTGAGGCGCTCGGCGAGAAGGCACAGGAGCATGTCGTCCATTACGGAGCAGGCATCCAGGACCGGCTCACGGGTCG
>CAZDIQ010000007.1:0-4595 GCA_964505525.1 uncultured Acidimicrobiaceae bacterium | reverse complement strand
CGCTCTCACGTCGTCGAGCTGCTGGGTGAAGGCCGTCGTTGCCTCGCCGTAGGCGGTGACGGCTTGGCGGCGCAGGCTGCCGTCGTCGGGGGCGAGTAGACCGTCGATGACAGCCTGTGCAGCAGTAACCAAAGCCTGCGACGACGTGATCGTGGCTGGCCATGCGGGTGGGAATGGCTGAGGTGCGGTCGTGGCAGCGACCTGGTTGGAAAGCACCTGGGCCCCGTCGCGGACTGCCTCGAATCCGGTCTGGGCCTGATCACGCGTCATGCCGGTCTCTGTCCGGTTCTCCCAGTCGGCATTCACCTCGTCGAGATCGGTCTGGAGGTTGATGGCGACACCTTCGAAGCGATCGACTTCCTGGAGGAACGCCAGGATGTCGTTCGACAGTGTCGATGTGGTGGACGACGGTGGAACGGTGGTGCTTGTCGTCGACGAGGTGGTGCTTGTCGAGGCCGCAACCTCCGCTGCGGGCAACGCGTTGACGAACAGGTACGTAAACCCGATCAACGCAATGATGACAACAGGGAGAATCCATCGCCCCGGTTTTGGATCTGTCGTGCTCACGAACGAGAGCATAGAAGCCCGCGGCCGGTTGCGGCATCATCGCTACCCTGCCGCGATGGAATTGACGGGCAGAAACGCGATTGTGACCGGCGGCGGTGTCAGGGTGGGGCGGGCGATATCGCTCGCCCTCGCCTCGGCGGGAGCCAGGGTCTACATCCACTACAACTCGAGCAGCGACGCAGCAAGCGCCGTGCGAGATGAGATCCTCGGCGCAGGAGGGTTTGCCGCAATCGGGTCTGTCGATCTCGCTGATCCTGCCGCGGCTCCGAGGTTGGTCGCCGACGCCGAGGCGGCTCTCGGTGCGGTGTCGATACTCGTCAACAGTGCGTCGGGTTTCCCGAAGGATTCTCTCGGCACGGTAACCGTCAAGGATCTGAGGGATGCCCAGTTGGTCTCGCTCGAATCACCGGTGATGCTCACCCAGGCGATGGCTTCGGCGCTGCCCGATGACCTCGACGGCGCGGTGGTCAACGTGACCGATGCGCGGACGATGTACCCGTACAAGGAACACCTGTCCTACATGCTCGCAAAGGGGGCACTCGACACGTTCACACGGGCGGCGGCGCTCGAGCTCGCACCACGGATCCGTGTGAATGCCGTTGCCTTGGGCGTCATCCTGCCACCGACAAACGAGAGCGATGCGTATGCGGCCAAGCTCGCCGAAACCCTCCCTTTGGCTCGCGTCGGCGGGACCGAAGTCGTGGCAGACGCCGTCGTGTTCCTCTGCAGGAACGACTTCATCACCGGCGAGATCATCCGCCTCGACGGGGGAGCACATCTCCAATGAGCACGCCGGAACTCGACCAGGTGATGATCAAGGACCTTTCCGTCCAGGGAATCATCGGCATCAACCCCGACGAACGCGTCACGAAACAGGAAATCCTTGTGAATGCGACGCTGTGGATGGACACGAAGCCAGCGTCGCAGAGCGACGACATCCACGATGCCGTCAACTACCGCACGATCACCAAACAGATGATCGCCCACATCGAGCAGGAGCAGCCGATGTTGGTCGAGCGGTTGGCCGAAGAACTCGCACAGATCTGTCTCGCCGACACAAGGGTCAAACGGGTTGACATCTCCGTTGAGAAGCCGGGTGCGTTGCGCCACGCCCGGTCAGTGGGAATCAAAATCACTCGTTTGGGCGTTGAGTCACACGAGACCGGAAAGGGGCGTCAATGAATACCCAGACCCAAGCCGTCGTTCTCGCAGGTTCGAATGTCGATCGGGACCGGTGTCTTCCTGAGGCACTGCGACTGCTGAGACGCCGCACCGACCTCGCCGTCGAACAGGTGAGCGCCTACTTCGACACGGTTGCCGTCGGGACCATCACCGATGCGCCGGATTTCTACAACGCCGCCATCCTGATCACCACCGAACTTGAACCCGAGGAGCTGCGCCTCGCCCTGCACGGTGTCGAGGATCAACTCGGTCGCGTCCGCACCGATGATCCGAATGCCCCCCGGACGATCGATCTCGACATCATCTTCTACGGTGACCTTGCGAAGGACTTCGACGGCTGGTCGATCCCTGATCCGGAAATGGAAGTGATGAGCCACATCGCCATTCCCGTCGCCGATGTGGTTCCTGACTGGGTGCATCCGACATCGGGCCGCACCGCTCGCGAAATCGCCGCGGACGTCACGAGTTCGTCCACCGAACCCATGCCGGAGCGCAGAGGCACGTTCTCGTCGCCGTACGTCACGAGGGCGTCGGGTTTCGATGAGGGCAAAGAGGTCTATGCCCCGAGGCTTGAGGAACTGATCAGGGGGCAGCTCGTCGAGATCGGGGAGGATCCCGAGCGCGAAGGGCTCCTGAGAACACCGCTCCGCGTCGCAAAGGCCATGGATTTCCTGACCAGTGGGTACACCACGTCGCTCGATCAGGTCGTCAACGGGGCGATCTTCGATGCCGAGGACGCCGAGGAGATGGTCGTCGTGCGCGAGGTGGAGTTCTACTCGATGTGCGAACACCACATGCTTCCGTTCTTCGGCAACGCGACCGTTGCGTATCTGCCGAAGGGGAAGATCATCGGGTTGTCGAAGATTGCGCGCATCGTCGATGTCTACGCCCGCAGGCTCCAGGTGCAGGAGCGATTGACGAATCAGGTCGCGGACGCACTGACCGAGATCCTCGAACCGCACGGAGTCGGGGTCGTGATGGAGGGCAAGCACCTGTGCATGATGATGCGCGGAGTCCAAAAGCAGGACTCCAACATGGTCACGAGTTCGATGCGAGGCACCTTCCGCTCAGACGCAAGAACCCGCTCCGAATTCCTTGCACTCGTTTCGTGAGATGACGAGCCGGCGTCGGACACCGTAGGGTCAAGAACCGGGCCGGGCTACCCGAGCAGCCGATTCCGGATAGTGTTTGGTCATGCTTGCCGACACATTCAACCGATCGATGCGGGATTTGCGCATCAGTGTCACCGATCGGTGCAATTTTCGGTGTGTGTACTGCATGCCTCGTGAGATCTACGACGACCACGTCTACCTCAGCCGATCCGACATCCTCACGTACGACGAAATCACCCGCCTCGCCGGAATCGCCGTCGGACTCGGAGCCACGAAGATCCGTCTGACGGGTGGTGAGCCACTCCTCAGACGTCAGGTCGGGACGCTGGTCGAATCACTCGCTCGAATCGACGGCCTCGACGACCTGGCGATGACGACCAACGCCATGCTGCTTTCCAAGATGGCAGGTGATCTTGTGGAGGCAGGACTCGGGCGGGTGACGATCAGCCTCGACGCTCTCGACCCCGGCAGTTTCAGGAGGATGATCGACGCCGACGTCGACGTCCAGGTCGTGCTCGATGCGATCGACGACGCCGCCCGCCTCGGCTTGGGTCCGATCAAGATCAACGCGGTGGTCCGAAGGGGATGGAACGAGGATCAGATCGTCCCGCTCGCCGAATACTTCCGGGGGACCGACCACATCCTGCGATTCATCGAGTACATGGATGTCGGGACCACCAACCAATGGAAGCTCGACGAAGTGGTCACATCAGCCGAAACGGCCGCAATGATCGCGGCCGAGTGGCCCATCGAGCCGGTCGATTCGGCGTATCACGGTGAGGTGGCGAACCGTTGGCGCTACACCGATGGCGCAGGGGAAATCGGCTTCATCTCCTCTGTCAGCCAGCCGTTCTGTGGTTCCTGTACGCGGCTCAGGCTGAGTGCCGAGGGCAGTTTGTACACGTGTTTGTTCGCCGGTAAGGGGACCGATCTGCGAGGGCCTCTGCGCGCTGGTGCAACCGACGAGGAGCTCGCCGCCATCTTTGGTGTCGTGTGGCGGGGGCGAGATGATCGATACTCGGAGCTCAGGGGAGGCGTACCTCTGCCGACACCCAAGGTCGAGATGAGCTACATCGGCGGGTAGCGAATCCAGACCTCTTGAACCGCGGTCGCGAATCTGACAGGTTGCCACTATGGAACCTGCATCGCTGTACCTCGTTTGTGTCCTCGCCGTGTTCGGTGTCTGGCTCGTCGGTGAACGGATCTGGGCACTGGGGAGTGCGCTCGCCGTCGGTTGGTCGGGCCGATCGATCCGTGCACGGGTCGGTGGTCCGATCGTCGCACTGGCCCTCGCCCTGACATTGATCCGGATCGGGTCCGTGAGCGCCGCCACCGTGCCGATGCACGAACGGATCGTCCTCGAGTCCGATGCACCCGAACCGCAACCCGTCACGGCCACCCGCACGGCCATGACACGGATGGGGATGGGCGCGGTGGCAGGGACCGTCAATGGGTCGACGTACACGGTGCAACCCGGTGACTGCCTGTGGCGGATCGCCCGGCAGATCCTCGTCGCCGATGGCATCGACCCGACGGGGTCCCGGATCAGCGAGCTCTGGCGGTCGATCTACGACACGAACCGCACCCTCATCGGTGCGGATCCCAACCTGATCCAGCCCGGTCAGGTTCTCGACATCCCTAAGAGGTGAAGCACATGGAGTCAGAAGAGTACGAGCAGATCCCCTGGTCGAAGCTCGTTGCCGAAGTCCAGCCGTCCGTCGATCGGAGGCTGTA
>CAZDIQ010000006.1:16493-40679 GCA_964505525.1 uncultured Acidimicrobiaceae bacterium | reverse complement strand
GTACCGAATACCGAATACCGAATACCGACAGACATCGAGACGCGCACGACTGTGGCCGTTGGGCGTACAATCGGCCCAGGACTGCTCTCGACGACGTTGGAGGACCACGGCAATGAGCGACATCTCTTGGATCGGCGTCGTTGTCGGTGCCTTTGCGCTGTTCGTATTGGGGGCGATCTGGTACACGGTCCTGTTCGGGAAGGCATTCCGCCAAGAGCTCGGCGTCCCTGAACCGACCGCGGACGATTCACCAAAGCCCCCTCCCCTGGCGACACTCGGTGGTCAGTTCGCTGCAGGGCTGGTCATGTCCACCGCCTTGGCATGGCTCATCAAGCAATCCACGGCTTGGCAAGGGGCGAAGATCGGTTTCGCTGTAGGCGTCATCGTGGCGGCCGCGCTCGGTCAGTTCTACCTGTTCGAGGGTCGAACCGTGCGCCACTTGCTCATCAACGTCGGCTACATACTCGTCGGTCTCACGGTCGTCGGTGCCATCCTGGGTGCGCTCCGCGGCGCCTGACGTTCTCGCTCCCAGCTCGGGGTACCACCGTGAGGGCTGGACGTTGTGTTGCCGACCATGCCAGGGACCACGTGTCAGCACGGTCTGATCGTGAGCCCGTCTTCGACGGGCGGCGCGAAGGGCGATCGTCAGTGGCGAGTAGAGCCACCACCCCGGGACAACCCGCAAACCTGACACCGGAGGGCTCAGTCGGGGTCAGTCGGGGTCAAGCCCAAGGACCCCCCTGGCAACGACCAGGTCCTGTTCGTCGAGGCCGCCGGGAAATGTCCGGTACACCGCGAGCAGCTCATCGCTGGCGTCGGGCTCGACACCCAAGGTTCGATTGAGCTGGACGAGCTTCGTCAGGGCCTGGAGTGCAGTCATCCGCAGACCCAACTGCGTTGCCACTCCAGCGCTCGTTCGAAACGAGGCCGCCGCCTCGTCGAGGTGGTTCCCGGATCCCAGGCAGAGGATCACACCACGGGTGACCCCGAGATCGGGGTTGCGCTCCATTCCTCCGGAGATCTGGATCGCTTCATCCACGAGGCTGAGTCCCCGTTCTGGATCGCCTGCCGACGCGGCTGCGATGGCGCGCAGGCCAAGGATCATCGGCCAGAAAACGGGCGGCGTGTTGAGATCCTGATAGAGCACGATCCCGGTTTCGGTCTTTTGGAATCCTTCATCGACTCGGTCGAGTCCCGTCAGGGCGATGCCATCGAGCACCTCAGACAGCGCTTGCCAAATCGGGTAGTCGTTCGTCCGAGCTACGACCTCGAGCTCGGTGGCACACGCCCGCGTGGCGTCGTATCGATGTCCGAGAAAGCTGAAGTACCCGAAGTGATACAGGGCGTAGGCCAGGCTGATCGGATGGTCGAGTCTCCGCGCCAACTCCAGCGCCGACGATGCCTGGGAGCGGGCAACCTCGAGTTCGCCGATCACCCACCTGGTCAGGGCGGCAGCGAATCCTGCAACCACCCCCGGGCTGGGTCCGAGCCGGAACCGACTCGACCCGTGTCGTGTCGGATCGAACCGAGCGATCACCTCATCAAGCATGGCGAGACCGTCGTCGTAACTCCCCAAGAACATCGTCGATGCGCCGACAACGAACAAGCCCTCGACCTCCATCGCCGAGTCCGATTCGGCTTCAGCCAACTCGAGGATCTGACGACCGGTCTCGATCGCCTTGTCAAGCTGCATGACATTCAGGTAGTAGCTGGCGAGGGCACGGAGCACCGGGAACCGCTGAACCGCCGAGGCATCGGTTTTCTCCAGGGTGACTGCAATTTCGCGGAACGTCTCCTCGACTTCAGACCCCCAGCCGTAGACCGACATCAATGCACGGGCGAGACTGGTCCGAAGGGTTATCTCCTCGGCGGCCAGTTCGGGAGTCGGATCCAGCGTCGAGATCAGTGAAAGCAGATCGCCAGCCAGTTCGATCGCGGTGTGATACCAACCCTTCGCCTCCAGCAGCGCCCACAATCCATCGAGCAGCGCGTACAGCTTCTCGAGATCCTCGACCTCGACCCAATGATGCCAGGTGGACCTCAGGTTCCCGTTGTCCGCTTCCAACTCGGCCAGGGTGTCATGACGTTGCGGTCCCCGCAGACCGCTCCTCAACTCCTGGGCACGGGCGGTGTAGTACACCGCATGAGCGTTTCTCGCACGCAAATCCAGCTCCGCATCCTCCGCGAGATCCTCGGCGGCGTACTCCCTGATGGTGCGGAGCATGGAGAAGCGTCGCCCTCCCGCCGAGGCGTCACTGCGAACCAAGCTCTTGTCCACCAATGAGGAGAGCGATTCCACCGGGTCGGGGAAGCCCAGATCCGTCGCCACCGACTCGAAAGCGGTCATTTTCGCCGACGTGAACAGCGACATGAGCTGGAAGGCACGACGCTCGTCCTTGTCGAGGAGGTCATAGCTCCAGTCGATGGTGTTGATCAGCGTGCGCTGACGTTCGGGGAGATCCCGGCTACCCCCACCGACAAGATCGAGCCGACTGTTGAGTCGGTCGACAAGCTCACTCGGAGAAAAGACGTTGAGCCTGGCAGCCGCGAGCTCGATGGCGAGAGGTAGACCGTCAAGCATCCTGCACAGCTCGGCCACGGTTTCCATGTCGTCCTCAGTGGGTTCGAAGTCTGGGTGTACAGCCCTGGCCCGGTCGACGAACAGCTGGACGGCCTCGCTGGCAGCAACACTGTGGAAGTCGGCACCGACCGGAGGAAGCCCGAGAGGAGGTACCGGGTAGATTCGTTCGGCTCTGACCTTGAGAGCTTCCCGGCTTGTTGCGATCACCTTGAGTCGGGGGCAGGCTTGGAGAAGCTCTACGACACCGGATGCTGCTTGTGTGACCTGCTCGAAGTTGTCGAGGACGATGAGCTGTTCACGATCTCGCAGACGGGTCTTGAGCGCCTGGAGGGCCTCACCATCCCCGGCGCCGGAAATTCCGATGGCCCGGACCATCGCTTCGTAGACCGCCTGGGGTTGGCGTTCTTGGGCAATGTCGACAAGACACACGCCATCAGCGAAGTCCTCGGCCGCTTCTGCGGCGACTTGGATCGCCAACCGGGTCTTCCCCGCTCCGCCAGGACCGGTGAGGGTGACCAGCCGCACAATCGGATCGTTGAGCATCTCCCGGATGGCGGCAAGCTCGTCCTCGCGCCCAAAGAATTGCGACACCTGGGTGGGGAGATTGTTGGGGCGGCTGTCGAGCGTGGTCGGCGGCGGGAAATCCGACAGCAACCCGTCGTGCAGAAGCTGGAAGAGGTGTTCTGGCACAGCGAGGTCTTTGAGCCGGTGAACACCGAGATCCATCAGCTCCATGCCCTCAGGGAAGACGGCCGTAGTCGAGGCCGCGCGTTCTGAGACCAGCACCTGTCCCCCATGGCCCGACGCCATGATCCGGGCCGCCTTGTTGACCGACGGACCGAAGAAGTCGCCGTTTCGCTCCTCGGCATCGCCGGTGTGGATCCCCATCCGCACACGGATCGGTCCGGTCGTTCCCCAGTCGGTGTCGGCGAGCTTCTGCTGGGCAGCGACCGACGCTCGCAACGCATCGCTCGTCTCCTCGAACACGGCCAGGATCCCGTCGCCCGTGGTCTTGACCACCGAACCCTTGTTGGTCTCGACGGCGACACGGAGCATGTCATCGTGTCTGGCCAAGGCAAGGCGCATCTCATCGGGATGGTTCTCCCAGAGACGAGTACTGCCCTCGATGTCGGTGAAGAGGAAGACGGGCATTCGAAGGAAAAGTATAGAGATTCGCAGAACCGCCAAGCGACCTGCCCACCGGACCGGGACCCGCCCCCTGGCGATGACCCCCTGCAATCCGGGTGACATGTGTCACGTCGAGTTCGTGATCGATCTCACTACCGACCACACGGTCTGTTCTCCACAATCGGTATTGGAGGAGGTAACAGATGAACAATGTTCTCGAAGTGCGGGGTCTCGTTCACCGATACGGCGACGTCACGGCCCTCGCAGGAGTCAATCTGACCGTCAAGGCGGGTGAGTGTGTCGCACTGCTCGGACCGAATGGGGCAGGCAAGACGACGCTCGTTCGCAATGTGATCGGGTTGATCGAAGGTGAGGCCGATTTCATCGAGGTCGCCGGTGGTGACCCTCGTCGTGCGAAGACCCGGCGCAGGCTCGGCGTCGTCCAACAGGCCGTCGGGTTTCCGAGGTCGCTCACGGTCGGCGAAATCGTCGGCGGTGCTGCTTCCCGAAGGGGTTGTCCCCCTGAGGCAGCCAGCCGTGCCATTGCCGAAATGGGTCTCGACGGATTGGAGAGACGACGGGCGTCCAAGCTCTCAGGCGGTCAGCAGCAACGGCTGCAGCTCGCCATGGGGCTGGTCGCGGATCCGATTCTGCTGGTGCTGGACGAACCCACCGTCGGACTCGATGTCGTGGCTCGTCGCCGGTTCTGGTACATGATCCGGAAGCGTCTCGGCGACGGAGCCGGCGTGCTTGTCACGACGCATCTCGTCGACGAGGCAGCCGCGGTCGCCGACCGGGTCGTAGTGGTCGACCGTGGACGAGTCGTCGCGGAAGGGTCGCCGGAGGAACTGCGTCGCACGCTCCCCGACCGTCGGATCTCGGTCCAGACGGAGCTGCCGGTAAGCGTCATCAGAACGCTCGACTCGGTGGAGGGAGTGGAGCTTCGTGACGACCGCACAGTGATCGCAACAACCGATACCGAGCAGGTCATCAGGAAGCTGCTCGACCTCGATCCCGAGGCCAGGGACCTGATCGTCACGACGGCGAGTATGGAAGAGGTCCTCATCGCGATGACCGACCACGAGGAGGCAATGACATGAACGCAAGAATCTTCCGCATAGAGGTGAGAGACGAGCTCCTTGGGATCGTCAGGGAGCCGACCGCCCTCTTCTTCTCTGTCGCAATGCCGGTGCTGTTCTTTGCACTGTTCGCAACGATGTTCGGTGATGAGGGCGGCTTCGGCGTCGAGTCCTTGGCCACGTACGGGGCATTCGGTGTGCTGTCCGTGGTCCTGACGAACCCCGGTATCGGCCTCGCCGATGCCAGGGAGCGAGGCTGGCTCCGCGTCAAGCGAGCGGACGGTACGCCCCTCGGCGTGACGCTGTCCGCCAAGGTGACGGCGGCTCTGCCGTATGCAGTGATCACGCTGGCGGGTATCACCCTCGTCGCCCGCATCACGTCTGGACCTGTGGACCCGACTCAGGTCCTCCAAGTCATCGGTGTACTGGTACTCGGATCGTTGCCATTCAGCCTGTTCTCGCTGGCCGTCGGCGCGAAATTCAGCCTCAATGCCTCGATATCGGTGCTCAACGCTGTGCTGATTCCTTCGGTGATTCTCTCGGGCCTCTGGTTCCCGCTTGAGATGCTCCCGGCGTGGCTCGCAGAGATCGCCGTGTACCTCCCGCCCTATCACCTTGCACAACTGGCGTTGGCGCAGGTCGAGGGCGGGCCCGTGTGGGGCCACGTCGCCTACCTCGTGGGGATGGCCATCGTGGGAGCAATCGCAGCAGCGCTCGCGTATCGTTCGTCAGAAGTATGAGCGACACGACCGTCACACTCGCGGATCCGGAACGCCTCGACACACCGAGGCGTTCCGGCTTCTCGCGTTGGGCACCCCTCGTGTTCTTCGTGTTCATCCTCATGGGGCCGATGTTCTCCCCCGATGCGGAACCCGAGGACTGGATCCTGGCGGTCGGCGTGGTTGCCGTCGCCCTCCCCACCTTCGTCGTCTCCCAGATGCGAGGTTGGGACATCGCAGGAGCGTCCGTCCTGATGCTGCTCGCGCTGACAACGGCACCCTTCGACTCGACAGCGATCGTGGCGCTGCCCATCTACGCCGCCGCTCTTCTGGCCAGGTCTGCCAGTCGGGCCACGCTGCGAATCAGACTCGGCGTGATCACCGCGCTCACGCTGGCCGGGTTCTTCCTGAGTTCGATCCCCTGGCCGTTTCGGGTGTTCATTTGCATCCCTGTCGTCATGATCTGGGTCGTCGGATCGGCCGTCTTCCATGACGTGTCGCGCGATCATCGCGCCGTCGCACTCCAGGCAGAGAACCGCCGAATCGCGCATCTCGCAACCATCGCCGAGCGGGAGCGCATCGCTCGCGACGTCCACGACATCGCGGGTCAGGCCCTCACCGCGATCATCGTGCGGAGCCAACTCATTCAAAGGCTGGCCCCGTCGGACCCTGATCGCGTCGCCGAGCAAGCCGATGCGGTGGAACGCATAGCCCGCGATGCGATGTCGTCGATCAGGGAGAGCGTTGCCGGGTGGCATCAGGCATCGCTCTCGGACGAACTCGTTGGAGCACGCGACACGCTCGCAGCGGGAGGCATCGGACTCGAGACACTCGGCGATACGGATGTCGATCTGGCACCGTCGGTCGAAAATGTTCTGGCGTTGGGGTTGCGCGAGGCGATCACCAATGTCGTGCGCCACGCCGACGCCGCCACGGTGGTGATCCGGATCGACAACCAGGACGGTGCGGTCTCACTTTCGGTGACCGACGACGGGATAGGACCCACAGGGGGAACCGGTTCGGGGATCCAGGGCATGCGTGAACGTGTTGTCGCGGCAGGGGGGACGGTCACGTTCGGACCGGGAGTGACCGGCGGAACCGAGCTACGGATCGACATGCCATTCGGCGG
Source organism: uncultured Acidimicrobiaceae bacterium (assembly GCA_964505525.1). Classification (GTDB taxonomy): domain Bacteria; phylum Actinomycetota; class Acidimicrobiia; order Spongiisociales; family UBA5794; genus UBA5794. Next base: position 34,043 of record CAZDIQ010000006.1, on the reverse strand, counting down.
AAGCTCGTCATGATCCGCGTCGTCCTCGCCGAGGATCAGGCCATGGTGCGAGGAGCCTTTGCGGGACTGCTCGATCTCGAACCGGACATCGAAGTGGTGGCTGTCGCCGAAGATGGTGAGCAGGGTCTGGCAGCGGTCAAGGAGCACCAGCCGGACATCCTTCTCACCGACATCGAGATGCCGGGCATGACGGGACTCGAGTTGGCTGCTCACCTCAAGGACGATCCGAGTGTCCGGGTTGTGATCGTGACGACCTTCGCCCGAAGCGGTTATCTGCGCCGGGCACTCGATGCGGGTGTGTCGGGATACGTCCTCAAGGACTCGCCGATCGAGTATCTGGCCGACACACTCCGGCGGGTGGCCGCAGGCAATCGTGTAATCGCCCCAGAGCTCGCGGTATCCGCGTGGGGAGGTCGCGACCCACTCACCGACAGGGAGCGGGAGGTCCTGCGAGAGGTGGGGGAAGGGCATCCGAATGCGGAGATCGCCCAGCGGCTCCACCTCGCCGAAGGAACCGTACGCAACTACCTGTCATCCGCCATCCTCAAGCTCGACGCCAGAAACCGCACCGAGGCCTTCACAAAGGCCAAGGAAATGGGATACCTGTAGCGCACGAGCGGACTTCGACGAACAGGTCATGGTCAGTCACTTCAGACCCTTGACGATGGTGGTGATCCGGTTCGCTCTGGTCTCGGGTCGTTTCGCCGAGTAGACGGACCAGAGATGGCCTTTTCGCGCCGAGACCGAGAGCCCGTCGAATGCCGATGCGACACCCGCCGATGTCAGCGCAGCGGCGAGATCATCAGGGATGATCAGCGCCTCGACCGGTTCGTATTGCGCCCATGAGCCGTCACGCTTCGCCGCTTCGATGACAGCAATCCCCCGGTCGGTCATCAGCCCCTCATGCTCGAGACGGGCGATCCGTTCCTTGGTGAGTGCCGACCAGATAGCACCAGGGCGACGGGGCGAGAACCACTGGATCAGACGATCGGCGTCGACTCTCTTCTCGATGCTGTCGATCCAGCCGAAACAGAGCGACTCCTCCACCAGTTCCATGTACCCGGGTCCTTCGACCGCACTCTTTCCCTGGCGATACACCACCCAGACACCCTCGGATCGCTCCGGATGTGCGTCGAGCCAGGTGCGCCAATCGGCACGAGTAGCAGGGACGAGCACATCCTTGCCATTCGGTGACGGCGGTGTGGCGAGGTCGGTGATCCGGGGCACGAGGGCACGATATACCGCCTCCACGGCGGTGGGTGCCCGCGGAATCGGTCATGGTCAGTGGTGCCGAAGGCAATACACTCGCCGGATGGCTTCGGAGACATTCGTACCGGTCGGATTCGACCCACCGACTTCACTGGTAGGTGATCGGTTTCGCCTCGAGCCGCTCGGGCCGCGGCACAACGAGGCCGACCACGTCGCGTGGATGTCGAGCATCGACCACATCCGAGCGACCCCGGGCTATCCGGATGGCAACTGGCCACCGGTCGAAGGGATGTCACTCGATGCCAACCTTGCCGACCTGCGCCGCCATGAGGCCGACTTCGCCGCTGGCAAGGGTTACACATTCACCGTCCTTGACCTCGCCGACGGCGATGTCATCGGCTGCGTCTACCTGTATCCGTCGGAGTCAGCAGACCATGACGTCGAGGTCCAGTCGTGGGTGCGCTCATCCCATGCCGACCTCGACACTCCCCTGGCCGACGCAGTCGCCGCCTGGCTCACCACCGAGTGGCCGTGGGAGCGCCCGAACCGCTTCGGCCGCTGAACAGCTTCGAGACCGACTCACCCTGGACACGCGACCTCGAACAGCGCTGCAGCCGGCTGTAGCTCCCGCGCTGGACCACGCACAGCTACCATCCGTACTACCGATCAACATTGGTGGCTAGGGTTCCGTCCGCTCTTGGCGGGGTCTGGACCGAGCGCCACAGCGTCCGGTCACGGACGTACATCTGATGGGACAAAAGCCTCGAGGGGTGAGATCGGCATGGCGAAACGCGTGCCGACCCGGAGGCTGACGATGCCCGATCACTCCCGACTGACCCATCGTGGGGCCCTGTTGCTGGCTCTTCTCGTCACCTTCCTGTGGAGCTCGTCATGGGTGTTGATCCGGTGGGGTCTCGATGATTCCTTGAACCCCATCACTTTCGCGTCACTCCGCTACGGGCTGGCCGCGCTGCTTCTTGTCGCCTATGTGTCCTCGCAGAAGCACATGCGAACCGGCGTCAGTCGGCTCAATCGGAAGTCGGCACTGCAGATTGTGTTTCTCGGCCTTGTCCTCTACGCCGTGACTCAGGGCGCACAGTTCGTCGCGATTGCTGTCCAGCCCGCCGCAACGACGAGCGTCGTGCTGTCATGGACCCCACTCCTGATCGGGTTGGTCGGTGGATGGTCGATCGCCGAGGGTTCATCCAGACGCCAGCTCCTCGGCGCCGGTCTCGTGGCGCTCGGCGCCTGGCTCTTCTTCGCAGGCGACCTCGGTGCCACCGCGGCTGGGATGGTCGCGGCTCTGATCGCCCTCGCCGGCAACACCACCAGTTCACTACTCGGCCGCATCGTCAATCGTGGGGCAACGACCAGTCCGGTGGTGATTACTGCCCTGAGCATGGCCGTCGGGGCCGTGGTGCTCATCATCGTGGGACTGGCTGTCGAAGGTCTCCCGACCCTCACCCCCAAGAGCTGGTTGATCGTCATCTGGCTGGCCGTGGTCAACACCGCTGTGGCCTTCAGCCTGTGGAACCTCACACTCCGACGACTGTCCGCCATTGAATCGGCCGTCATCAACAACACGATGCTGATCCAGATAGCCATACTCGCCTGGATCTTCCTCGGCGAGAGCCTGGGACTCTCCGACGGTGTAGGCATCCTCATCGTTTCCCTCGGCGTACTTCTTGCGCAAGTCCAACCGAGAAGGCGGGCTGGCCCTGCATCGGGAAACCGCCCCTGAACCACCGCAGGATGCGGTCAGGCACCGAGGACCTCACGAGCCGGAAGCGCACAAGGACCCATCCGACCCGACGACCAGACGAGTGCCCGTGTCCGCTTCCGGGGTGGAAGCGTCCTTTGGGAATGCAATACCTATCGCCTTCTCAAGAATTGACATACCACCGGGGTGGACCTACGGTGGCGCCCACGCAGTCACGGTGGCTGCGCAGAAAGTCAGTGAACGTGTTGAACCTGAACGCAGCCTCTGGTCGAATGACCTGTCCGGCAAATACCAGCCGGAGGGGCCTGTTCAGTCACGACTGACCAACATTCAACCATCACGAATGTGACCCAACCCCGGCCGAAGAGTCGGGGTTTTCTCTTTTCCAGAGCGCGAACAAAGCCCTGACCCGTCGCCGCCGGCAGGTGTTGCGTTCTTGATCGAACAGATACAAGGAAAGAGAAATGATGTGTACCAACACGAACTTCAAGGCTGTATGCCAAACCGACCATGAGATTCGAAGACCACAAGGCAGATCAAATGCGTAGCACACAACCAAAGCGACGATGGATAGTCGTCGCACTCATCTCGGCCCTGGTGATCGCGGCGTGCAGCAGCGGGACCAGCGCTGACACGACATCGACCACTACGGACGAAACCACGGACGAAACCACGACATCGACCACGAGCACTCCGGACACCGAGCCGACCCGGGTCACCGGGTTCGACGACGTTGTCGTGTCGGCCGAGTGGCTGGAAGAGAACCTGGACAATCCCGATGTGAGGATCATCGAGGTGAGCACCGAGCCGGGTGTCTACGAAAGGGGCCACATCCCCGGTGCGGTCAACTTCGTGTGGCACACCGACTTCGTCGACACCGAGTCCCGGGACATCGTGGATCAGGAACGGTTCGAGGAGCTGGTTCGTGCGGCAGGCGTGAACGAGGACTCGACGGTCGTGTTGTACGGTGATCGGAACAACTGGTTCTCCGCATGGGGAGCCTGGGTGTTCGACATCTACGGAGACCACGACGTCCGCCTCCTCGATGGAGGAAGGGTGTTGTGGGAAGCCGAGAGTCGTCCTCTTGATGCGACCGCTCCAAGTCCGACGCCAGGAACATTCGTGACGTCACCGGCCGACCTCAACCTGCGGGCATTCCTCCCGCAAGTGCTCGAGATCGCAGAGGGCGACGTCGAGAAGCCACTGGTGGACATCCGCTCGGCGGACGAATACAACGGCGTCATCTTCGCACCCGAGGGGTTCCAGGAGCTCGCCGTGAGGGCGGGTCACATCCCGACGGCGGTCAACGTGCCATGGGGCACGGCCGTGGCGGAGGACGGACGATTCAAGTCGGTCGAAGAGCTCAAGGAGATCTACGCGGGCGCCGGTGTCGACGGGTCCAAGCCCGCGGTCGTCTACTGCCGTATCGGTGAGCGAGCGAGTCACACGTGGTTCGTTCTCTCGAAGATCCTCGGCTACGACGTTGCTCTCTACGACGGCTCCTGGACGGAATGGGGTAACTCGGTTGGTGTCCCCGTCGAGAACCCGGCCGGGACGATCTGGGGATCGACTTGAGGTCGTGACCTTGAACAGCGGAAACCGGGCCCGCGTCGGGGAGTCTTCCTCCCCCGACGCGGGGCCCGGCGACCAATCCCATTCGCATATCGGGAGCGAAGCCCGGCGAGCCCGTCCCGTGGTGGGCGGGCTCGCCCTGGCCGCCGTTCTCTTCGGCGCGCATCGACTCGGACTCGGCGGGGACACCACCGCCGGGCTGTCTCTCCTGATCGGGGCCAGCCTTGGCGTCATCTTCCAGAGGGGGCGCTTTTGTTTCTACTGCATCCTGCGCGACTTCATCGAGTTCAAGAACAGCGCCCCCCTCTACTCACTCCTCACCGCCCTTGCGGTCGGGGCCATCGGTTACGCATTCGTGTTCGGGATGTTCCTGCCCGACCCGACCACCGGTCGCCTGCCACCGCAAGCCCACATCAGCCCCGTCAGCTGGGTCCTCGTCGCAGGCGGTCTCGCGTTCGGTCTGGGGATGACCCTGTCGGGTGCCTGTATCAGCGGACATCTGTACCGGCTCGGTGAGGGATACTTCCGGGCCATCCCCGCCTTGATCGGTGCTCTCGTCGGGTTCGGTGTCGGGTTTGCAACGTGGAACACCCTCTACACACGCACCATCGCCTCCGCCCCGACCCTGTGGCTGCCATCCACTCTCGGATACGGCGGCGCCCTCCTGCTGCTCCTGACCGTGCTCGGAGCGATCGCAGTGTTGCTCCTGAGATGGGTCCCCGACACAAGACCGACACCTCCCCTGCATCTGGACTTGGCAGGAATCCGGAAGGTGGCCCTCGGTAAACGATGGAACGGCTTGATTACCGGTGCGCTGGTCGGGATCGTCGGAGTCTTTGCCTACCTGCGCATCGAGCCGCTCGGGGTGACCTCCCAGCTCAGCTCGATCAGCCGTACCGTCCTCAACGACAGCCCGCTCCTCCCCGACCGGCTGTATGGACTCGATGTTCTGCGGGGGTGTGTAGCGGTGGTGAGCGACACCATCACCAACAACGGATGGCTGATCATCGGGCTCGTCATCGCATCGGGCGCCTCGGCTGTCGCCTCCGGGCGCTTCCAACCCACGCTGCCGACCTTCGCGGGCAGCTCCTCCGCAGTGATCGGAGGCATCTTGATGGGTTGGGCGTCGATGGTCGCCCTCGGATGCACCGTTGGCGTGCTTCTGTCGGGAATATCGGCCCTCGCTGTCTCGGGCATGGTCTTCGGCGTGGCGGTCTTCGCGGGGGTCTACCTCGGGATACGGCTACGCCTGCATCGATGGGGTTGAGGGCGCGACCGGTTGTCGTATCCTCCGTTCATTGTGTCAGTGTCCAAACGACTCCAACCCTTCGGCGTGACCATCTTCACCGAGATGACGGCGCTCGCCCAACGACACGGCGCGGTGAACCTCGGTCAGGGCTTCCCCGATTGGGACGGACCCGATTTCGTCAAACAGGCTGCTGCAGCCTCCCTCGCCGAAGGGGGCTCGGATCAGTACCCACCCATGGTTGGTGTGCTGGCCCTGCGACAGACCGTTGCCCATCGGTACGGACCGCTGCTGGGGAGGGCGATCGACCCCGACACCGAGGTGACCATCACCTGTGGGTGTACCGAGGGCCTGACCGCCTCCTTCCTCGGGTTGATCGACCCCGGCGACGAGGTGGTCGTCATCGAGCCCTACTACGACTCGTATCCGGTCGGCATCGCTCTTGCCGGTGCCATCCCACGCTACGTCACGCTCCGTCGCCCGGACTTCGCACTCGATCCTGAGGCGTTGCGATCGGTGTTCTCTGAGAGGACACGAGCGATCGTGGTCAACACGCCCCACAACCCGAGTGGTCGTGTGCTCACCCGTGAGGAGCTGGCACTCATCGCCGAGCTATGTGTGGAGTTCGACGCCATCGCCATCTGCGACGAGGTCTACGAGGAGATCACGTTCGACGTCGACCACCTACGCCTGGCGACGTTCCCCGGCATGGCGGACCGTACCGTGACTCTGTCCTCGGTTGGCAAGACGTACTCCCTCACCGGGTGGAAGGTCGGTTGGGCGATTGCTTCACCTGCCCTCACCGCCGGTGTTCGAGCGGCGCACCAGTTCATGACGTTCACCACCCCGACCCCGGTCCAGCACGGGACGATCGCTGCCCTCAACGCCCCCGAGCGGTTCTATGAGGATCTTCGCACCGACTACCGACATCTTCGGGACCTTCTCGCCGACGGGTTGACCGAGATCGGATTCGATGTCCACATCCCACAAGGGACCTACTTCATGCTGGCCGGTTACAGCCGATTCTCCACGGCCGACGACCAGGCATTCGCCCGCAGACTGGTGGAGGAGACAAGGGTGGCAGTCATCCCGCCAAGCGTCTTCTATCACGACCCGGTTGAGGGTCACGGGATGGTCCGATTCGCATTCTGCAAGAAATCCGAGGTGCTCGAGGATGCTCTCGAGAGGCTCACTGAACTTGGTTGAGCCATGCTGACGCCATGGCGGGCTTCGCATCGATGGCGTCGGAAAAAGCGGTGGGTTGGGTGGTGCGATACTCCATATTCATGATGCATCATGTAACTCCACGCTCCACCAGAAAGATGACCGCATGACACCGGACTCTCCCTATCGCATCCTCGCCATCCCAGGCAGCCTCCGACGAGACTCGCACAACCTGGCGGTACTGCGAGCGGCAGCAGAGCTCGCCCCACCCACAACCAAAGTCACGGTGTATGACCGGATGGCCGACATCCCGGTGTTCAACGAGGACCTCGAAGCCGATGGGGGTAGCCCCGAAAGTGTGCGTCACCTTCGTGCGGCCCTGGCCGAAAGTGACGCGCTCCTGATCTCCACACCCGAGTACAACCAGTCCGTGCCGGGTGCGGTCAAGAACCTCATCGACTGGCTCTCCCGAGGACAGGGCCATGAAGGATTGGCAGGTCGCCCCGTTGCCATCACCGGCGCCACCAGCGGACCTTGGGGCACCCGCATCGCCCAGACCATGCTTCGCCAGATGCTCTCCTCAGCAGGAGCATTGGTCATGGTCCGACCCATGCTGTTCATCCCCCATGTGGAGACCCTGCTCGACTCAAGCGGAAACCTCACCGATCCAGGGGTCCTGAGCCGGCTCACCGAACTCGTCGCAGCACTCGTCGACTGGACCCACGCCCACCAACCCACGCACGGCGGGTGAACTCGGCATCCAGTATCCGCTTCTAGAAGGGCCAGACGATCGGGACGAGACCGACTGCGGCCAGGCCGAAGAGGAGCAGCATGGGGAGACCGAACTTCCAGTAGTCGCCGAACTTGTAGCCGGCGGGTTCCATGACCATCAGGTTGGAGGCGGTAGCGATCGGGGTAAGAAATGCTGCCGCGGCTGCGACCGTGAGCGACATCATCACCGGACGGGTCGAGATTCCCATGTCCAACGCAGCAGATATGGCGATGGGGATCATTATGAGAGCGGTGGCGGTGTTGGAGATCAGCTGACCGAATATCGCGGTGATGATGAAGAGGCCGAGCAGAACAGCGTACGGTCCGGCGCCGCCCACCGCATCGACCAGCCAGCCGGCTATGTCCTCGGCCGCCCCCGACTGCTCGACGGCATCGGCAAGCGGGATCATCGCGGCAACCATGACAACGATGGTCCAATTCACCGCCCGGTAGGCCTGCCGCATGGTCAACACCCTGCTGAGGATCATGGCTCCCGCGGCGAGCACCGCGGCCACCGCAGCGGGAACGAGACCGGTGGCAAGAAGAACGACCATCCCGAGTGTGATGAGGATCGCCCGTCTTGATCCCGGCCCGAATGGGATCCCCTGACGACGGACCTGTCCGGGATCGTCCACAACCAAGGCATCCGAGGGTTGGAAACGCTCGAGTGCAGCCCAGGTCCCCTGGAGCAGGACGGTGTCTCCGACACCGAGCACGGTTCCCTTCGACCCGATGTTCGTCCCTTCTCGCTGCAGCGCGAGGACGACGAAATCGCCACTGCTCGTGGTCTCCCCCGGGAATACGTGCTCACCGATCATCGGTGAACGGGGAGGGATCACCAGCTCGACGACGCCGACGCTTCGATCCATGAGGACGTCGCTGCCTCCGAGGGTGGACGGTCTCCTCAGCAGGCCGTACTCATCGGTGAAGTCGCTGATCTCCTGGGCCGATCCTCGCACCGTCAATACACTGCCCTCGGACATCGGGCTCGACTGGCCTATCGATCCGATCTTCCCCGTGACATCGACGATCTCGAAGTCGGGATATTGATCGATGACCATCTGGCTGGCAGGCTTACCGATCAGCGACGAACCGTCGGGTATCTCAAGCTTCGCTACCCACTCTCCGAGTCCATACTGGCTGACCAGAGTCCGGGCATGATCGCTGAGATCGGGCGTGATCCGCACCGGCTTCCGATCGGGAATCAGCCGTCGCCCGAAGATGAGAGCGATCGCAATGGCACATATCACCAGCGGCACCCCGACCAGGGCGAACTCGAAGTAGTCGAAGCCCTCCTCCCCGGCTTCGACGACCGCGTCGGAAACCAAGATGTGGATCGGTGTGCCGGTCAGTGCCAGCTGTGACCCGGCATGGGCACCAAACGCAAGCGGCATCAAGAGTCGTGACGGCGGAGTTTCGGAACGGACTGCCACCAACACCACCATCGGCAGCAACGCAGCGACTGCTCCATTGACGCCTATGAGGGCGGTGAACAAAGCCACGGTCACCATCACCACAACCGTCAAGCGCCCCCGACTGTCCCCGGCCGTCGACACCATCTTTTGTCCCGCCCAGGTGGTGACCCCCGTCGCATCGATGCCCTCACTCACGATGAACAGCGCGGCAATGAACATCACGGTCGAATCTCCGAACCCGCTGAACCCTTGTTCGGCCGTGATGACCCCGGTGGCCATGAGCGTGAGGGGGGCGGAGAACGCCACAATTTCGACCGGCAACCTGTTCCAGATGAACAGGGCTATGAGTGCCCCCAGAACGAGGTAGACGATGGTGGCGTCCGTCACGCGTCCCCCCTTGCGGGGCGGAGCGTGTCCCTACTCCACGACGCGCTGGTGGAACCCCACGGCCCCTTCGCTTCGCTCAGGGGGGCAAGGGCGTGACTCAAGGACCGACCGGGTAGCCAGGTCCAAGTGGGATACCGAGTAGGAACCATGCGATGAAAAGGGCGATCCAGGCGACCAGGATGACAAGGGCATACGGGAGCATCAGTGCGATCACCGTTCCCAGACCTGCATCCTTCTTGTAACTCTGCGCGATCGTGACGATGAATGGCAGATACACCATCAGGGGTGTGATCACGTTCATCGGAGAGTCGCCGATCCGGTAGGCGGCGAGCACGGTCTGGGGCGGAACGTTGAGTTGCATGAACACAGGGATGAACACCGGGGCGAAGATCGCCCACGCAGGAACTGCGCCGGGCATGATGATGTCGATGATCACCAGGACCACGATCATCGCAATGAGGAGGGTCAGCGCACCGAAGGGGGCCGCCTCGAGAAGCTGGGCCATTTCGATGGCGATCCATCGGGGGATGTTGGTCCAGTTGAAGTAGGCGATGAACTGGGAGATCATCAACAGCATGAGGACCAGTCCTGCAAGACCGGCGAAGGTCTTGGTGACACCGGTGATCACGTCCCCGCTTCCATCGATGGTCTTTGCGCCCTTGCCGTAACAGACACCGCAGACGAGAAAGACGAGGGTGATGATGAAGATGAGGCTGTCCATGAACGGCGTATTGCCGATGATCGCGCCGGTCTCCGGGTGGCGAAGCGGTGCATTTGGGGGAAGGATGCCGACGAGAATGATTGCGATCATGGCAAGGAAACCCCACAAGGCATACCGCAAGCCCTTGGCTTCGGCCGCCTCGTCGACTTCGTCGTCGGTGGCCGCGTAGTTGAGATCGGCCTCTGAGACGTCATAGGTGCCGAGACGTGGCTCGGTGATCTTCACCGTCACGAACAGTGCGACGAGGGCGATGACGATGCTTGATACGGTCGAGAAGAAGAAGTTGGCGGTGACCGTGATGGGCTCACCCCCGGCGCCGACGATGGCCTCGTTGCTTATCTCGGTGAGCATCGCGTCGAGCGGGGTGATCAGAAGGTTGACAGCAAAGACCGCGCCGACACCGGCAAAGGCCGCCGCCATACCCGCCAACGGGTGGCGACCGATGGTCATGAACGCGGCCGCCGACAGCGGTATCAGAATCAGATACCCAGCGTCGGTCGCGACGCTCGAGAGCACGCCGACGAAGATCAGGATGAATGCAATCAACCCTCTGGGTGCGACCTTGACCAGCCGACGGATCAGCGCACCCATCATCCCGGCGTACTCGGCAACACCCACACCCATCATCGCCACGAAGACAACGGCCACCACGGCGAAGCTGGCGAAGTTGTCGACGAACGATGTGTAGAGGAACCGTCGACCGTCGGTCGACAGCAGACTGTTGATGGCAATGTCGACCTCGACGATCTCGTATTCGTCGTCGTAGTCCGGTTCGATCGGATACACCGGATAGGGGACATCCGTACCGCCCAACCCACCGTGATCGTCTGTGACGTACCCGGGTGACACCGGGACTGCGATCTCCTCGGTGGCCGTCACCCCCGCCCAGTTCATCACGGCGGACAGCACGATGATGATCCCGATCAGATAGAGGAACATCATCACCGGATGAGGAACCTTGTTCCCGACCCGCTCGATGCCGTCAAGGAGTCGGGCGGTGAAACCCCGTTCGGGAGCGGGTGCCTCTGCAGTCATCCGGTGATCCTCCTCACGGCTTCTCAAATCTCGTGACGAAGTCGATCAGCAAGCGTGCGCCGAAGCCGGTGCATCCGACCGGACGCCATGAGGAGTCGGCATCGTTCTGGGCGGTTCCCGCGATATCGATATGGGCGTAGGGGACGTCCCCGACGAACTCTTCGAGGAAGAGTGCTGCGGTGATGGTCCCGGCGAATCGGCCACCCATGTTGGAAATATCGGCCACCGGTGAGTTGAGTTGCTTGCGGTAGCGATGGGCAAGGGGAAGTTCCCATACGGGCTCGTCTGCCGCCTCCGCGGCGCGCTCAAGCTGGCGCACCAGCGGTGGGGCGTTGCCCAATAGACCGGCGATCTCGGGCCCGAAGGTCATCAAGCACGCTCCGGTGAGCGTGGCGATGCTGACGATGGCATCGTGGGGCTCCTCGGTTGACAGGACCAGGGCGTCGGACATGACCAAGCGCCCCTCCGCGTCGGTGTTCAGGACCTCGACCGACTTCCCACCGCGGGTCACGAGTACGTCGCCCATGGCCATCGCCGAGCCCGACGGCATGTTGTCGGTACACATGAGATAGCCGGTTGCGGCCACCTGCGAGTCGAGTGGGCGAAGGGCTGCCATCGCCCCGAGGACCGCAGCAGCCCCGGACATGTCGTTCTTCATGGTTGCGTGCGTGGCGTCACCGGGTTTGAGGGCAAGCCCACCGGAGTCATAGGTGATCCCTTTCCCCACCAGGGCGACCTTGCCCCTGGCTTCCCCTTTGGGGGTGTACGAGAGCTTGATCATCCGTGGCTCTTTGGCCGATCCGGCGTTGACCCCGAGCAGTCCACCACAACCCATCTCGATCAGGGCGGTCCGGTCGAACACCTCGACATCGAATCCGAACTCCTCACCCAGCGCTATGGCCACCTCGGCCATGGCCACCGCATCAAGGAGCGCCGGCGGGGTGTTGGCAAGGTCCCGCGCGAGGATGGTGGCATTGGACGTGATCCGACCTCTTTCCACGCCACGCGCCACCGCATCGGCTCGGTCGTCGTCGATGGTCATGGTGAACGACTTGAGGGCGACAGTGTCCGGGTCGGTCTTGAGGGCGTCGTAGCTGTAGCGGGCGAGCAAAGTCCCCTCGACGATGGCTTGGGAGGCATCCTCGTCGCTCACATTGGGGACTCTTCCGAGTGTCACCGACAACGAGGCGTGTCTGCGAGCGGCCTTGGCGAAAGCGGCGGCAGCGTCACGGAGCCGGGCGGTGTCGAGCGCCTCGGGACTCCCGACACCGATCAGGATGGTCGTCGGGGCACCCTTGCGAAGGACCACGTGGGTGTCTCCCACGTCGCCATTGAAACCCGCCTCGTTGAGGAGATCCCAGTCGAGATCAATCGAGTCGGGGAGGTCCCCACCCGTCACTATCGGTACACCCACAGCGGTGGCATCCGATGGCGTCTCGGTGGCGGTCCCGATCCCGGTTTCGCGGGCCCTTTGCAAGGCTTGCGCCTGAGCGAAACCCTCCTTCTGCGCATACACAGCCATGCTTACACTCCCCGGACAAGGAACTCGAGCGAATCGCGAAATGGCGCGTTCCACCGGCCCGTGACAGGTCGGTCGCTACGGAGCTTGCACGCTGTCGGCGCGATTCGTCCAACCACCGGACCCTCCCAAGACAGAAGGAAACGCCGTCTTCCCGCCGCACCATCCATTTCCGTCGGACTCTACGGCGGCAGGAAGCCGCCGACCACACCCTCATCGGGTGAAAATCCGATGACACCGGGAGTAAACGGGATCTTCGGCACGTGACCCGACGGTGACCACGGGTGGCCACAATGGCACTCCGCTAAGTTGGCAACGAAGTGACAGCACGTCGAAGGCACATCGTCCGTACGAAGCTGGTCCCGACGCAGATCCCTGAGGGCCTGATAGTTCGGGACCGAGTCTTGGCGCGGCTGTCGGTTGAGGATCGTGTCACCCTGTTGTCGGCACTGCCTGGCTATGGCAAGACGGCTGCCGTCCGACAGTGGATCGACTCTGTTGACCTGCCGGTGGCCTGGTTGTCGCTCGACCTCCTTGACGAGGAACCCACCGCGTTCTGGTCGAACACCCTCGCAGCTCTTGGTCTTGCCATCCCAGGAATCGACGACGAACCGGCCATGCTGCTGTGGGAGCGCGGTGTCGAGGACCCGTTCTTCCTTGGGGCGCTCGCGGCGGGCCTCTCCGCACTCGCGTCGCCTCTCGTGCTCGTGCTGGACAGCCTTCCCGCTGACCTGGATCGCGGCGTACTCGAAGGCTTGGCGATGCTGGTCGAACGTACCGGGGACAACCTGCGGTTGGTCATGACGACACGGTCGGACCCGGCTCTGCCCTTCCCACGGTGGCAGGAACTGGGCTGGCTGAACGAGATCCGGGAAGACGTCCTTCGGCTCAGCGACGAGGAGGCATTGGAGATCGCCGACCGCACCGAGACGGCGATCCTGGACCCCGGTCAGATTGTGGCACTGAACGAGCAGGTGGGTAGATGGCCGATCGGGTTCCATATGGCGCTTCTCTCCCGTCCCCCTGGGGGCAGCGGGCAACAAAGTCCCAGTCCATCCCCGGGTTCGAATCGGCTTCTTGCCAGCTATCTCGTCGCGGAGGTCCTCGAAGCATTGACCGAAGATGAGCGAAACGTGGCGCTGGCTCTCTGCGTCCTGGAACGCTTCGACCCCGACATGTGTACCCAACTCGTCGGGCCGCATGCCGGAGACGCAGTGCGACAACTGCTTCGACGAGGACTTTTTCTGACCGTGGTCGATCCACGCACCGGCCTCATGCGCTTCCACGACCTGTTTCGCGAGTTGATGGAGACCGAATTGGCCTACCGCGATCCCGAGGCGAGACTGGACCTGCACCGTCGGGCCGCCATGCTGTGGCGAGAACGCGGCGACCTGATGTCGGCGTATCACCATGTCGCGGTCATCGGAGAGTCGGACTCCGCCCGCAAGCTACTCGTCGATCCAACAGTCGAACTGCTCGACCGAGGCGACCTCGAAGACCTGCACCGGTTCGCACAACAGCTCCCGAACAAGCAGCAGGTCACTAATGCCAATCTGGCAGCAGACCTGGCTCTCGTGGCGCTCGACACCGACGGGACGCTCGCCGCCCGACGGTGGTGTGATCGGGCCGACGCTCTGGCCGACCAAGGTGACGACGCTCTCCGCAGGCGCCTTCTCGAACTGCGTTGCACCACCGCATTGTTCGACGCCGATCTGGACTCGGCGCTCTCGATCATCGAAACCCGAGGCCTTACCCCTGCTGGCGGGGGCGACCCTTTCGAACAACGGTTTCCGATTGTGGCAAGCCGCGTCATGATGGCCTCCCGACGCCAGGAGGAGGCAGACGAGTGGATCTCGGCGGCAGAACGCATCGTCGGCCCTGCGATCGTGACGGAAGTGACGGTCCCCACTCTTCGGGCGTGGCATGAGTGGATGTTCGGCAGCCTGGCGCGATCGGTCACGTTGATCGACCGTGCCCTGGCCTGGGTCGAGGATCATCGAATCAGACGCCATCCTCTCGCGTTCGACACGCTCATTTCAGCAGCCTGGATCCGACTGTCCATCGGCGACATCCCCAACGCCGTACGCATCGCCGAACGGGCGATGTTGGACGCCGAGGCGATCGGCTACGCCTGGAACCAGCTGCAAGCCGGCTACCTCGGCGCCAATCTCGCCGTCATAACGGGAGAACCGGCTCGAGCCCTGGCGATCATCGACGGACTCGACGACGCCGTCCCATTCGACTCATGCCGCCCCTACTCCGACCGAATTCGGGGCGTCAGGATCGAGGCACTGGCTTTGGATGGGCTTGGGGAAGAGGCGGCGGAAGGTATCGGAGTGCTTGCTCCAGGACCGCGCACGCAACTACTTCGCGCTCGTTTCGTGGCGAGCACGGACCGCGAGATCGAGCACCTTCTCCAAGGGTTCGAAGACTGGCCGGCCTTTGAGCGTCTCGAGGCCCAGCTACTGCTCGGTGCCAGACGAAACGGATCTTCGCCATCCACCAAGCTGCTCGAGTTGATCACCGAGTGCGCCGAACAGGGCTGGGCGTGGCCCTTCCTGGCAATGGGGCCGCGGGTGGAGCGCTTTCTGCGCCAAGTCCCATTGCAGGAGGTGCATCCCCGACTCGCCAGTGCTCTCGACTACCTGACTCCTGTGGCACTCGCGCAAGCGAACAACTCAAACATTCGTCTGACGAGCCGGGAACTCAGCCTTGTCGAGTTCCTTCCGACACATCTGTCCAACGCCCAAATCGGTGAGCAGCTCTATCTGTCGGTCAACACCGTCAAGTCCAATCTGAAGACGCTGTATCGAAAGCTCGACGCCAGCACCCGGGCAGAAGCTGTCGAAGCAGCCAAGAAACTCGGACTGATCTAGCTCCGTTGTCAGCTCGAAGTCGTCACGGCGCCTGCGACGGCTTGCAACATGTCAAGTACGGCGGACGTTCCAGGGTCGACCTGTGAGCCTGCGCCCACGAGGGCGAACAGGACACGGGATGCGGGTTGCCCGACCACGGGGCAGATCTCAAGATTCTTCTGACGGAGCGGATACGCAAGCCTCGGGATGAGGGCGACGCCGGCCCCGGCGGCGACGAGGGCGGCGACCGCGTCCCATTCCTTGCAGTGGTGTCTGGTGTCGGGAACGAATCCGGCCGCCGAGCAGACCCCGGCCGTGATGTGGGAACACGAGTCGCCCGGCTCGGCACCAACCCAGACCTCGCCCGCGAGATCGGCCAAGCTCACTCCGTTGGGGTCGGCCAGCGGGTGGCCGGCCGGAAGTACGGCATCCATCACGTCGACAACGAGGTCGATCCGGTGATAGCGGGCATCGCTGCGCGGTGGTGCGCCGAGAAAGTCGCTCGCGATGATCAGATCGAGTTCGCCGGCGTCGAGCATGGCCAGCGCCTCGTCACCGTCGCACTCGGTCGTCTTGACAACCAGATCGGGCCGCTCGTTGCGCAGACGTGCCATAGCCGGAGCTACCAGGGCGGCGATACCGGTGGCGAGCGAACCGATGCGGACTTCGCCGACTGTTCCCTCCGACCAGGAGGCCAGAGCGGAACGGGCCATCTCGAGCTGCTGCTGCACGGCATCGGCATGGGTGAGCACGAGACGGGCCTGGCCAGTCAACACGACGCCGCGCCCGCGACGCTCGAGAAGCGGCACCCCGAGTTCTCGGGAGAGACCGGCCAGCTGCTGGGACACGGCTGATGGCGTCAGGTGCATCGCTGCTGCCGTGGCGGCGACCGTTCCCCGCCGATCCAGCTCGCGGAGCAAGCGGAGTTTGCGCAGATCGATCGTGAAGTCCTGGCTTGGGATTGCCATGAAGAAAGTATTGATGGACTTAACGGTTCCGTCAAGCGAATATATGGCACATGACCCGACGTGGATTACTACTTTTCGCATCTCTCGGCCTCATCTGGGGCCTCCCGTATCTATTCATCAAGATCGCAGTGGACGAGGTGTCACCCGAGATGTTGGTGCTTTCCCGAGCCGCGATTGCTGCCATCCTCCTCTTACCGCTCGCCGCTTCAAAGAAGGCATTGCGACCGGTGATGGCCCGGTGGAAGCTGGTTGTGGTGTTCAGCATTGTGGAGATCATCGTCCCCTGGTACTTCCTCAGTGCAGCCGAACAGCGTCTGCCGAGTTCGACCGCAGGGCTGCTCCTCGCTGCCGTGCCGCTGGCCGCGGTGGGTATCGCCTTTGTGATGGGTCGCAAGGATCGACTCTCCGGGGGCAACTGGCTCGGCATCCTCATCGGGACGGCCGGCGTCGGTGCCATCGTCGGTCTCGACGTTGCGGGATCGGATCTGATCAGCGTTGCGCAACTCGGTGTCGTTGTGATCGGCTATGCGCTCGGCCCGGCCATCCTGTCGCGCTGGATGTCCGACCTTCCCGGTGTCGGGGTGATGGCGATCTCGCTGGCCCTGTCCGCTGTCGTGTACATGCCGATCGTCTTCCTCAGCGGCGGTTGGCCGAGCGATATGCCCTCGGCTCCCGTCCTCGGCTCCATCGCAGTGCTCGGTGTGCTGTGCAGTGCGATCGCCTTCCTCATCCTGTTCGCACTGATCGGCGAGATCGGACCGATCCGTTCCACCGCCATCACCTATGTCAATCCGGCAGTCGCGGTCCTCGCCGGAGTGCTGATCCTCAACGAACAGATCACGATATGGACGATGGTCGGTTTCGCCCTCATCCTCGTTGGCAGCTACCTGGTCACCAAACCCGATATCGCTGCCACCTCACCGGTGCCCGCCCCCCTAACCCAGACGACCTGACGAACGTCGGGTCGC
>CAZDIQ010000006.1:6558-16393 GCA_964505525.1 uncultured Acidimicrobiaceae bacterium | reverse complement strand
CATCAAGCGTGTGTGCCGTATTCCCTGTCCACCCATGAAAGCCCGGGGTCAGCTCATTCCCTGACGTCGACGCTCAGACCTGCGAGCGTCGCTGTCGGTGTTGCAGACGACGTATCGAGAGCGCGAATGCCGCGACGATCGGTGGGATGAGGAGGTGCCATCCGGCGAAGGGGACGGTGGCTACCAGGAAAGCGACCGCGATCCCGGCAATGATGCGTTCTGCGCGTTCGAGTAGCCGCAGTGCAGCGGCCGTCCCGATGAGATAGGTCGCCAGCACGAGGACGGCGGGGATGAAGACGATGTCTTCGGTGCCCCAGTCGAAAAGCGCTGCTGCCAGGAGTCCGGCTGCGCCGATGCCGCCGACGGTGAGGATGGCCATGGCCGGAACGTCGTGCTGGCTGAGGCGGACCATGGCCGATGGCGCCCAGCCGTCACGGGCGAGTGCATAGCCGAGGCGGGATATGGAGGCGATGAAGGCGTTGGAGGTCCCCAGGCAAATGACGACGGCCGCAACGGCGGTGGCGCCCACCGCAGAAACACCGAGACCGGTCTCGATGATGACACCGAGGGAGATGCGGTCCAGTTCGCGGGAGCCGTAACTTCCCGTGCCCACCACGGCGAACGCGATTCCCAGGTAGAGGACGCTGACGATCGCGACCGTGATCAGGGTGGCACGGGGAAGTGTGCGGCGGACGTCTTTGAACTCAGCCGAGAGGTGTGCGATTGCCTCCCAACCTGCGAATGCGAAGAACAGAACGACAACAGCGCTGCCGACACCGTCGAGCCCATTGGGTGCGAATGGCGTGAAGTTGGCCAGCTCGACTTGTGGCATGGCGATGAAGATCACCGCCACGAGGATTGCGGCGACACCGAGGGCGAGGGCTATCTGCACTCGGGCTCCCACCCTGAGTCCGGCAAGGTTGGCGACCACACCTGCAGTGAGGATGACGGCAGCGAAACCGGGTGCCCATCGCTGGTCGAGCCCGAAGGCCGCGGCTAAGTAGTAGCCGGCGGTGAGCGGGACAATGGTCTGGCCGACCGATCCGGCAACGAAGTACCACCACCCCGCAACTCCGCCGAAGGAAGGTCCGAACGCTCGCGAGGCGTAGATTGCGACTCCTCCGGCATCGGGGAACCTCGATGCAAGGGCCGCGAAGGTGAAGGCGAGGGGCAGACCCATGAGAGCGGAGAAGCCCCACGCGACGAGCGACGCCGGACCGGCAAGGGAGGCGGCCTGGCCGGGAAGGACCAGAACACCGGCTCCGAGTAAAGCGCATACGTAGAGAGCGACACCATGTTTGAGCCCGATGTTCTGTGCCAGCCGGGCATTCGTTGTCATGGAATCAGTCCATCACGGGGATCTCGGCTCCACAAGTGGCATAATTGCCAACATGCGCAAGAAACACGACACGCATCGGGTAGCTCTCGCAGTCACTCCCGGCGCACCCATATTCGAGTTGGCGGTGCCCTGCGAGGTCTTCGGCGTCGCTCGCCCCGACTTGGCCGACCCCTGGTATGAATTTCAGGTCTGTGCCACCGAACCTGAGACGGTGGTGGCGTCGGGTTTCCTCTCCACCGGTGCCGGGACCCTCGACGACCTGGTACACGCTGACACTGTGATCGTTCCTGCATGCACCAACGTCCACGACCGCCAGCCGGCTCAGCTTGTGGATGCCATCCGGGAGGCCCACGTGCGCGGTGCACGCATCGCCGGGATCTGTTCGGGTGCATTCGTGCTTGCAGAAGCCGGATTGTTGGACGGACGCCACGCCACGACCCACTGGATGTACGCCACGGAACTGTCGCGCCGATACCCGTCAGTCAGGGTCGACGCCACCGTGCTCTACGCGGAGGACGGAGGAATCTTCACGTCGGCGGGGACCGTTGCCGCCATCGACCTGTGTCTCGAACTCGTCCGCCGTGACCATGGGACGGCAGTGGCGAACGCCCTCGCCCGTCGCCTCGTGACCCCACCGCACCGCGCCGCCGACCAGGCTCAGTACATGTCCTCGCCGATTCCTGAAACCAACGATCTCGACGTGGGAGCGACGATCCAATGGGCACGACAGCATCTCGACGAAAACCTGAAGGTCCGCGACCTCGCCAAGCATGCCCACGTGAGCGAGAGAACCCTCATTCGGCGGTTCGCAGCGATCTACGGTTCCACGCCAAGCGCGTGGCTCACGATCGAGCGACTACGTCACGCCCAGGAACTGTTGGAGACAACGACGCTACCCATCGAACGGGTCGCCACCGTCAGCGGTTTCGGCACGGCTGCGAGCCTACGGGCCGCCTTTGCACGCAACCTCCACACCTCACCCAGCGCCTATCGCAAGACGTGGCAACTCCAACCCGAAGGTTCCGAACTCTGAGGAGCGATGACCCATTTGTCGAGAAGCCGGACGCGCTACTCCGTGATTCCCTCGTAGAGACCCAGCTGATTTCCCTCGGTGTCCAGGATCACTGCGTACCAACTGGTGTCGCTGATGGGTGTCTTGTCGATGAAGATTGATCCCCCGGAAGCCGCCACCTTCGTGAAGACATCCGCAATCGAATCCACTTCCACGTAGCTACGCATGGTTTGCAGTCGCTCATCGCGCTGCGTGAAGCCACCGCCGCTGACCTGATTCGGAGCCTGCCACATCGGATAGCCCTCGTATCCGGGCATCTCCGCTATCTGCCAGCCGAGAACGTCGCTGTAGAAGCTCGTGGCTCTCTCGATGTCATCGACGGGGATGTCGATGTGGGTGATGTCGCCGTGTGCCATTTCTCTCTCCCGCCATTCAGGGTGTTAACGACAGCCTACCCAACAGACCCAGAGCCGATCCTTGGCTTCGATACACGGTGACAGGAACCCATCCTCACATGGATCGCCACGCCCAGGCATCCAACCGATGGCGGGGCAACCCATGTGACAGGGGCCATTCCACTACTCCTCGACGATGATCTTGGCTCGCATCCACGGGTGGGGCATGCAGTAATACTCATACTCACCCGGCGTGTCGAACGTGTACGACCACGTCTCACCCGTGGCGAAGAACCCCGAGTCGAAGCGTCCGTCGACGTCGGTCACCGTGTGCAGCATGTCGGGATCATCGTTGGTCCACGTAACGGTGGTGCCCACCTTGATCCGCAGGACGTTGACCGAGAAGTCGGCAGGTGTCTCATTGTCGGCGAACTCGTCGGGGTGACCCATGTCCTGGATCTCCCACGCGCCGGGCATGATCGACACCTGCTCGCCCTCGGGCGATTCGGGGTCGCCGTGTCCGTCCATGTCGTGACCACCGCCACCTTCGCCGCCCTCACCGTCGAAGATCTCCGGGTTCGGATCTCCGGTGATGACGATCTGGCCGATGGCACCCTTGTCGACGGCACGCGAGAGAGCATGGTCGACCAGAACGAGCGTCGAGGGGACCCGCGCGACCAGTTCGACAACCGTCCCTCCCCCGGCAGGGATCAACGTGGTCTGGGAACCCCGCAATGGTGGGCTGAACAGGGTTGCTTCCGGGTAGACCCGGTCCCAATGCGAGCCGATCGGGTGAAAGCTGGAGATCAGGTTGAGCCCGGCGTTGACGAAGTAGATCCTTCCCCTCTCCCCCACCTCCATCTTCAGGGCGTTGTCGCCGGTGAGCGCTCCCACCGCCCCGTTGAAGACCACATGGGATGGAGCTTCGGCGGTGGCCGCGACCCGGTCGAATCCGGCAACGCCGTCGACCGGAGCCGAGGTGTAGTACTCGGATTGGACGACGTACCACTCATGCTCTGCGTCAGGAAGGGGGTTCTCCGGGTCGACCAGGATGCCTCCCATCATGCCGTGGGAGATGTGGGTGACGATGTCACCGTATGCGCAGTGATACATGAAGAAGCCGGGATAGAGGAGACGGGCCTCGATGGTCTTGGTCTCACCGGGGGCGACAACCGTCGCTTCGGCACCACCGCCGCTCCCGGTGACAGCGTGGAAGTCGACATTGTGGGCGTCATGGTTGCCTGCCGGGTTGGTGATGGTGAAGCGGAGGATGTCACCAACCCTGGCGCGGATCATCGGTCCCGGTGTTCCGATCACGAGTCCGTCAGGACCGTCGAGAAGCCGGTATCCCCATGTTTCGGATTGGAGGCCGGTGCCGAGGTCGATTGTGGAGAGACCTTCCACAACCTCAAAGTGCACCTCGACGATCGCCTGCGTGGTGCGGCCCGAGGGCGGCGGGACATTCGGAGCGATCGAGACGTTGACCTCGTCGGCCGGAGCCAGGGCCAGCTGGGCCTTGGGGGTCAGGTCGGGGATGATGTTGTCGGAGCCATACCCTCCGGTGATCTCGGCCGAGGCAAGAAGCGCATCGACCTTCTCGGTGACCAGGGCGTCATCGACCGAGTTCCGACCCGCGGTGATCATCAGGGAAGCAACCGCCAACACGGTTGCGATCAGAGCACCGAGGATGCCGACGACAATCAGGGTCCCCAGGGTGAAATGAGGGTGAGGGGGCACGTCCGGTTGCGGCCCCTCAGATTGCACGGTCTGCGTTGGGCGATTGGTCGTCTGTGTCATTTCTTTGCCTCCTCCGAGCTCACCCGGGTAGTTGTGCCAGACCTTCGATTGAGGACCTCGAGGCTCGACCCCGACGGCGGGAACACCAGGGCGGGGCTCACCACGTGTCTCAATTCGTGGACCTCCGCGCCGGGACAGTCGCCTCGTCGACCGTCCGACGAGCCTTCAGTTCTCTCGCTACCACCGGGAAGAGGTCGTACTCCTCAATCGCGATGTGGCGGTACAACTCGTCGAGGACAGCTTCAAGCGCGGCGGCATCGAGACTCTCGGGATTGGACAGGGCACTGTCGAACCTGCGGTGGTCGTCCTCAAGGTCGAACACGAACTCGTTGCCCAGCCCCATCGCCTCGGCGAGCCTGAACACTCCACCTTCCTCTCGTTGGACATGAGGGATGAGCAGCCCAAGAAGACGCGTGGTGGCACCGGCAATCGTCTCGTTCCCCGCCCCGAGCTCGACCAGGACCAGGTCGGCCAGATCGATGATCGCGTCGTGCTCGGCCCCGAGTGCGCCGATCTCGGGTTCCTCACGACATCCGCAGTACTCACACATGTTCTTGAATGGGGATAGGAACCCGGTCCGAACCCAGGGAATGGAAAGACTCCCGGGAGCGAGGGTCGGGAGTCCGCAGGGGATCCCGGACCAGGTTCTGCCGGACAGGTATCACAGGAAGTTCTCGACTCGGTGTCTGGCGGTGGGCCGCCCGGTGTTGCTTCCCTTTCATTTGTTCTAGTCTATGCTAGAAATATTACAAAGGCAAGACACACCGATTCCGGGGCATGGCGACGAGATGACTGAGGGCTCAGATCAACGACCACGCCGCGGTGTCACGCCAACCGCTCGACGAACGGAACCTGACGATTACCCTTCTCAGCCAATGAACCAACTTCAGGCCCGGGCGCTTGGTGACCCCACACGGCATCGCATCTTCGAGTATGTGGCCGACGCCGGCGCGCCGGTCGATGTCGGGGAGATCACCGATCATTTCGGACTGAATCACAATGCCATCCGCCAGCACCTTGCCAAACTGGTAGAGGCCGGATTGGTCATCCAAACACTCGCCCCGGTCAAGGGACGAGGGCGACCACGTCAAATGTTCGAGGTGGACTCCGCCGTCGATCGAGCTGGCGACGGTCCCTATCGTCGACTCAACCTGTTACTCGTCGAGATGCTCCGCACCGGAGACGACCCCGTTGAGGTTGGCCGTCGGACCGGCCAGTGGTTGATAGCCCAGAGGGGCCAAGGAACCGACGCCGTGGAAGGTCTGGAGCACGCGCTGCGAAGAGGCGGCTTCGACCCGATTCTCGTCGGCGAGAGCGAGACCCCCGAGTTCGTGCTCCGCCACTGCCCGTTTGCCGACACTGCTGCCGCCGACCCCGACACGATCTGCGCCATACACCTCGGACTTACCCAGGGTCTGGCCGATGGATACGAGGGAGTCGTCGTCGACGCCTTGGAACCGCGCGACCCGCACCGCGCCGGTTGTCGACTCCGTTTCCACCGCGACGAGGTCTGAGTTCAGGAACCCTCGGGTTCCAAAGCTCCTCGGGACCGACTCGGCGGCGACCGGAACGCCGAACCGCTTCCACACTCGTTCTGCGGTCTGGCTCGCACCACGGCTCTAGAGTTGGGCGATGCCGGGGCGCCGAGGAGGAATGGGCTGCAGCCGTCCGGTGAACAGGCCGCATCAAGGGAGAGCAACGAGATGCGAACACTTCGATACTCGATCAACGTCACGCTCGACGGCTGTTGTCATCACGAGGCAGGACTGCCCCCGGACGAGGAGTCGATGCGTCACTGGACCGCTCAGATGGAACGCGCCGATGCGTTGCTCTTCGGCCGGGTGACCTACGAGATGATGGAGTCGGCGTGGCGGCGGCCGGCCACAGGCACATGGCCCGACTGGATGGATGAGTGGGAGATCCCGTTCGCCGAGACCATCGACCGGGCGAAGAAGTATGTCGTGTCGAGCACGCTGACCGGGGTCGATTGGAATGCGGACCTGGTGCACGGCGACCTGGGGGAAGCGGTTCAGCGGCTCAAACAGGAGCCGGGCGAGGGCCTGTGGGTGGGTGGCGTGACGCTCCCCCTGGCGCTGGCGGATCTGGGACTGATCGACGAGTACGAGTTCGTTGTGCAGCCGGTCCTTGCCGGACACGGGCCGACATTGCTCGCAGGTCTGCGCGAGCGCATCCAACTCGAGCTCGTGGATCGCCATGAGTTCGGGTCGGGGGCGTTCGCCCTGCTGTACCGACCCACGCGAACTTCGGCTTGACGCTCTTCGGGCGGGTTCAGTTCTTGGAGACGGGTTGGCGAAGAATCGTTCGGAGCTTCGAGGGTTCGACGAACCTCGAGGTCAGGAGAATCTCGCTGATGATCCTAAAGGAGTCTTGCTAAAGACGTCTTTAGAATGCTATCGTGGGTTCATGTCAACCAGAGCGCATCGTGTGATCACTGACCCGGAGAGCATCCGGGCACTCGCCCACCCACTCCGGCTCGAGTTGATGGACCACCTCTCCCATGTGGACGAGGCCACCGCTACTCAATGTGCCGACAAGACCGGAGAGTCGGTCGCCTCGTGCTCGTTCCACCTCCGGATGCTCGCCAAGTACGGCTACATCGAGCCTGCCGAACGTCGTGGCCGCGAGAAGCCGTGGCGGCTCATACGCGGGACGCGGGACATGCGCCCTTCCCCGGATGTCCCCGGATCGCTGGCCGCCATCACCGAACTAGCGACCATGGTCATCCTGACCGAAGTGGAGAGGATCCGCCGCTTCCTGGCACTCGCCCACAATGAGGATCCGGCCTGGATAGATGCCATCACCATTACCGGTACGGATGTCTGGCTCACTCTCGAGGAAGGAATCGAGATGACCCGCCAACTCCAGGAAATTGCCACGAAGTATCTGGACAGAAACACCGATGCGAGTCAGCGCCCTGATGGCGCACGGAGGATGAACATCTTCAGTGTCCTCAACCCGGAGCCCATCGAGTGACATCTTTGCTCTCACGCCGTCCGGCAGCTTGGCACCGACAGGGCTTCCGACAACTGGTCAGGGCCTGGTTGTTCACCAACATCGGAGACAGCGCTCTGTTCCTCATGATGGCGGTATGGGTCAAGGACATGACCGGTTCCGACGGTGCGGCGGCAGTCGTGTTCGCGGTCATGGGATTGCCGGCCCTGCTCGCGCCGTTCATCGGCCAGATCGCCGACCGGATGTCCCGCAAGAAGCTTCTGGTCTGGACCAACACTGCCATGGTCCCGATCCTTGCCAGCCTGTTCGCAGTCGGTGGAGTCGACCAGCTATGGATCATCTACGTGGTGATCTTCCTCTACGGGATGATGCAGTACTGCACGGCTTCGGCTGGTTCAGGGATCATCCGTGACCTGCTCCCCGATGACGAACTGGCCTCGGGCAACGGTGTCCTTCAGACCATCGATCAGGCGCTGCGGCTGATCTCACCTCTGATCGGTACGGGTCTCTACGTGGTGGTCGGTCCGTTCGCAGTCGTCGGTCTGGCCACGGCGTGTTTCGCCATCACCGCATTCCTGCTCGCCCGTCTTTCGATTACAGAGACACCACCCCCTCCGCGGGAGGAGCGTGCCGGGTACTGGCGGGAACTCGGGGCAGGGTTCGGACACCTGTTCCGGACACCGGTGCTGGGGCCGCTCACGGTCGTGTTGACCGTCGCATTCGGGATCGTCGGGATGGTCAACGCGGCGGTGTTCCCGATGATGGAGCAAGGCCTGGGAGTGGAAACGGCCATGCTCGGTGTCCTCGTGAGCCTCCAGGGGATCGGTGCAGTCGTGGGCGGGATCACTTCCTCGACTGCGGTCCGTCGGTTTGGGGAGAGCCGGACGGTCGGCCTCGGCACGATCCTGCTCGGTGTCGGTCTGGCTCCGTTCATAGGTACCAGTCTCTTCTTGGCGATCATCGGAATGGTCGTCATCGGGCTCGGAATCCCCTGGATGGTTGTGGCCTACGTCACCCTCCGTCAGAGGCTGACACCAGCCGAACTCCAGGGAAGAACCTCAGCCGCATCGAATGTCGCCTTCAATCTTCCTCAGACACTTGTCCTGCTGGGTGCGGCCGCGGTGATCGGCGTCGTCGACTATCGAGTGATGATCGGCACGGCTGTTGTGGTCACTCTCATTTGCTCTCTGGCGGCGTTTCGCACCGGTAGATCAGCCAAGTCGTCTGTTCCGTCGGCGACCACATGAGCTGGCCGAAGATGGCCCACCGGTGGTCGTACCGTCCGTTCTGTAGCCGGCGTGCGGGTTGACTCATTACAGGCTCAGGGCGTCAGAGTTCCCAGTTCGCTCGATGTGATCAGTTTCCCATCCGCGTCGATGGCGTACACCATCCAGCGATAGCCATCGGCGATTCGTGGGCCCACGGCGCTGTCGGGAATCTCGACGCCACCCACCCTCAGTTGGGCCTCGGGTGTCCGCGCCGCCCAATATGGATCACCATCTGCGGTGTACACGAACACCGCATAGATGTCGGTCCCATCCACCGGTTCCCAGGTCAGCATGGGTCTCTGTCCGCCGCCTGCCTCGGTCGTCAGGACGATCGGATCCGCCCCTTCCAAGGCAAGTACGGCGGGTCCGGCCTGTGGCGGTGGTGCTTCCGTCGTCGTCGACGACCCTCCGTCATCCGGGACCGACGTTGTTTGCTCCCCGGTACTTGTTGTGGTGTCGCCTGGTGGTACCGTCGACGGCGATCCATCTCCCCCACTGCACGCGGCCGCGCCCAGAGCCAGAACCAGGCACGTGATCAGGGTCGCTGTGAACCGTTTCATCAGCCTCCAGCCCCCATGACGATCAGAATCTCCTGGGGTGTGTGCACGCCACCGATCGTCTCCATGCCGAGCGCTTGGGCCGCCATGACGATATCGAGTAGATCAAACTTGTCGATCGGTGTCTGTGCGATGACTTCGTCGTACTGTTGTTCCAGATCGGATTCCATGGCCGCCTGGATCTCAGCCGCGTCTTCGGGGAACTCTGATCCCGCACCAATGGCACCGACCTGCAATCCGAGCACGACCTCCGCGTAGGTGATCGAACCGGGGAAACGTTCCATGAGGGTTCGCAACGCATCCTGCACCGCCATCGTGAGCTCGTTCACGAACGTCGGGTCCGGCGGGCAATCCTGTTCCTGCGCAACCTGCCGCTCGAGATCCTGCATGCGGTCCGCAAGCCTCAGTCCGGGTGCTGTGATCTCACCGGGAGTTGCGGCCTGGCTTGCCGAACCTGCCCACGCGCGGATGTCGGCGGCCATCGCACCGATGTC
>CAZDIQ010000006.1:0-6458 GCA_964505525.1 uncultured Acidimicrobiaceae bacterium | reverse complement strand
GCCGATGCGTCCCGTGGAAGTGCTGTCACCATCGCCCCGAAAAGCCCCATGACGACGATCCACATCCAGAGACGTCTTGTCATCGGGAAGCCCCTGTGCGATGGAAGTCTCGATGCCGGGTCGTGTGAGAATGACACCTTGCGCGGTCCCACCCATCGGACACGTTCTGAGCGCGCTCGGACACCCGAACCACCGCCATGGTTGCCGTTGGCGAACGCACAATCACCTCTCACATCGGACGCGCGGATCCACGACGAAGCGTGGCTTCCGGTATCAGCTTGTCAGGAGGGACTGAACGGATTCTGAACGCGCGAATGGCAATCGTGACGACGAAACGATCGCCCCCCGCTCCCTACGCTCCCCCGGTGGCCTTGACCAGAAGGTTCCTGAACGAGGCGTTCTCTTCCTCGTCGAGGGAACCGAGGACCTCACGTTCGGCGGCGGCGACTTCCCGGCAGAGTGCGGCGACAGCCTCCCGCCCGCGCGGAGTGGCGACCACCCGGCGCTGTCTGCGGTCGTCGGGGTTGGGTTGGCGCTCCACCAAACCAGCACTTTCGAGGTCGTCGATCAGGTAGGTCATCACGGTGCGGTCGACACCCAATCGGTTCGCCAGGGCGAGCTGACTGGGTTGGTCGGCTTGCACCACTTCGCAGAGAATCTGGTAGCCGCGCGGCCCATGTGGAAAGTCGCCGAGGATGGGAGAGACGCGTTCCTGGTACGACCGGAGCAACGCTCCGATCGCGCGACCGAAGTCCCCATCCATGAGAGGTCCAGATCCTGTCCTGTCGTGATGTGCGACGTTCTGCATGGGAACAATCTACCAGGATTCTATGTTGCACCGATCATCTGTAGTACATATCATCTGAGAGCGAGACGGCAATGACAAGACCAAGACCACTGGAATTGGGAATTGCGATCGGCCTTGCGGACGAAGCCTCAGCCCTGGACAAGGCAACGGCATTGGCCCATCGCGCCGAGGAAGCCGGTTTGGACCTGGCGGTTGTCGGTATCGCCGAGGATGCCGGTCACGACCTGTCGGGCCTTGACCCGTGGACAGCGTCGGTGTGGATTGCGGGCCGCACCAGTCGAATTCCACTGGCCGTTGCAACCCCGCCTACCCTCTCGGACCTGAGCGACCCCGAAGCTTCCTATCGCACTGTGGTCGCCAACGGACGCGACGCCTTGGATGTTCTGGCAGGAGCGAGATTGATCGCCAGCGACGGAGACTGGACGATGGCGTCTCCTGAAATCAACATCGACCAGTTGCATGAGCTGGCCGAGCATGGCCTACCTGTGGTCGTACCCGTTGGTTCTGTGGCCGACGTGGATCGATTGGCGGGTCTGATGGAAGCGGTGGAGGTCGCACCAGGTTCCCGGCCGCGACGGAGTGCGGCCGTCCGGTCTCGTCGCCGACAGGGCATTGACTACGACGGCATCCCGGAGTCCCTGGCAGATGTGGTCATCGAGCCCGGAGACGTCTCGTATCGAAGCGTGAGTTCCACCTATCTCCGAGGAGGAACCCCGGGGATAGTCCTTCAACCCCGTACTCCGTCCGAGGTGGTCGATGCAATAGCCTTCGCCTCCCGCCACCGTGACCTGCCTCTTGGCATCCGCAGCGGGGGTCATGGAATCAGCGGCCGCTCCACAAACGACGGCGGGCTCGTGATCGACGTGAGTGGAATGAACAGCATCGAGGTCGTCGACGTCGACCGGCGGCTCGTGCGGATCGGACCGGGGGCCACCTGGAAGCAGGTGGCAGCAGCGCTCGACCCCTTCGGATGGGCACTTGGATCCGGGGACTACGGAGGAGTCGGAGTCGGTGGACTGGCCACCGCCGGTGGCATCGGGTACCTGTCACGCAACCACGGTCTCACCATCGACCACCTCTGGGCGGTCGAACTCGTCCTCGCCGACGGAACTCAGGTGAGGGCGACCGCCGAGGACAACCCCGAGCTGTTCTGGGCAGTGCGAGGGGCTGGTGCGAACTTCGGCATCGCCACCGCCTTCGAATTCGAAGTCTATGAACTCGGAGAGGTCGGATGGGCCCAGTTCGTGCTGGTCACCACCGACATCGAGGAGACCCTTCGTCTCTACGGTCAACTGGCCAGCACGGCCCCACGCGACACCACGGTGTTTCTCGTGACCGGACGCCCAAGGCAGAGTCAGTCCGTGGTGCAGCTGTACGCCATCGTCGACTCCGACGACCCTGAAATCATTGTCGACCGTCTCACTCCTTTCATCGGCCTTGGCCTGCTCGCCGAGCAGGAGGTCGTGATCGCCCGATATGCCGACATCATGGCCCAGGCAGCGGACGTCGGCCCTGACGGCCAGCGGGGTTGGGGAGAGCCTGCGTCCCGATCAGCCTTCCTCCCCACCCTGACTGATGAGTTCGGCCACGACGCCGCGGAACTACTCGGCAGCGGTGAAGTCTTCTTCTTCCAGCTGCGCAGCATGGGCGGTGCCATAGCCGACGTACCATCAGGCGAGACCGCGTTCTCCCACCGGACGCCCGAGTTTCAGATAACAGCAATGGGGGCCGACCAGGAGATGCTGAACGCAGCATGGGACGGTCTATCGGATCACTTCGACGGCCTATACCTCAGCTTCGACACCGACCGCCGGCCCGACCGCTTGAGCGACGCCTTTCCACCGCCGGCTCTGGAGCGACTGCGACACCTGAAACGCCGCTACGACCCCGAGAACCTCTTTCGAGACAACTTCAACATCGACCCCGACGCCGACAGCGATGTCGACACGCGACTGGAGACCGCCATATGACCGACTATGGACACGACCTGCTCTTTGGCACATTCGTCACCCCAACCGCACAGGACGCTCAACACGTGATCAATCTCGCAGTGACCGCTGACCGTACCGGACTGGACCTCGTCACCTTTCAGGACCACCCGTACCAGGCGGGGTTCCTCGACACCTGGACCCTGCTGACCTATGCGGCTGCGAAGACCGAGCGTGTGCATCTGAGCGGCAACGTACTCAGCCTTCCTCTTCGGCCCCCCGCCATGCTGGCAAGAGCCGCAGCGTCTCTTGACATCCTGAGCGGAGGCAGGCTCGAACTGGGCATCGGTGCCGGTGCCTTCTGGGATGGCATTGCGGCAATGGGTGGACGTCGGCTGACCGCCGGGCAGGGAGTCGACGCGCTCCGGGAGGGTATCGCCATCATCCGTGAGATCTGGGATACCGAGCAGGTCGGCGGGGTGCGCTTCGACGGCGACTACTACCAGATGGCAGGCGCCAAACGCGGCCCTCGTCCGGCCCATGACATCCAGATCTGGGTCGGTTCGTACAAGCCGAGGATGCTGACCCTCACTGGCGCTGTCAGCGACGGATGGCTCCCCACCTACGAGTACCTGCCAGACGGGACAGCGTCCCTACCCGAACTCAACGAAAGAATCGACCAGGCAGCCACGGATGTCGGACGCTCTCCCAGGGAAGTCCGAAGAATGATGAACGTGATGCGGGTCGGGTTCGGCCCGACCGACCACGGGCTACTCAACGGTTCGCCACAGCAGTGGGTCGAACAACTCACCGACCTGGTTCTGACACACGGCATCACCGCGTTCCTCATCGGCGGCGACGACCACGTCATCACAGAACGTTTCGCCACCGAGGTCGTGCCGGAAGTACGTCAACTGGTCGACAACGCCCGCAACCAGGAACGAACATAGGACCGTGATGGCGTGAATCCGGGTCCGACACCACGTCGAAACCGTCGCCTCACCCGCCTCTGCCTATGTGCAGAAGCCTTCACGGAGATTTATGCCATGCATCAACGGCGTAATCTCCGGGTTCTCCGGCGGTCACGACGATTGGACCCCGCGTTGCTATCCAGCTCCCCTACTGGCGAGCCATGGCGACCCGGAGCCGCTCGTCGGGGTCGATGAAGTGGTCGTGGTCGTCGTCGCCGAGATCGATCTGAACCCAGC
Organism: uncultured Acidimicrobiaceae bacterium; assembly: GCA_964505525.1. Classification (GTDB taxonomy): domain Bacteria; phylum Actinomycetota; class Acidimicrobiia; order Spongiisociales; family UBA5794; genus UBA5794. The sequence continues at coordinate 2,514 of CAZDIQ010000006.1, read as the reverse complement.
TGATCTTGCCGCTGAAGCGACTGCTGTCGGCGGTGTAGTCCGGCGTCACGGTGGTGCCGGACTCGTAGCCGATGTCGGTCGTCTCGTCAGCGGAGAACACCATCGGCTGGGTCTGCTGGACGCGTCCTGCACCGACCTTGTCGCCGTCGTGGTAGATGGTGACGGTGCCGCCCTTGGCGAGCCCGCCGCCGTCGTAGGCGAACTCCATGCGCACCTGGTGGGTCCCGGTTGGGATTGCCACATCGGCGACTGTGGTGTCGAGGTGGATGCCGAGCGTGTTGTAGACGAACGTGGCGTGCCCGTCCTTGGCGTAGAAGGCCCAGCCTCCGAAGCGGCCACCCTGGGCGATGATCACGCCGTCGGCGCCGTCGGCGGGGACGACCACCTCGGCGGTGACGGAGAACGACTTGTTCTTGATGTTGACGACGCTGTTCTCCGAGAGGCGACCCATGCCGGGGAAGAACAGCTGCGATTTGCCATGTATGAGCGTGGGGCGACCGGCGATCTCCGCGTCGGCGCGCTCGGCGAGGCGGTCGTCCATCGGCAGCACGTTGTACTTGACGGCCTCGATCAGCCACAGCCGCTGCAGCTTGGCGAGCATCTCGGGCTGCTCGGCCGCCAGGTTGCGGGCCTGGCTGTAGTCGGTGGCGCCGTCGTAGAGCTCCCACACGTCGTTGTCGAAGGCGGGCACCTCGCCGCCGACCATGTCCCACGGGGTGCGGTGCTTGGTGACCGCGCTCCAGCCGCGGTGGTAGATGCCGCGGTTGGCGAACATCTCGAAGTACTGGAGGTCGTGGCGCTCCGGTGCCTCGGCGTCGTTGAAGGCGTAGAGCATGCTCGTGCCCTCCATCGGCGACTGCTGGACCCCGTTGACCATCGTCGGCTCGGGCAGCCCGGCGGCCTCGAGGATGGTCGGCGCCAGGTCGATGACGTGGGTGAACTGGGAGCGGATCGTGCCGGGTTCGGTGATGCCCTGGGGCCAGTGCACGATGGTGCCGTTGCGGGTGCCGCCCCAATGCGACGCGACCTGCTTGGTCCACTGGAACGGGGTGTCCATCGCCCACGCCCAGCCGACCGCGTAGTGGTTGTACGAGTTGGGCGAGCCGAACTCGTCCATCTTCGAGAGCATGAAGTCAGGCGTCTCCAGGGCGGCCATACCGTTGAAGTTGGCCATCTCGTTGAACGCGCCGTTGACGGTGCCCTCCGCGGACGCACCGTTGTCGCCGACGATGTAGTAGACGATCGTGTCCTCGATGATCTCGAGATCCTCCAGCGCGTCGATCAGCCGGCCCACATGGTGGTCGGTGTGCTCCAGGAACCCGGCGTACACCTCCATCTCGCGGGACAGGACCGGCTTGAGCTCCTCGGGCATGTCATCCCACGCCGGGATCTCGGTGTGCCGCGCCGTCAGCTCGGCGTCGGCGGGGATGACGCCCAGGGCCTGCTGGCGCTGAAAGGTCCGCTCCCGTTGGGCGTCCCAGCCGTCGTCGAACGCCCCGGCGTAGCGGTCGGCCCACTCCTTGGGCACGTGATGTGGCGCATGGGTGGCGCCGGGGGCGAAGTACACGAAGAACGGCTTGTCGGGCATCAGCGCCTTCTGCTGACGGACCCAGCCGATCGCGCGGTCGGCGAGGTCCTCGGTAAGGTGGTAACCCTCCTCAGGCGTCGCAGGTGGTTCGACCGGCGTGGTGCCTTGGTACAGGGCGGGCTCCCACTGGTTGTTCTCGCCCCCGATGAACCCGTAGAACGTCTCGAACCCACCGCCGCCAGAGGGCCACGCGTCGAACGGGCCCATCGGCGAGGCCTGCCAGACGGGCACCTCGTGGCACTTGCCGAACTGCGCGGTGGAGTACCCGTTGAGCTTCAACGTCATCGCCAGCGGTGCTTTCGTGTTCGGCCGCAGCGAGCTGTTGCCCGGAGCCGAGGTCGCGGTCTCGGTGATGCTGCCCATGCCGACGGAGTGGTGGTTGCGCCCGGTGAGCAGCGCCTGGCGGGTCGGCGCACACAGGGCGGTGGTATGGAAGCGATTGAAGCGCAGCCCACCGTCGGCGAGACGCTCCGCGGTCGGCATGCGGCAAGGGCCACCGAAGACGCTGCCCGCCCCGAAGCCGACATCGTCGAGGAGCACGACGAGGACGTTGGGCGCGCCCGCCGGCGGAAGCATCGGCTCGATGGGCGGGTAGGTGGTGTCCGGGTCCTTGGCGTCGTACGTCGTCAAGCCAGGGGCCGGCCGATCCGGGATCGGCAGCATGGTGCGGGAGTGCCGGTCAGGTCTCATCACGTTCCTCCGTTGATCTCGGTGCTCGGCCGTGGCCCGACGATAGCGGATGCCGGCGCGAGAGCTGGCTGGTCAATGTCTGGTGCACCACTGTGCGCACCCGGCACCGTCGTGTCGTCATCCGAGCCCGGGTGGTCGCGCCCGACGTCACCGCTCGACCGCCACGACACGGAACCCGATATTGCCGGTGGACGTGTCGGGTGTGTTGGCGCTGCGGGCCGACACTCTGTAGCGCC
>CAZDIQ010000005.1:0-46320 GCA_964505525.1 uncultured Acidimicrobiaceae bacterium | reverse complement strand
GCCCCTGGTCCACACGATGTCGTCACCGCACGAGTAACACTGAGTGGTGTTGCGGGTGATCGCTTCGCCCAACAGGTTCGGTTCGGGATCGGCCATCATCTGTACCTCTCAACCATGTAGTGCTGGATGGTGCCGTTGAGCCAGTGGATCGGCTGCCACACCCCAACTACCAACGCACCGTTGTGGTCGACGAGCCAGACGCCAGAGTTCTCGTTGAAGGGAGTGTCGTTGCCGCCGGCCAACGGCTTGAGCCAACGTACCTGTTCGGGCGTGGGCTTGGCACGTTGGTTCTTGAGCTCAACGATGATCAGATCGAAGTGCTTGACGTGCACCATCACCAGATCAGGGAAGCCGACGTCGCCCTCGATGTGGGTGGCGTACCTGCCCGATTGGTACTGAGCCGGCCGGTCGTGGTGGACAAGCCAGCCGGTCTTGGCCGCGGTGTCGAGGATGTTGGTCTTGAGCTCGCCCTCGGTCATGTTGAGCGCCAGGGTGTTGATGTTGTTCACGCGAACCTCCTCTCCATGTCACGGCACGGGTTGTCGACGATCGGGTGTCCCAACAACGGCTGATCACAGATCAGGCACACCGCCGGGTTGTCGAGCTGTACCGATCGACGTGCGTCCCTGCGGCCCTGCCGATTGGCCGGCGGGGGTCGCCACTCGGGCAGCGCCTTCAGGTACCGCTCCATCGTTTTCGTCGAGACCTTGTGCTTGCGAGCCAGTTCCGAGAACGTGGCGCCGGCCTTGTATTTCTCGTAGGCCGCACGCACCTGCTCGGTGGTGATGTTGACCTTGACGCTCATCGGTCGACCTGGACGTGGAGATGGGTGCCCTCGCCGAAGTCGTCGAGGACCTTGGCGATGGCGTTGAGCGAGGCGGCCACGTTGTCGATCACGGTGAGGATGCCATCGAGGGACCCGGCGACGTTGGCACGGTGCTCGTCCTGGTGGTCGAGGCGGTTGACGATGGCTCGTAACGACACGTCAATGTTGCGCAGAGTGGTCAACTGGATCATGTCCTGGATGCGGAGACTCCCTCGCAGCTCCAGCGTGGCGAGGTTGCGGTCGATGTAGCCCTCGTCAATGAGTCGTAGTACTTCGGTGCCGTAGCTCATGGTTCCCTCAGTTCTCGATGGTCGCGCCACACCCGCAACGAGCGGCCGGTGGGCGACACGTAGATCTCCAGTTCGTGATAGTCGGTGCGGACCTTGAGTACCTCCCGACCATTGAACGATGCGATGAGTTGGACCTCGTAGCTGTGGGTGGTGAAGCCCTCGAAGCCTTCGGGATCCTCGTGGATGTGCACCTTGTCGACAGGTGCCCGGTCCCACCGCCGCTTCGACTTCATGCCGTGCCCCACACCTTGGCCATCTGAGTCTCGGTCATGTCGATGAAGTCGGTTGCCAGCTTGGCATCCTTGTCACCGACACCAATGACGTTCTGGGCGACCAGACGCAGCTCGCTCCTGCGCCCCTCACGTGCCTCCCAGAAGCGACGCTGCACAGAGGCGGTCACCCACACCTGGGAGTTGTGAGCGAGGGCGCTCAGGGCATCGTCGTCGGGGTCGTACAAGAACACGGGCAGCACGTCGACACGGCGACGAGGCACGTTCGTCCTGGTCGTCACCAAGAACCGCACCACCTCCTGGCCATCACGCTCCACGACCTCGGGCGGCGCAGCGATGCGGCCCTTGATGATGAGCACGTTCAGGTCGTGGGCAGCCAGCTCCGGGTCGGCATGGATCTCGATCTCTCCCATCACAGGTTCCGATCTTCGAGGTGGACCAGGCGACGCTGCGCCTCGTCGTGTTCCGCTTGGAGGTCGAGGCGGTAGTGCCTCAACACCCGCGCCTTCATCTCTCGGACGTCGACGGCGGGCACACCCATCATCTGCTTCCACGTGAACTCCGCGCTCTTGAGCTCACGAGCCTGCCGACGCTTGGTGGCGCGCTCTCTGAGGATCACGCAGAACGTGAATGACACCTGGTGGACGGTGTTCATCCGGGTGCGATAGACCCACTCCCACTCGGGGGGGATGTTGTCGGACGGGTCCGCTTCGACAGTCATCTCGTTGTTCTCGTCGGGCATGGCATCTTCTTTCTCGTGGGGGGCGGGGGTCGGGAATCCTTCCCTCCCCCACCCCGGGCGGGTGGTCAGTCGACGTCGTTCACCAGGTCGATCTGGCAGGTGTCGCACTTGTAGATGGCCATCAAGGTATCGACGTCGATGTTTTCGGTACCGAGGGTCTCGTTGAGGCCGTGGTCGATCCACAGCTTGTCGACGGCACGCTCGATGGAGATGCGGATCACTTCGCAAGGGCTGGCGGATGGCTGTAGGTGATACGACAGTCGGTGTTCGGGGTCCAGTGGTTCGAGGTCGTAGGTCTTGGTCATATCAGCTTCCCCTGTTCCCAATCGTCAGGCTCCCGGTCGTAACGGAGCGCGCCGTAGATGTACTGGTTGTCGCGATGCTCGGTCGCTATCTCGTCGAGCACGAAGCTGCGCTGAGGGGCGACGTGGTTGGCCTTGGTGTTCACGAACTCGTACTGTCGCCGGCCCTTCCCGGTGGCACCCGTCACTTGTCTCATCGCCCACGTCATCCGAGCCGAATTCGTGGTGTAGACCGAGCCATACGGCTTCGGCACCGACGCCGTGCTGTCCTTTGCCTTCGCCTTCACGTCCTCAGCAGCGATGTGATCCAGCGCCAACACCGGCACTCGCAACGAACGCAACGCACGGAACAACCTGATCGTGTCCTCCGGAGCGTTGGCGTTCCCCCCGCGGGCCAACCCGATCGAGTCCACGATGGCCAACACCGCGCCTAGCTCGTTGACCTTGCGCCGCATCTCAGTCTGCGAGTACACCGCCGAGCTCACCAGACGCTGGTGGTAGAACTCAACGTCGGTCAGGTCCAGGTGGTAGCCGGCCACCAGGGCAGCGAGGCGCTGTTGGTGGGGCTCGTCGTTGTCCTCGTAGTCGAAGTACACCACCGGGCCTGTCTGGTTGGGCACCACACCCAACAGGTCAAGCCCTGTGGCCACGCTCAGTCCGGCAGCCAAGGCGACCTTGGACTTGCCCAAGCCGCCCTCTGCGTACAGCACAGTGACCCCGTTGCCGGCGATCAGTGGGCGCAGCAGGAACGGGTGGACGTCGGTGGCGACGATCTTGCCCGTGAGGCGAGTGGACGGGGCACCGGCGCGGTAGTGGAAGGCGCTCAACGACACGAGCTCTTGGACGATCGGCTTCCACTCGATTCCCTGGTAGTCGGTGTTGAGCTGGTCGATCACCGCCCCGTAGCTGGCACGGGTGGCGTTCAGGAGATTGCAGCGGGTCAGCGGCACGGCGCGGATCGGTCGGTCCAAGGTGTCGGTCTCGATCTCGACATAGATCTCGCACCAGATGGCACCCTCTTTGTCGTACAACTGATCGAACGTGAAGATGGCGGTCACTCCCCCCTCGTCGGAAGTGGCGATGGCTACCCGGTAACGGTGGAGGTCCTGTTCATGGAGTTGCGACTCGATCTTCCAGCTCATGGCTTGCCCTTGAACCTGGTGCCAGAAAGCCAACCCAACGTGTAGACCACGATGATCTTGAGCAGGTCATCCCAATTCATCTGAGTGCCTCCCGGTACTTCTCGCGCAGCTTCTTCATCGCGGCCTCCCTCACCGTCCACCAATCGGCACCCTTCTCCAAGAAGGGATCCATGATTCCTCGTAGCCACAGGTCCCACGTGACCTGCGGCAGATCGAGCGCCACCACCATCGGCACATCGGTAAACGCCATCTCGTGGTAGCCCTCAGGTACGTCTGGCGCCGGCGACAGGTACACCGTGGCTTTGGTGTCGGCACCCTCAGCCAGCATCATCTCCAGCCAGTCCGAGTCGGAGATCACCTGCCTTGACTTCTGCGACGGGAGTGCCGTGAACGCCACGTCGAGCACCGTCAACTTCGACGCCTTGACCTTCTTCGCCTCACGGATCAGTCGCTGAATCTCGGCGTAGCCTTCGAGCTGGGTGGAGATGCGAGCCGTGTTGGCGTCACCCCTCCATTCGGCGAAGAGCTGATCCAGCCCGAGACCGACCGCGGCGAGTACCTCAACCGTGGAACACCCCGCATGACAGTGGACCAGCGTCCCCTTCGTCCCGTCGGAGATCACCAGGCTGGCGTTGCGGTCGTCGTGTGCCGGGCAGAGTGCGGTGTAGCCACCGGTCTTGCGACGGGGCTTGGCGAAGCGGTCGATGATGTCGTCGGCGGTCAGGTAGTGGGGGCTGGGTTGCATTGGTGGAGCTCCAGGTTGCGGCGGATCACCTTGTCGATGCGGGCTATCGACTCGCCGTTGTATCTCACGGCCAACACCTCCTTGCAATGGCGGCAGCGAGTGATCACCGCCGGGGCTTCGGTCGCTCGCTCAGCGCGTTGATATGACATGGGGCCTCACTTGAAGAATTGGCAGTTGCACATGATGAGGCGACCGTTCACCTCGGGATTGAACATGCACCGTCCTCGCACGTCGGGGTAGAGCCGGGCGATGCGTTGCAGCCACAGATACGACCAGCCCCGCCACGACCAGAGGGAGGAATCGTGGCGGGACCAGTCGTGACCACAGCGGCGGCAGGGACGATCGATCACAGCCGGCGGTACTCGAACGCCTGACATCCGCACGGCTTGGGATCAGGGTCGAGAGGCATCTTGAACGTGCCGATGCAGTTCTCGCCGGCTTCGTGCTGATCGAACGAGTGGTCGCAGGTGCATGGGTCCTTGTCGTCGAACACCGTGACGTAGAGGTCGACCGGCGGTGCGTCGACGGTCTCGAACTGGCTGGGATCGTCATCCTCTTGGTCGACCATCAACGAGGCGATCTCGGCGTCGCTCACCAGTTGCCTGCCAGGATGCTGCGCTCGTCGTTGGCGTACTGACGGAGTGCCTGAGCCACGTACTGAGCCTTCCTCACCGAATCGAGACAGTCCCAATAGTCATCGGGACGGACGTGACCTGAGTCAACGTCCTCGACGTCGTGCACGAGCCACAACGGTGCCCAGGAAGCGGCGAACAACGCGTGAGCCTCCGAGTCGGTCAGGTCCAGGGTCGCCTGCGCGAAGTCGTTGATGGTCCACGGGGTGCGCTTCTTCTTCGGATGCAGGCGAGCGAGGATGAACTCATTGATGAGACCATTCCTGAACTTGAACCCGGGGTCGGCGATGACAGCCTGCCAGCCGGCGAGGCACCCGGTGGTGTCGCACCAGTCGGCCTTCTCATACTTCTTGGGAGAGATGCCGATGAGGCTGAGCACCTCGTCGACGGGGAATGGATCCTCGTCACCGTACAGCTCGTCACGCCAAGTGTTCTGGCGGTAGTGGCCGTCGATGATCTCGATGACGTCGGCGAGCTTGAGCATGGCTTCGACGTTCATCACTCCTCCTCGGGTGTCGACGTGACGTCGACGGCTTCGGTGAGGTCGACGGCACGCACGGTCTTGACCGTTTGCAACGACCAGGTGCGCTCGGTGGTGCCCGACGAGATGGTGTGAACTGTGAGAACGGTGCCGGCGGGGTAGTCGACGGGAACCTGGTGCTTGAGCGCGGCGAGCGACTTGGCTTCGTGAACGTTGACTTCGGTCGCTAAGGAGTGACCGTCGATGAGGGTGTAGTCGGCGATGACGAGGTACTTGCTCACTGTTCCATCCTTTTCTTGAGTTGGTCGGGTAGGAGATACTCGGCCTTGGCCCACAGATCGAGGGCGACACCGAACCGCATCGCGCAACGCTTGTAGGCATCCGACGCAGCGTTCTTGAGGTTCTCACCGTCGTTGTTCATCGCCGGCGAGTCCTCCGACCCGACCTCGACAACGGTGTGACGCACCCCGTTGCTGTCTGTGATCGTCAGCCGTGCCAGCACGCCGACCACCGCGTCCTCACGGGCAGGCCACGAGTTGTTCTCGCTTTTGATGGCGGGGGCATAGCCGCGGACGACGGTGACCACCTCAAAGTCGTGCAACCCGATAGTGGCGATGAGGCGCTGTTCGACGTCAGCGTGCGCTACGTAGTTGCCGAACTTGCCAGGAGCCGGCTCTTGGATGAACTCGGGTGGGAACGGGTAGGCCAGGGCCCACGTCATGGCCCAATCGGGGGTGTACCCCATCAGAACGGTGCCTCATCCGGGTCGTACGACGACGACGAACGGACGTTTGCCTTGGAAACCGGCCCTGCCTGCTTGGCCTTGGCCTGCTGACGGGAGATGCCGGACCAGTAGTCGGGGTCCTGTTGCTGGGCGACGACGGTGAACAGCTTGAACTCGAAGCCCTTGGCCGACGTCCGGGTGCCCTCGAAACGGATGAACACCAGGTGACCTTCGGCAGGCATCGCGTCGTGCAGCTCACGTTCCAGTACCGAGTTGGCGAAGATGCGGTAGGTCACCTCGGTCTCGGGGTTCTGCACGAAGGCGATGATCTTGCCACCGTAGTTGGTCGAGATCTGCACACCTCGGAAGATGCCGGTGATCGAGTCGCCGTCGTCGATGGGTTCCCACTTCTCGGACTCGGCACGGGCAGCCTCGTTGTCGGCCTTCACGTCGGCACGCCGCGATGCCTGCGCCGCGAAGTCGTCCATCTCCGACGTCTGAGTGGTGGTGACAGCAGGTTCCGGTACGTCGGCGGTGTCGGGTGCGGGGGTGGGCTTGGTAGCCATCAGAATGGTCCTCCTTCGGACTCGGGTGTGGGACTGTACGAGGGGTAGCCGGGACCCCAGGTTTCCCCGACATCGGCGTCGGGGTCGCCGTTGGCGATCTCGTGTTGCGCCACCGTGAGCGTGATGTCGTGGGTCTGCGCTGCGGCCTTCAGCTTCGACCATTGCCACGTGATCCGCAACACATCCTGATCGACGAGCATCATCAGGGTGTTGAGCAGTGGAGCGTCGAGCGCGTCGGCGAACTTGATCAACAGACCGTCGGTGTTGAACGACCGCTGCGCCTTGCGACCACCAGGGTTGTACGTCCAGGTGGAACCGACGATGGGCAGGTCACCCAGCTCGCTCTGAGCCGCCTGCTTTCCCTCGCTGAGCCGCTTCGTCGCCGAGTTGAGTGTCCCGGCCAGCTCAGCCAGGTCCTGGTCGTTACGGGCCAACGTCGAGGCTCTCGTGGCCTCGGTGGCGATGGCCTCCAGGCGGTGCAGGAAGTGGTCGAGTGGATGCTGTTCGTCGGTCACGATGTCACCTCGCCGCGCTCACCGGCATGGACACGGGGCTTGTCGGGCACCGAGATGTACCGGATGGCACGGATCATGTCAGGCGTGATCGAGAGGGACATCGAGGCGACGTACGGGTCCTTGTCGTAGATGTGGATGAAGTGCCAGTAGGGATACTGGCGACGTATGGGCAGCTTGAAGAACTTGGCATCCTTCTTGGCTCCCGGGTGAGGCACCCGGATGAAGCCCTCGTCGTGGTCGATCGATACGTACATCAGTTGTTCCGCGCTTGGTGTTCACGGCACTCGGCCTGGATGTCGCGGAGCGAACGAGCCAGAAGGGTTATCGCCATCAGGTCGGCAGGCTCAGCGTCCTTGATGGCGGAAACCCTGAGGCCGCCCAACACGTCGAAACAGTGGTCACAGTGGACGTGGAAGTTGTCGCTGGTGTTCGGTACAGGCAACGAGCCCTTCTCCAAGACCCTATCGGCCAGCGTGCGGAGCATGTTGGCGACGTCGTTGGCTTGTTCGAGCGGCTCCCACGACCCGTCGACGAAGAACACGACGGACACCATCACCTGATCGTCCTTGTCGGGCATGCTCACGACGGCACCGCCAACAGACGATGGGCTCGCTCCACCCTCGGAGCGAAACGGTCGTCGACCATCGCGTCCATCAACCATGAGGTACGACCGTCGTCACGCACCCCACGCACCGGCCTCACCCACTGGTCGAGCTCGGCGACAGCGTTGAGCGCTCCGTACCTGGTGCCGGCGATGTTCGTGCTCTGGATCGTCGGCGAGTAGTGGTAGTTGCGGGTGATCATGGAGCGTTCCTTGGCCACCTTCTGCTGACGCAAGAACGTCTGCCGCGCATCCTTGCCGGGCTTGGGATCCGGGACCAGCGATTCGAGGAAGTTGCTGAACTCCCATTCGGACATGACGGTGTTCGCCAGCCGATCGAGGTCACCGATCAGCTCGTCGAGGTACTGGCTCGCCAGGTTGAGCGACTCGCGCACGTCGCCCATCTTCCACGCCGTCGACCCGGTGTGCCGGATCTTCCACGTCCGGGAGTGTTCGGGCATCGTCACCAACAGCCCGTTGACACACGCCAGACGCAGCGGGATCGTCGAACAGGTGAACGACTGGCCGCCATGCCAGTTGGTGGTGAGCGCGTAGGTGGCGATGGCCTCGTCGGGGTAGCCGCCCAACAGGTCCTCGGGACGCAGCTTCACCACCGACCACACCGCCCGGCCGCCATGACTGGAACCGAACGTCACCACCTCAGCGCCGGTGCCGTCGGTGAGCTGATGCGTGAACGCTTCGAGCTTGTCGTTCTGGATCGGGACGTATCTCGATCCGACGACCGAGCCAAGCGGTCTCGGGTTCTCGGCGACGTGGGTGGGTTGGGCCGTGAGGGCGAACTGGTCCGGCACCACGATGGTCCGCTCGGGGATCACCCCGTTGTCGTCGATCACGGCAGGGACCACGATGTGCACCGGCTCCTTCGTCACCTGCCAGTCCAAGCCGGCGGCGGCGAGCGACGAGTTGGTCGCGATGTCCTCGTAGTAGCGGTGTCCCCCGTCAGGTGCGTAGTGGGCCTGCTTGATGATGGCCGCACCCCACGGGGCACGACGGTTCACTGCTGAGATGGTCATTCGGTTCCTCCGAGTTCGGCGAGGATGTGGCGGGCCTTGGCCATGCGGGTTGAGAGATCCCTGATGTAGTTGAGTCGGGTGACGTTGCGGTCCTCCAGTGTCTCGATACGCTTGCGAAGCTCGTCGATGAGCACACGGTTCGTGCTGGAGCCGTGAGCGTGTTCGAGCATCACGGTGGCGGTCTCCACGATGTCGTCGACGGTGTTGTGGCCACTGAATATCTCGCCGACGATGCTGGAGTTGACATACGGGGTGAAGTTCAGGATGTCCATCGCAACCGCACGGGCTTCACCGGTCTCGATCACGGCACCGTTGGCGTCACGCTTCACGATGGTCGAACCGGCATGGCCCGTGAACGTGGGTTCCCACCCGGCCTCGATGTCGATGTGGCCGGCGAGGCAGGCTCCGGTCTTGCACCAGTGGTGCCGCTGGGGATCATCGGTGGTCCAGTCGCCCTGTTGCCATCCGAGGTCGGCACGCAGCGCCTTGCGGAGCTTCTTCAAGCCCTTGGCGTGAGCCTTGGTGATGAAGGCGTCAGAGTCGAAGTGCTCGTCGATGATGTTGGCGATGGTCTGAGCGAGCGCCTGCCTGCCGGCGTCACGCGACACCCACGAGATGCCTTCGAGCAGGGCCTTGAAGTTTGGTCGGTCGGTCATGGCGTGGTTCCTCCGGGTAGCTGGTTGGTGATGGACTCGATGCTGTCGAGGACGTGACCGAGCAGCAGGATGATGATGACGGCACAGATGGCAATCAGGATGACGATTGGGATGGAATCCCTCACGGCGACCACCACTCGACGATCAGCTCTGCTGCGATGGGTCCCAGGATCACGACCCACAACAGCACCAGGACCGCTGCGATCGGGACGGGGACGTCGTTGGTCTTGGACATCAGGACTCCTCGTGTGGTCGGGCGATGAGATGGACACGGTGCTTGGCGACGAACATCGACGGATTTGACCACGCCTTGACGTCACGAAGCGGGGCCTCGTAGTAGCCGGAGCCACCCTCGGGGTCACGGAACCGGACATACACGAAGGCGTCGTCGGCGTTGAGCGCACCGAGCTGGTCGATGAGGTCACCAACGGTGGTGAGGCCGGCTTCGAGGTCGGCACGTAGGTCGTTCAGTCCCATCCCCAACACCCGCAGTAGAACTGATCGAACGGCTGATCCGGTTGGTGCCGGAAGAACGGCATCGTCGCCTTCGACGGTGCACCTTCGCCGGTGCCGCAACCGAATTCGCATCGGACGCTGCCCTTGCGGGCGCTCTGGTCGGGACACTTGCCGCGCTTGGCACGGTCATAGGTGCAGTACGCCAGCCGGCCTTCGAGGTCGGGTTGTTCGGCGACGACCTTGGCATCGGGGGTGAAGCCGGCGTGAATGATGCACACCGGGTTGTTGTTGTCGTCGACGCCTTGGGCGACGTCGCCGCAGGCCATGATCGGTAGTGATTCGGGCATGGTTCCTTCCTTGTATCAGACGGATGTGACAGAAGCGCTCAGCGGACCGTGGAGTGCGAGGGAGCGTGGAGAATGAGCCACGACTCGTTTGGCATCCCTACTCCACGGTCCGCTGAACGCTCAGCTTGACAACATGGTCGAGGGTTCCCGTAGCGCGCACGTGAGAGAGCACGAGTACAGACCGTCTCAACCGCCCCTTCCGACTTCCACGGGCGGGTGGCGGGTGATCACTGAAACGGCAGACTGTGATGTCACGCTTTGTAGGGAACCCTCGACAATGCCTTCAAGCTCAAAGCTCGGTGCCGAGAACCGAGCCCCGCACGAAGGAGGGGCTCGGTGTGAGGCCCGGGCTCAACGATCGTCGTATCTCAGATGCAACAGATCATGCTCTTCCTGGGCGTCGGCGAGCAGGTTCACGATCAGTGCGGGGGTGTTGCGTGCAACCTCGAAGTAGTTGGCATCGAAGATCGGAATCTGTAACACCACCATCTTGCAGTCGTGGCAACGCAGCTGGATGTGATCACCGAGAGAATGAGAACGGGAGCTGACGGTCTCGTAAGGCAGGGACGTGGACATGATTCTCCAATCAGTGGTTGCATCGAACGATGCTGCAACTGCCCCTCTCCCTCCGAGGGAGGCGCCGCCGGGGAGGTGTCAAGCGGGGGTCTGGCGCGGGAGTCTCGACTCAGCCGCTTCGGCGGGAAGGAGCGCAGCCGGCTTCCGGCTGTCGCTTGGGTCCGCCGTTTCGGCGGGAAAAGGTGCAGCCGGCTTCCGGCTGTCGTTTTGTGGCCTCTTACGAGGAGGCCATGAGGCGGTAGCGGAGTGCTGTGGGGCACCGGGGATCGGAGCAGTTCTCGCGCCAGCAGAACGGGCAGTTGTTGCCGTCGTGGTTCACGGTGAGGCCGCAGTGGCAGGTGTGGAGATCGAACACGCACTTGGGGCACTCGTCCTCGTCCAAGTAGTCGTCGTCGAGATCGGCGATAGGTTGCATGATGTAGCTCCTTGTGAGCGGGGGAGGCCCCGCCCGCCCCGGTGGTGGAAACCAGGACGGGCGGGGAGGGACGAGAGGCGACCGTCACGCCTCCAGGGGGAGGATGACGATCTCGTCGGGCAGGGTCGTGACGTCCGGCGGCATCGTGAGCCAGATCTGGACGGCGCCGGACTCGATGGATGTGCGGAACGCCATCGAGTCGGCCTTGGGCCAGTTCTCCCCGGTGGGCGACTTGCCACCGGAGCGGACCTGGAACACCGGCTTGCCGTCGGCCTGGTACACGGTGTCGGTCGCGGGGCGGAACACGATGGGGTTCGTGCCATCCCAGCCACCGTAGGCGTACAGGGACACGGCGGCGTCGTCGGCCAGGCGGCCCTTGAACACCGGAGCCGGACGGGGGGTGCCGTCGGCCCGGGTCACGCCGTCGAACTTGACGGCGAACTCCAGGCGGGCGGGCATGGTGCGGTCGGGGCCGAGCGTGAGGCGGGAGCCGTTCGGGCGGTTGCCCTGTTCGGCCTCCTGGGCCTTGTACGCAGCGGGGTTGAAGGCCGGGGCGGCCTGGGTCTGTGTGCGAGCCATGAGAGGCTCCTTTCTACCCCTTGACACGGGGCGTCGTTCCCCCCCGGGAGGGGGGGGGCTGAATAGCTCCCCCCCCCGACTGGGGGATTGATGTGGTGTGTCTAACTCCTTCCACGATCTGCTCTGCGATCCTCGGGATGCGGCATCCGGGCCACCGCCCACGACGACAACAGGCGGCGACGCTCGATCTCACGCTTCGAGCGGGCTTGGGTCGTGTAGACCGGCAGCCTGTCGCCGGCGACGTGCTCGTCCAGGGCGTCCAGCTCGCTCTGGATGCACCAGGTGACGCCGTTGTCGTCTGTGGCGTGTTCGTGACCGTCGCAATCCGCCGGGTCGACCTCGGCATCGGGATCGCCCACGATCGAGAGATGCTCCAGCGCCTCCGCAATCACGTACGACGTGACCGAGCTGACAGACCGGGCACCGCGACCCAACGTGGGGCCACGCTTGGGCTTGTAACCGTCGGGCATGTAGTCGATCGACCACCCGGCGGGAAGCGCCTCGCCGTAGTGCGGCCAATCACCCTGAGAGGCGGGCGTGGAAGCAGCGAGGTCGACGGCATCTTCGAGCGGGGTCTCCATGTCGTGAGCGTTGTCGGAACGGACCAGCTCGAAGAAGTCGTACGACTCGATCGACACTTCTTCGACCTGGATGGAGTCACGGGGGGCACGATCGGGGTCGCGCTGGGGATCGGCGTCACGGTTGGCCCGGTAGGCGGTGCGTTGCCACGGCATGACCGTCGGGTCGACCTCACCGGGATGCTTGCACCACCAGCACTCGAAGAACCCGAGGCCGTGGCGGCACGGGAATGAAATGGTCTCAGAACCGACCAGGAAGGGGGTACCTCCCTGGTCGATCACGAAAGCCTCGAAGTCCTGCATCATCTCTTCGTGCTCGTCACACCAGTTGGAATGCACGACGTGGTACTCCAGCGGCTCACGACGATGCCACTCTTCGTACCACGCATCCGACAACGGCTCGATAGGGCTTGTGTCCACCTTGTCCTCCTTGCTCAAAGTGTCGGTCTCTCCGACAACGGCACCGT
This sequence comes from uncultured Acidimicrobiaceae bacterium, assembly GCA_964505525.1. Classification (GTDB taxonomy): domain Bacteria; phylum Actinomycetota; class Acidimicrobiia; order Spongiisociales; family UBA5794; genus UBA5794. The sequence goes on along the minus strand of CAZDIQ010000005.1, from coordinate 33,416 downwards.
CCGGCAGGATTTGACGAATGGTGCGACTACGACCAGGGCCGCCCGGACGCACGACATACACGACCAAGCCACGCTCGACGGCGATGTCGATCATGTGCTTAGTGCCTCGTGATTCGCCGTCCCAGACAGCCAACAGCCCATCAGCGTGACGAGCCATCTCCACGTTCCTCTGATACCCGGCAGAACGGCCATGAGTCTCCCAATCAGCCGGGAAACGACGAAGGGCGGTGCCAGTCCGACGAGCGAACATCTCACCCAACGCATCCACGCCACGCGCTCCACCCGAAACGATCTCGGTCACCGGGAACCGCGCATCGACGTAGCGGATGGCATCGGCAACCAACTTGTAATCACCGATGCCTCTCGAACCTGCGACGATCAACCTGAACTCTTCCACCTGAGCCTCCTTCGACTCACTGCTGGCACTCACGATGAGCGCACACACGCAGTCCCCCCAACGCACGTGACGGGCAGACGGGTCAAGGGTTTGCCCCCGCTTCGGGGGACAGAAGAAATCCCGGGCTGTTCGGTGCGCACCGATACGCGAAACACTGGCGATAACAGAACGAACATCGGGATTTCTTCTGCCCTTGACGCGGCTGCACGGGTGCCGCGTGATTTGACATTCCTGCACGGATGCTGCCCAGCACGGACGTATGCTTGGGGGGACTGTGTGTGTGTGTGTGACAAGCGTGCCGCCGACCGATTCCGCTTTGGGAATCGGATTTGGCGGCTGACCTGGGGTTGGCGAGCCCTGGCGAGCCCCCCCAGGTCTAGTGGACACGCGCCTCGCACCGCGGCGCTTCGGCGACGAATCTGCAAGGAGGCCGGCCCCCGGACAGAGATGAGCCTCGCCAACATGCCGGCCGGGATGCACAGATTCGTACGCCGAAGCGACCGCCCGCCGCTTCGGCGGATAGGCGGCGGGGCTGGATCGGTCGGGAGGGGCACCGTAGGACGGTGAGGAACGAACCGGCTCTCGGGGTCCCTCACGACCGAAGCGGAGCGGTCCAGCCACACAAGCCGCCCCGAAGGCTGGACCGGAGGGAAGCCGTAGGACCAATCTCCGAACCAAGACGAGCGCCAGCTCGACTTGGCCCGAGTCTGCGAGGGAGGAAGTGCTTTGCTGACGACCACCAAGCCGCTCGCGGCGCAAGTGGACGTCACCTCTTCACGGCACACACCACAAGAGCACACCAGCTGCCCCCACATGGAGACAGGACGTGAGGTGTGGGGAGGGGGGATAAAAGGGGGTCCCCCTCCCCACACCCTCACGCAACACCTAAACATGACACACAGAGGGCGGGGAGTGGGGCTGAAAGCCCCCAACGACCCGCCGCCCTCACCACTCAACCCCAACCACCAGCGGCAGCATCGGCGCCAGCCGATCCGCCCGGCCGAGAAGTCCAGCAAGAGACGCGTGCCGGGCGATCGAGAAAAGCGTGCAGTCGAGCAGGTCGACATCGAGCCTACCGATGCCGCAATGTAAACATGGGGGGGTCTCCCTCAATTCAGGAGTCCCCTCAGTGTGTGTGTGGTGCAAGTCGGTGTGGGCTCAGGGCGGCGGGGGTCGCGCCTTCGGGCTCCCCCCCGCCTGGGCTTGGGTGGAGGCTGTCCCTCACTGGCGTGAGGCACAGGAGACCCTCCCCCTTCCGTAGGTTTCCCCCTCCCGGGGGTGGGTGCCCTTCTTGCGGCTTGTGGGCTTGCCTGGAGTGTCCATCCCCACCGGAGTGCCCTGGGATGCAGACTGGCTCAGGACTTGTGTGCCGGTCCTGGCGGTTAGGTGGGGGGGCTGTTAGCCTCTGGGAATCGTCGGTGCATGATGAGCAGCGTAGGCCCCCGGGTTCGAGTTCGCAAGGATTCCTCGGGGGTCTGCTGCGTGTCGGGCTAGTCTCACGTTCTATGCCTGGTGCGAATAAGCGTCTTGGGGTTCCGAAGGTTGATGAGCGCCGTGAGGGGGCGGGGGCGGGGAAGGGTGGCCGGCCGGCGGGGGTTCAGCGCCGGTGTGAGCATTGTGGGTTGGCTCTTCCCACGTCGATGAGGGTTGATGCCCGGTATCACCGGAAGTGTCAGCGGGCGGCGTATATCGCTCGGAAGCGTCAGCGGGACAAGATCGCTGCGATCGTGGGGAAGGAAGAGACCGCGGATTGGGCGGCTCGGGGGCGGGAGCATCTCGATGCGTTGACGGATCAGGATCAGTTGGCTCGGGCTCTGGTCGAGGGCGGGTTCTTGGAGCTCTACAACTCGGGGGCGACTTCTCAGGCTGCGTTGTGTCGCCAGTTCGAGGTCACTCAGTCGATGATGTCGAGGACGATCAAGGCGCTGAACGAGGCGTTGGTCCAGTCGGCGAAGTCGCAGCGTTGGTCTCGTGACCCTTACGTCGATTGGATGTTGGGCGGCGGGCTGACGAGACCTGATCGGTCTGACACGGTGGCGGCGTGGCGGTGGGCCTTCTCGATGACGCGGCGGTTCCTCAGGTTCGAGCAGACGTTCTTCTCGTTGCCGGGCGGCAAGCGGTTCATGCGGCCGAGGATGCACGTTCTGTGGATCGTCGAGCTCATGTTCGCTCTCGTCACCGGCGGCTACCTCCAGATCATGGCCCCGCCGCGGCACGGCAAGTCCCAGCTGCTGACGCACCTGGCGGTGTGGCTCATCTGTCAGGACCGCAACATCCGTATCGCGTGGGTCGGGCCCAACGAGGAGATCGCCAAGGACTTCGTTGGGTCGGTGATGCAACAGCTTGAGTCGAACTCGAAGCTGATCCAAGCCACCTTGGCCCCCGGTCTCACGTACGCGCCGACCAAGCGCGGCGCCGGCACGTCGTGGTCGACCAAGTCCTTCACTGTGATGGGCCGCCAGGTGGGGCTTGTCGGTGCGACGATGGTGGCATTGGGGCGGGGCGCGAAGGTGCTGTCGAAGAACGTCGACGTCCTCGTCGGCGACGACATGGAGGACACTGAGTCGGTGTCGCAGCCGTCGCTGCGGAAAAAGACCCGCAAGTGGTTCTTCAACGGCTTCGACTCCCGTGTCGAGGAACATACCGCGGTGTGGGTGATCGGGTCCCGTCAGGACGAGGACGACCTGTATGGCCACAACCAGAACAACCGCAACTTCCGTCACGTCGTCGTGTCGATCCACGACCCCGAATGCGAGCTCGACCCCGAGGTGTATTCCATCCACGTCCGCTGTATGGCGTTCCCGCAGCTGCGCACCTACCGCTGGATGATGTCGAAGAAAGACACCGCCGACTCGCTCGACGTCGAGGACGAAGAGGGCGGCAGGTTCGACCTGGTGTATATGAACGACCCGTCGCGTGCCGGCGACCGGCCCTTCACCGAGAAGGTCACCAAGCGTGCCCTCAACCACATGCGCCGGCTCGGCCTTGAGCAGATCCCCGAGTCGGGGCGGCGGCTCGTCGGCGGCCTCGATCCCGGCTCGACCGGCATCCAGGCGCTGTTCATATGGGCGTTCACCCCCTACGACCAGGGCATCAAGGAACTCGTCGATGACGACCTGCGTGCCATCAAGTACCAGGACTTCGCCGTGAAGCGGTGGATGGTCGACCTGTGGGCCAAGTCCGGTGGCGGCATTGCCGAGATGCTCGAACAGATGAAGTGGGCCAACGCCACCTACGGCGTCAAGCACTTCGTCGTCGAGAACCACGCCATCCAAGAGGAGTTCACCAAAGACCCCAGGGTGCTGCGGTGGGCGAAAATGAACGACGTCCACATCGAACCGCACTCGACACAGATGAACAAGTGGGATCCCAAGTACGGACTCGGGTCGATGGCGGCGCTGTTCGGCGACGAGAACGGCGACACCCCGGTGCTCGTCGACCTGCCTTATGGCGACTCAGAAGCCAAGGCCAAGACCGAGCAGTACCGCAAACAGCTCCACTCGTTCACGGGCGAGATATCGGTCGCTGAACGGAAGCGGAAAAAGGATCTCCACATGGCGTCGTGGTTCCCGAACAAGGTCGCACGCCGGTACGAGAAAGAGCTGGTTGTCGCAGCTGAAGAAGGTGCCGGGTACGATGACGGCGCTTATCAGCCGTCATTCCCCTCTATTCATACCCTGAGCGGCTTGAACGAAGCACCCTGGAGGTAGGTACCGTGTGGGAGCCGATCCTGACCCTGGCCAGCTGGGGAGCCCTCATAGTCCTGGTGGTCCTGGTGGTAGCGATGATCGACGAAGGTAGACACCGATGACATACCACTCAGCCCTCGCCGACGCCTGCGGCCACTCCCTCCCCCACGTACTCCAGCGCATCAACGACCTGGTGATGTTGGACCAGGTATCACGCCAGGAACGCCAACGTATCCAGTCCATCATGGACGGCGGCATCCGTGGCATCCACGCCGTCATGGCATGGGACATGGGCCGCCAGACCCCCAACTATGACAAGCTGCGTCAGCTGTACGGCGTCGACCTGCCCACCGTCAACCTGATGGCGTCAGGCTCCGATCGCCTCGCCCACGACCTCGGCGACATCCCGCTGCTCAAACCTCAGTCGGCGGCACAGACCGACATGCGGGAGAGGTTCGTGAACCGGGCCAAGATCGTCGAAGATTGGGACGAGCTCAACGAGCTGGAACTCCAGTTCCCGCAGATCGGCCGCTGGCTCCCCGGCTACGGCCAGACCGCTCAGTTCATCTCGTGGCACCAGCTCCCCGACGGCACCCCGTACCCCAAGATCGAGTTGCGTGACTCGTTCGACGTGTACTGCGGGTGGCAGGGCGGCGACGTCGAACCGCCTGACCTGGTGGTCAAGCGCATCGTTCCGCTGTACGCCCTCGAACGCATCTACCCCGACATCGCGTGGTCCGCTGCCGCCGACCACCTCCAGAAGGTGCGCGGCACGAGGACACTCGACTACCGCACCGGCGGCACCGACCTCGGTGTCCGCTCCAAGGTCGGTGGGCTGTCCACCTTCGACGGTCCCGCCACCGGCGTCGAGGTGGTCGAATACTGGAATCACGCCGGCACCAGCTACGTCATCCCCGAGCTGTCGCTGCCCCTCACGTTCTGCGAGAACCCGATCGACGGCGAACCGTCATACGTGGTGGACCGCAAGTACAGCTTCAACCAGAACGTCAGCCAGTACCACCACATCATCGGCATCCAGGCCATGATGGCCAAGCTCAACATCATCAGCCTCATCGCCTCTGAGGACTCGGTGTTCCGCGAGACCAACATCATCGGCGATTGGGAAGGCCAGCAGTACAAGCGGGGCCGCATGGCCGTCAACCGCTTCGCCCCCGGCACCGTGATCGACAAGCCCACCGGCGACATGCCCCAGGCGCTGTGGGCCATGATCGACCGGCTGGAGCGCCAACTCAGGATCGGTGCCGCCTACGACGTGTCGAACGACGGCATCTCCCCCAACTCGTTCGCCACCGGCCAAGGCATCCGCGAGCTCCAGGGCGCGGCACAGAAGATGGTGGCCGAGTACCAGAAGGTGATCCGCCGCGGCGCGCTGCGACTCGACCGCCGCCGGCTGGCGTGGGCCGAAGCAATGTGGCCCAAGCGGCGCACCAAGATCTACTACGGCGATGGGACGCTCAAGCACTACACGCCCGACAAGGACATCAAGGGCGAGCACATCACCCGGCGCGTGTACGGCATCCCCGGCATGTGGGACTCGAACGCCAACGGCATCGTCGGTCTCCAGTTCCTCGGTGCCGGCGTCGTCGACGTCGAGGCGCTCCAGGACTCGGTGCCCGGCATCGGCACCGAAGGCCAGGCCATGTTGCGTCGCATCGACGGCGACGGAGCCAAGCGTGCCCTCCTCACCCGCCTCACGTCCATGCCCCCCGGCCAGTTCACCCCCGGCCCCGTCGAGGCGATGCTGATCGAGATCATGGAGAAGCCCGAGAACATGGTCGAGACCCTCAAGAAGTGGGCGTCGCCGCAGGAGCCTGAGATGTCTCCCGAGGAAGAGGCGTTCGCTGGCGGCGGTCTCGGTGTCCCCGGCTCTCCCGACGGCCCTCCCATCCCCGGCGATCCCAACGAGCTGATGGCGATGATGGAGGGCGGGATGCCGATGGACGAATCTTCACAGACCGCGATGTCGCGTTCATTGAGCGACGGCACGTCCGACGCCGGGGTCCAGACGGTCACCCGGCTCTAGCAGGAGGTAGACCATGACTGCTGACCGAATCGTCCCCGCGGACGACCGCGCGAGTACCGATCGGCTCACGCCCCGCAAGCCCGTGTCTCAGCTCAACGAGTACGGCCCGTTCCTGGAGCACACCGTCGTGCCCACCGAATACGGCGAGTTCGGCGTCCCTGCCGGTCAGGTGATGCACTTCGAGCTCCGGGAGCGGTGGGATCCCAAGGAGCAGAAGCAGGTCGAGCAGATGTGGCCGGTGTACGAGAAGGTCCTGATGGACACCGACAAGCTCCAGCCGTCTGAGGGCCTGTCGAGGATGCGTGGCCAACAGGTCCGCAAGCCCAACGAGCTCAACCTCACGGCCGCGGACGTCATCGAGATCCTCGACCAGCGCGACGCCGAGCTGGTCGCCGAGCGGTTGGCCAAGGAGAACGCGGAGCTTCGTGCCGAGCTGGCCAAGGCCCGCAAGGAGCGCAAGACCAAGCCGAAGGCCAAGGTCGCGTCAGCCACCCCGCTGTGGGACTCGCTCACCGAGGTGCAGAAAGTCGGCGTGGCGACCGTGGGCAAGTCCAGCAGCCTCTACAACGTCCCGGGCGTGGGAAGGGTCCGTGGCCTCGAAGCTGCGGCGAAGGCAATCATCGAGCGAGACAAGGAGACCAGCAATGGCAACTCGTAAGACCAAGACCAAGACACCGGACGTCGCGCCGGCACCGGGCGGGTGAGCGTCTGATGAACCCTATGGACGTCCAGACCGAAGAGTTCATCGCGTCGCTCGGCTACATCAGCCCGAGCGAGGATGCCATCGCCAGGATCGCCGTGATCCGTGACCAGACTCAGGCGTTGGTGGGCGCGGTCGGCAGCCGAGCCGGCTCGTCACGGGAACGGTCCCTGGCCTACACCCACTTCGAGACCGCGATGCAGTACGCCATCAAGGCCATCATCCTCGACGACCGGGGTCGCTGATGGCGAGGGGAAGGCGCACCGCTAAGCAGGTCAACCCAGCCGGGCAGCCGACGCAGCTCACCGCCGGGTCGACCCCTGGCGCGATGCAAGGCACCCAGGTGTCGGGGATGCCCTACGGCATGAACGACCCGATGACTCAACTGGCTCGCGCCAACCCGATGCCTTCTTCCCCTCCATCCCCCGGGGGAGGGGGCGGGGCTCAAACCCCGCCCCTCCCCACCAGCCCGCTCCCTGACCCATTCGGAGCCAAGACCCGCATCGACGAACCCGGTGACGCCGGTCTCAGCTCGCCGCTGCCTGAGGAGACTCCCATCGAAGCCGAAGAGCTCATCCGGTTGATGTACGCGGCGCGTCCGTCGCCGTGGCTGGCAAGGTTGCTCGATGCCTCCGGCTAGGGGTTCCGCCAACACCTGGTGGGTCATGGCCGTCAACCAGGCGCTCGACGAGACCGCCGCCCGCGACGCCAAGCGCACCCAGGCTGCTCGCCAGTTCGGTTCGTTCGACTACTCGATTGTGATGAACGACTTGGCCCGGCTGTTCCCCACGGCATCGAACGAGCTCATCGTCGCCGCCGCCCAGGCCGGCCTCGATCCCGAGTTGTACGACCTCGACTCGCTCGCCTCTGTCGTTGAGCGCGAACAGACCCATGCCGACAACCCGTTCGAGGCGGCGCTCGGCGCTGTCCGCACCGCGTCACGGTGGGGGTTCGGTGAGGTGCAATCGATCTACGACGCCGGCATCCCCAAGGTGCTCCGCTTCGGTGTCAACAAGTTCCAAGGCAAGGGGTGGGCCGAAGCATGGGACGACGCCGAAGGCATCGACTACTTCAAGCAGGCAATGGAGGCCAAGGCGCAGGGCAAGGAGATCGCTCAGGGTGACGGGTGGTTCTTCCAGCCTCAGTCCGCGATGCAACTTCCCGGGTTCGCCGACGCGTGGCAGGACCGGCTCTTGGAGTACCGCGAGGGTCTCGTCGAGGGCCAGCCGGTCAACCCCGAGGACATGCGCCGGATGTTCGACGAAACGATGGCCGACATGCCGGTCGACATCGCTCAGGCGGCTCAGGATCAGGCCCACTCAACCACGTGGACCAAGACGTGGGATGGCGAAGAGCACGAGATGCCGGTCAGCTTGGGTCGGTTGGTGTTCATGAATATCTTTGAGCCGGGCACGGCGCCGGCACAGATCGCATCAGGAATAGTCGACGGTTCGATGCAGATCGGCCTCGATCCCCTCAACCCGGTATTCGCCTCAGCGGGTAAGGCCATCCGCACACGCCGCACCGCGATTCCTGATCGTCTGGCCGAAGTCGAAATGGAAGCTGCTCATCCCCGCACCTTCACGCCCGAAGAGGCGCAGCGCATCCGTGCTCAGATCGCTGATGAGTTCGAGCGCGGCTTCGAGAAGGCTCCACCGTGGACTCAGGCCGCTTGGCAGAACGTCTTTGACCAGGTGCGTCAGAAGATGCCCGACTACCTGTCGATGAAAGGCGTCGATCCCGACGACATCGATGCTCACCGCCTGGTCGAGGAAGCTCGCGTTCAGTGGATGGACGAGAACGCTGACGAGCTGCGCGAGATCTACGAAACGGTCCGCACCGAGCAGATCGCAAGTCGACCCGATATGACCACCTCGACCGGAGCAGCCCGTCACGCCGCCGAGGATGCCTCCTCCCGGCGGCGTTGGGGCGTGTCGGCTGAGGACCGCCAGCGATACCGTGAAGCCGGGATAGAGCTCAACAGGCGGGGCTGGGTGCGTCCCACGTTCGTGTCTGACTGGATGAAGTCCAAGAGCGGCAAGCGAGTGGTCGGGTTCATCGCTGACAGCAAGTCCACCCGCCAGATCCGAGGCATCGTCGGCGACAACCTGAGCCAGCAGGATCTCTTCGCGCTCAGGCACACCACCAGCCCCCAAGAAGTCGAGTCGGTCCTGGCGCGCTACCTCGGCGTCGGCGAACTCAGCCAGTATCCCCGGCTCGGACTCACCAACCGGGTCGTCGGGCCCAACACGCCCAAAGGGCTTAACTTACGTGTGCTGTCACAGAGCGAAGCCGACGAGCTCGCCATCATCGGCTTGAGGCGCCAGGGCGTCGATCACCGCTACGTCCACGGCCGGCCAGTGGACCCCGAGGTGCTCGCCAAGATCGACGAGATGGACACCAAGCAGCTCCTGACTCGCGAGAGCAAACTACGAACCATCGATCAGGCATGGGCCGACGCCAACCGCCGCGCCCGTGGTTCTCGTATCGACCGGGGCACCCTCGAGGCCGGCACGTCGCATTCGATCTTCACTCCAAAGAACCCGCTGATCCGATGGGTCGACAAGTATTTCCGGTCCACCACTGACGGAGCCAAGTTGGTCCTCGACGTCAGCGACCAGTACAAGACGATGGATCAAGTTGACTCGTGGATGAGGACACTCGGAGCCGGCGAGGCCGCGATCGACGAGGTGACCAACATCATCATGCTGGAGGGCCACACCCGTGAGGGGCTCCAGAAGGTAGCGATGGTCCTGGAAAACAACTTCACCAATTGGGCCAAGATGCGCTACGGCGACGACTCGGAGCATGTGACCTCGCTGCTTGAACAGTTCCGCAAGACCGAGATCGCGAACCACCTCTTCCACACCGACCGGATGGGCAACCCCATCTTCCGACCCGACGACGCCCTCGCCACGATCGTCGGGCCTGACGGCAAGCCCCTCGTCCTCCCCACCCTCACGGCCGTTCAGGAAGCCCAGTTTCGGGCCATGAAAGTCGTGATGCCATCGGTGCGCGAGATCCGCATGGTTACCTCGAACATCCGTCACTCGACCGACAAGCTGCGTACTTGGAGCACCAGGGTGTTCAAGCGCGAGCAGAACGCCGACGTCATCAAGGGCCTGGAGAAGTCGTGGGGCATGGTGATGCTCGACGCCTACGGAGCTGTCTGGCGCAACGCGACCCTGCTGCGACCGTCGTGGGTGCTCCGAGTTGGCTTCGACGAGTTCGCCCGCATCCTGGCCGATGGCTACGGCGGCATGTATACCCCGTCGGCGTTCGTCGCGATGGCGATGCACAACCCCGAGATGCTCGACCTGATAGGCCGCTCCCTCGATGACGCCGACACCGTGATGAACCAGCTTGGCACCGGGCTTCGGCGCAACGTCCGCAACGAGCGTGCCGGCACCCCGTTCGACAGCTCCGGGATGACATGGGGGCCGGTACTCAAGGGCGACGCCAACTACTACGAGGCGCTCGCCACCCAGATCATCATGTCGCACACCGACGAGCTCACCCGGGGCCTCCTGGAGCTTGGCCACGACGACATGCTGACCTGGCTGATGGATACCGTCGAGGGCGTCGCTGTCAGGAACCGCATCGCCAATGAAGCCACCCCTGGCTCCTGGTTGTGGAAGCTCAGTGGCGAACGCTTCAAGGATGTCCCCGACGACATCGCCTACGGACTGATCCGTGAGGAGGTGGCAAAGAACCTGATCGACATCCAGTCGAAGATCGCCACCCTCGCCGGCGGCAAGTACTTCTACTTCGATCCCAACGCAGGTGCGTGGCGCGATCACATGGGTGCCGTCATGGGCGTGACGTCCGGCAACGACCTGGTGCGCAACCCGCAGATGAAGCAACAGATCATTCAGGAGCTCACCTCTCAAGGCAAGCTCCAGCTCGACGCCGCCGGCCGTCCTCGTACTCCCACGGGCATGATGTCGAACGACGAGCTCGTCAATCTGTGGCATCAGACCAAGTACGGCACCGAGAACATCCCCAACTTCGCCGACCTCGAATCTTCCGGTCGGCATATGTTCGTCGCCGACGAAGGCGATCCCCGGGTACGGAGCTTCATTCAGAAGGGCTATGACACCGAGGGGGCACCAACACCGGCGAACTTGGATCGGTGGGGTCCCGAGTGGCGCAAGCTGGCCGAGGACAAGGAAGTCCCCGATGGCTGGTGGGCCTACGTGCAGCGCAAGCGCGATGCCGTCAACGACGGCGAGCAGATCATGGTCGATCCCGCCAACCTCAAGAAGGGTTCGATCGCCGACGACCTGGCCGACGATGAAGTCGAGGCAATCTGGCTGATCCCCGATGAGCAGGTGGACGCAGCGAGGGGCGAGGGCATCGACCTGATCGACGATGTTGAGCCGTTGTCTCCCGAAGCCGGCGAGCTCGAAGCTGTCAGAGCCCACTACGAAGAGATGATCGACGTTGGCCTGGTCGGCTTGCGACGCACCGCGGCCGACATCAACCTGGGTCGCGTCCTGGATGAGGGGGACCTTCCGCCCTTCGCCCTGCTCGACGGCTACCACGCCGACAACCTCGATTCTCTCGCGTCGTGGCCCGCCTACCGCTCAATGGTGACCGGCGATGACCTCGCTCCTGCCACGGAACTTGATTACGAGAACATCGAGGCCATCTACACCCGCCTTCTCCAGGCTCTCGAATCTGGCGACCAAGACGTTGTAGTCCGCATCATTGACGAGTACGACGAAGCGGTACGGAATGCAATGGCTGGTCCACCCGAGCCGCTTCCTGACTTGCCGGCACCGCAAGTATCTGACGATGATTATTGGGCACCAATACCCGAAGGTGCCGATGTTGTTGATGACGTTGAGCCAATATCGCCTGACGTTCAATCAGGGCGCGATGAAGCAACGTTGCGTGATTTGTTCGCCGAGCGAGTATCGGAATGGAAGGCGTGGTACGGCCGGCTCGGCAATCCGAAGTATCGAGATGAGGTACGTGAGGTAGCCAGTCGAGTCCGTGAAGAACTGACGCAAATCATCAATGAGCTAGATCAGTATTACCCCGGCTTCGCCGGCAGGATGCTTGGCGATGATGTCAACGCTGGACTTGAAATGTGGATGAGTAGTCCAGATAGATCGGCTGAGTGGTTCCTCGATTACGAAATGGTTGCGTTCAAGCCGGAACCTTTGACAAGAGCGCAGAAGCGCCTTGAGAGCCAGCGTCGTCGAAAGATGCGCCAACTTGAGAAGGATTGGGAGGGCCTCAACGCCATTCCGGTCAGTCGTGAGGGCACCAAGCGGTACTCGAAGAAGCACCTGGTCGACAACCGCCCCGAGAGTATCCCAGAGGGCGCTGCTGCACCTCCTAAGGGTCCACGGGCACCGACTTCTGCCGACAAGGCCCGGATGGGTTGGCTCGACTCTGAGAACCCGCAGGAGCCGTGGTTGTGGCTGGAGCCCGAGCCGCAGCTCGACACCGAGCGCTACCTCGCCGAACACCTCGAAGAGCTCTACGGCGGCGACACCTCGAAGATGCCTGAGCGTGTCGCCGGCCCACGGGCAGAGGCTGTCCGGGCGCGGTCATGGGGAGAGGATGTGATCTCCGGTGCGTTCGACTTGATGGGTGCCAGCGTGTCGCGCACCTTGTTCCGGCACCCGCTGTACCTGCACCGCTACCACGAAGAGCTCGCCAAGATGTACCTGTGGGGATCCCCCGAGGTGCGAGCCAAGATCGCAGCTACCGCGGCGCACAACAACACGACGAAACTCCTGGGCCGCTACCTGGCCAAGTACCGCAAGGCCAACGGGATGACGTCGATCCCCGAAGCCGGCTCACTCACACTCGACCTGTTCGAGATGAACCAGATCGCCCACCAGACCGCCCTCAATCACGTGAAGGACCTGCTGTACGACCTGACTCGCAGCTCGAACATCGCCGACGCCACTCGGGCCATCTTCCCGTTTGGTGACGCCTGGTACGAGATCGTTAGCCGGTGGGCGCGCCTGATGAACCCGATGATCTCCGACGCCGAGCGTGTCGGGAAGAACTGGCGCAGGGTCGAGCAGGGTTTCCAGGGATCCGACGGATGGTTCGAGACCAACAACCAGGGCGAAGAGGTATTCACCGTCCAGTCGAATCCGTTGCTGGCTCAGCTCACCAAGGCGCTGTCCGGCTCAGGCGAAAGCGGCATCCAGGTGCAACCCAAGTTGGGGCTCGGTCAGGTCATGTTCATAAACCCAACCGATATGTCACAGGTCATCAAGCCGGGTACGTCGCCGCTGTTTCAGATGACGTCATCGGTGCTGATCCCGTGGTTCGGCGAGAAGCTCGGCCTCGACGCCAAAGCCTCTGATGCCATCGAGGACTTCGTGTACGGCGACTTCCAGCCACCGGACACCTCGTCACTGTGGTCCATGATCGGCACCGCGCTGCCCACCCAGTACCGCCGTGTTCTCACGGCCCTGTTCTCCGAGGACCGGATGAAGGACCTGGGGGACGAGATGGTGGATGCCACCAACGCGATCATGGCGTCGAACGATCCCAAGTACTTCACTGACGTCGACGGCTACTGGACGATGACCCAAGAAGATGCCCTCCGGGTGTCCACCGACGCCCGCGCTTTCGGCGGCACCCTGACACTGGCCCGAGTGTTCGACGGATGGTTCATGCCTGGTCAGCCCAAGTACGAGATCGCCGTTGAGGTGGTGCGCAACGCCCAGGACAAGGACCTCTCTGAATATGTGTCGATCGCTTCGCTCACCGAAGAGTGGTCGATCCTGATGGACTTCTACGACGGCGACAAGATGGCCGCGATGCAGCACTTCTACGAACACATCGGTGTCGACCCCCTCAACCTCACGGGCGGCTCTCGGTCGACTAAGGACCGGCCGATCACCACCGACGCCTACCAGGCGCTTCGGGACAACCCGGCCGTGGGGGCCCACACCGACTACACGATGATGGCGTTCCTGCCCGAAGAGAACGCATCCGAGATCGACTACTCGGCCTACGTCGCTCAATTCGAGGAAGGCACCCGTCAGCGCCTCACCCCCGAGATGGCAGTTCAGGTGGTCTCGCAGTCGATGGGCCAGATGCACTACACCGCCTTGAAGAACAAGCGCGACGACGACCTGGAGATGGCTGCCGCCACCTACGGCAAGGACTCGAAGCAGTACAAGAAGTACCGAGATGAGTATCTCAGCTACTACCACTCCGAAGTCGCCAAGATCGACACCGCGTTCTTCGCCTGGGGAGAGGACTACACCATCGAGGGGATGAGTGCCCGTCCTCGCTACAAGAACCTGATGGGCGAGATCTTCAAGATTGGCAACCCTGCCACCGAGGCGAACGCCGCGCTCAAGCAGGTCAATCCGGAGTTGGTTGGCTACTACGAGACCATCTCGGCGCTGTGGAAGTACGCCGACGATTGGGCGCTGTCGGTGCGACCGGGAGCGGCGTCGTGGTGGCGCACCGGATACGTGACTGATCCATCGGTGCAGAACCCGGACAACGCCAGAGCGATGCGAGAGTGGTTCGTTCGGGGGCTGCGCGAGGCGTACATGGAGCTCGATGATCCGGTGGCTAAGTCGGGTGCCCGATACCTGGTCGACTCGATCATCATGCCGCTGGTTACGCCAACTGAGGACGAGAAGGATCTCATGGAATCGTGGTACGTCTACGAGACCGTGGAACCGCCGCCGCTGCTAGACCGGATGATCCGTGATCGCGACCAGGCCCCGCCGGTCACTACCGTTCCCGAAGGAGGTGTCGTGACATGACCGTGCCGCAGCCGGACTACAGCCAAATCCAGACCTTCGACGATTGGCTCCAGAACTTCGATCCTCGCACCCGGCTGGTGATGTACGCCGCCGCCCTCACGGCCATGCAGGAAAGCCCGGTACCGAGCCCTGGTCAGGCACCAGTGATACCGGCCCCGCTCGCTCAGGTGGTCGCCCAGGCGTTCGGCATCGAAGGCAACGGGCTACCTCGTGACGAGTGGTTGTTCCACATCCTGCGCGACGCCTCCGAAGGTCCTGATTCTGGACTTCAGGTGTTCGGCGAAATGATCACTCCATCAGCTCCTGGTGCCATCTCGCAGCACATGGATGCTGTCGATATGGGCCTGCTGGCCGAGCTCCAGCGTGACGCACCCGAGCTTGTCGAGCTGCTCCGTGAGGGCGTCAGAGAGGTCACCAAGTTGGGCAACGGCCCAACCAGCCCATACGGCCAGACAGTACGCCAACACGTCTGGTACGCCACTGACGAATCGGGTCAGCTTCCGCAACAGTCATGGACCCAGGACTGGCTGGACTTCGGGATCATGGCGCTCACCGCGTCAGGGTGGACTGGTGCCACAACGAACGCCGTTGGGGGCGCTGCATCGACGTGGACAATGAGTCAGGCTGCCGGCAAGGGTGCCATCAAGAGCGGTCTCGGCGCAGCCGGCGGCGCAGCCACCGGAGCACTTGGTGGCGCGTGGAGCGGAACAGCTGGTCTCGGTGGCGCCGGGATCAAGCAGGCGTGGGCGATGACCTTGGGCAAGTTGATGAAGAAGCCGCCCTCGAAACTCGTCGACATGCTTGCTTGGGTGGGCCGGTTCGAGAAGAGTCGCAAGTTCGTATCCAACACCGCCAAGGGCATTGCAGGCTTCGGTGTCTTGTCCGTTCAGGGGCAGCGCCTGGAGGTTTACGGCCGGATGGTGTCCGGCTTCACGGCTGCTGACGGTGCCGAGATGGACCGGGTGCTCGCCGCTGGTGAGTACGCAGTTGCCAGTCTCGCCGCCGAGGACTCAGGTGAACCGTTCCCTGGGCTCTTCGAGCTCGGTGAGCGCATCGCGGCCAGGGTGGGTGAGTCGATCATTCAGAACACCACTCCTGAACAGCGCAGCGCAGCGTTGATGGAGGGTGCCGGCGCGCCTGGTGGCGAGATGGAAATGCAAGGTGGCTCTACTCAATCTGGTGGTGTGGAGTCCGATACTGAAGGTGGGAACTTCGCCGACAAGTACATGCAGCAGGGCGCTCCGAAGTACGTAGAAGGCAGCAGCGCCGAAGATGAAGATCGACCCACTCGTGAGGAAAGAGATCCGTTGATCGGTGTGCCCGAAGGCTGGGTGCCCGGTACTGGCATGGTTGACATGACGTCGGTAGCGAAGTTCCGTGACGTTGCCGGTGGACCCCCGCTCCAAAGCTCACAATCGTTGTACCGCGAATCGAATCTGTGGGGCATCACCGCTCGACTGTCTGGCCCTCAGCTCGCCAACGTGATCCGCAAGATGGCGGTCGCCGGTTTCCTTGACCAGAACGACCTTGGCCCCACGGCCGGCTTGCCTGCGTGGTCGCCCGCGGTACAGAACGCGATGGCGAACCTGATGGCCACCGCCAACCTCAACGGCCAGACGTGGGAAGAGGTCCTCGACGACACTTACCAGAAGGGTCTCAAGATGCGTGAGGAAAACCGGCGCAAGGCCATTGCCGAGTTCACCTTTGGTCCCTATCTGGCACCCGATTACGCCTCGATGGCATCCGATGCCGAGGCGCTCTTTTCGGCACGGGTTGGCCGCAAGCCCACCGACGCCGAGCTCACTTTGTTGGTCAACCAGATGGACAAGTCGCACAACGAGCGCATCGACCAAGAGCGCGAACTTGACCGTCAGGAGCAGATGAAGATTCTTGACGCCGAGGACGAGGCGCTCAAGTTGCAGATCACTGACGAGGAAGCCCAGGAGATCGAGCGGAAGAAGAACGTGGTGCGCGCCCAAGGTGGGGTCATTCCCGGCGACGAAGAGGAAGAGCCCGACGAGGGCCTCGTGATACGTGACGTTGACCCCAACGCCCGTATCGACCAGATGATCAAAGACCGCTGGTCTGGTGAGATCGCACGCAACGACGCAGCACCAGGAGCCAAGGCGGGGCTCATGGGTGCGCTCCAGGTCATCAACCGGGTGGAGAATATGTGATGGAGTGGGAGAAGCAGGTCCAGGCGTTCCTCGATGCCATCAAGTCGGTCGAGTCCGGCGGCAACTACCAGGCCCGCAACCCGATCTCGGGAGCGTACGGGGCGTATCAGTTCATCCCTCGCTACTGGCCTGAGCGTGCCGCGGCCGCAGGCATCGCCGGTGCCGACATCCGTGACCCTGCCGCCCAGGATCGGGTGGCGCGTCACATGGTCACCAGCTACTACCGGGATCTCGGATCATGGGAGCTGGCTGCGATGGCGTGGATGGCCCCGGCGGTCGCCAAGAAGGCCAAGACCCAGGGCATCGACAACGTGTCGTTTTCCGACTCGGCCGGTCACGACATCCACGACTACGTGTCGAAGGTCAACCGAGCGTTCAGTGAACGTGGGGGTCCGGTGTGGCGCTCACCGGCCTCGAACCCCGGTCACCTGGCCGACCCTGCCGCCACACAGCCCGTTGAGGGCGCTCAGGGCCTCACAGGCGGCACGTTCGGTGCCGCAGAGACCATGAACGCGCACCCTCTCATGCAGGTACTGGACTCGTTCTCACGGTCCTCAGCGGGTGGGCAACGCGCATCGTTGTCGTCGATGATGGACTCCGAGTACGCCGAGCCCGGTGCTGGCACTAACGATCTGTCTCAGATGCCGTCCGGATTCGAGGACCTGTTCGACTGGTCTGACAACGCTGTGGCAGATGGTCAGGTGTGGAGCGCGGGAACTGCACCGTCGGGTGACTATTACAACCTGACGAACGCCCAGCGGCTGAACAACCCGCGCTACCAGTCCGTGGCCAAGGCCATCACCGACGTCGTGGTGCCCGAGATGAAGGCGCTATTCCCCACGGTGTCGGTCGGTCAGTACCGCGACCTGAACGTGAGACCAGAAGGTGGAGCGAAGAACTCTGACCACTACTGGGGTGGCGGCCTCGACCTCACCATCCGCAACTCCGGTGGCGGCTACGACATGGAGGCAATGGACAACCTCAACCGTTGGTTCCAGGACAACGCCGAACGCCTCGGGGTCCGCTACACCATCTGGCGTGCCGCTCACCACTACGACCATGTGCACGTCAGCTTCCTGCCCCCCTCAGAATCCGGGCACCCCCTCCACAAGCACGTCGACCCCGAGGACCAGGCCACCACCGCCACTCCCACGGGCAGCGCCGACTCGGCCGAGCGCCCAACCCAACCCCCACCTCAACCCCCAAGCCAGCCCAACAACCCTGACCCGAGGACTCGCACCACCGGAGGGAGGATCGAATGACCAGCGGAGAGATGAGCCAGTACCCCGAACAGGGCACCGTCTACAAGGTGGGCAACAAGTATTACCTGGTCTACACCTACGACCTCGCCGGCAAGTCCATCACCGGTGAGCTCCCCGTGGCGTGGACCATCGACGCAGCAGAAGCAGCGTCGCTCGGTGGCATCAAGACCGTCGACCCGGAGAAGTGGAAAAAGACCGGCGCGTTGGTGATGGGACCGGCAGCCAACATCCGCAACACCACCGGGGATCCCCTCGAATCGATCATGGCTCAGTTCGAGCGCGAGGCCAAGGTGCGGCCGTGGATGAGAGACCCGACGGCGCTCGCCATCATGGTCGCAGCAGCTCTCGAAGGCCGGTCGGTCACCGAAGCCGAGTGGGCCCAGACCGACTGGTGGCAGGAGAACAACGAAGCCCAGCGCCAGTGGATGATCCTGTCCGAAGGTGACCCCAAGACCGCCGACCGGATGTTGTCCGAAAAGACCCTGGAGGTACGGGAAGCGGCACGGGCTGCGGGCATCAAGGGTCTCGACAACGAGATCGCCAAGTGGCTCGCTCGCAAGACCGTGAGTGGCGATTGGGGTGAGGCCAAGCTGGCGGTCCAGCTCCGCAAGCTGTCCGACCCGTATGCCCCTGGCCGGCTCGACAAGGAGCTGACGGCGTTCATCAAAGACGTCGAGTCGGGCAACGTCGACACCACCCGTGACATGGAGGACGAGGTGCGTGCCTTGGCCCGCGAGTGGCTCGGTCCACGGGCAGGCAACGTCGACGACAAGTGGGTGAAGCGGTGGGCCGGGAAGCTCCGCAACGACCCGGACGCTCAGACCGAGCTCGAAGAGAAGCTCCGTGAGCGGCGGATGCGGCTGCTGCCGCAGTACACCGACGAGTTCGCCTCCTACGAGGACATCGCCTCGATGTGGCGGCCGGTGTGGCGTCAGACCCTGGGGGAGAACGCGGACGAGGTTGGCGACGGTGCTTGGATGAAGTTTATGAAGATGAACGACGACGAACAGGCCGGCCAGTACCTCCGCAACCTGGGGATGGAGCGAGGCAACAAGAAGGTGACCAGGGACGCGATGATGGGGATGCTCAGCGCGTTTGGCATGACTCAGGAGCCGGTGTGATGGCCAAGAAGGGCACGTTCGTTATCGACAAGCCACCCGACGTTCTCGAGAAAGAACGGAAGGAAAGAGAGCGCAAGAAGAAGGAAGAAGAGCGCAAGAAGGTCGAGGACGAGCTCCGCAAACTGAACGCGTGGATGCCCGAGGAGCTGCTCAAGGTCTACACCAAGGCGTGGATCAAGTACGGGCCAGGCAAGGAAGCCCTGGCACTTGCCGAGATGCGCCAGCATAAGTCGTACGACAAGCACTTCTTGGGCAACCGCAACGAGGACGGATCACTCAAGTACGACGAGCTCCAGTACCTGGCCATCCGCAACGACTACCGCGACACCTTGCTGTACGACGCCGGCCTCAACCCTGACAAGTTCATGAAGCAGATCGGTGAGGCCATCGGCCGCAACAAGAGCCCCGGCGAGTTCAAGGCTCAGGTGCAGCAGCTCGTGACCAGGGTCGGCCGGCACCGCGGCTTCACCGACGCCTACGCCAAGTTCTTCGGAGGCGGCAAGCCGTACACCACCACCGGAGTCATCGCTTCGCTGTTGTCGAAAGAGATCGCTAACGACATCTTGGAAGAGCGCATCACGATGGCCGAGATCGCCGGCGAAGGGTCGAGGGCCAGCGGTGGGTACGCCATTGGCCGCGACCTCGCTGAGCGGCTGTACGGGGCAGGCATCGACCGCACCCGCGCTCAGTCGCTGTTCGCCCAGGCTGACCAGTGGCTCCCTGTCCTCACGGCCCTCCAGCGCCGCCACGCCGATCCCGACGACCCGTTCGACATCACATCGTTCACCGAAGCCCAGGTGCTCGGCGACGCTGACGACATGCAACAGTTCCGCCGGCTGGTTGCCCAGGAACGGGCATCGTTCTCCGAGGCTGGCAACATCGCCATCACCACTTCGCAACGCACCGGGGGCCTCACCGGGCTCGGTGCACTCTGATGTGGTGCGACTACTGCCTGACCAAGACCGGCTACCTCGTCAACCAGGGTCGGTGGCGCAATCTGTGCAACGCGTGCTGGGAGATAGTTGATGCAGGCGGGGATCCGTCTAAGATGCCCAAACCGGCCGGCCGTACGGGGGTCGACCGGAGTGCAAGGGATACCGTTGGTGATTCGCTCCCATTCCCACTTGATCCGAGCGAAGCGTAGGGATCATGTTCCCGCCAAGGCTGGCGGTGGTCGATCTTCCTGGACCGGGAACACCTACACGATCCGTCTGACGATCGCCCACCCTGTCCCACGTCTGTCCCCCTCAGCCGTGGTGTACGCAGATCCTTGGGGAGCCATCTAGGAGAGACCATGACGAGCGAAGCACCCACAGTCGATGCAACCAACCTCCCCGAGTCGGCGGTCAACGCCAACAAGGAGCTGCGTACTTGGGCTGACACCGTGAAGGATCAGAACAAGGCGCTGCGGGACCGGATCTTCAACCAGGATCTGGCCGCGCTGGGGTTGAAGCCCGACCAGGGGCTCGGCAAGGCGCTGGCCAAGGAGTACCGGGGGTCCTACGAACCCGGCGACCTGGCCAAGTACGCCAAGGAAGAGTACGGCTACGTGGCACCAGAGGCCGCTGAGGGCGGCGCTCAGGCCACCGAACCTGCTCCCCCTACCGACCCGAAGGCCGGACTGTCCGACGTGGCTCAGCGGATCACAGAGACCGCCCCACAGGTGCAGCAGCTCTCGAACGCCGCGGTGCAGACACCGCCGGTGCTGCCCACCGATCCGGTGGCCGCCGCTCAGGAGGCTCTCCTCAAGCCCGAAGCAACCAAGGACGACGCGTCCAGAGCCATCACGGTCAAGATGGGCGCGTACCGAACGACCAGGGAGTAGCCCAACATGGCCACACCGTACGCAGCGACCGACCAGTTCGCGGGGCAGGTCGCGACCTACAACAGCCCGAACTTCGTGGGTGAGCTGTTCAAGCTCTCCCCCCTCGACACACCACTGCTTTCGATGATCGGTGGCCTGACTGGTGGCCGCAACGCCGACGGCACTCCGGTGTTCACATGGCAGGACACCCTGCACCGTGCGCCGGCACTCCAGTCGGTCGCAGAGGGCTCTGACGCCACGTTCTCCGGTCAGCGCAGGCGTGAGCGGCGCAACGTGGTGGCCATCCACCAGTACGGCGTCGAGACCAACTACACCAAGGCGGCCTCCGTCGGCCTCCTGGGCTCAGGTGGCGCATCACCCACCGTCGCGGCCACCTCGATCCTGGGCAACCAGCCCATTCAGGACGAGCACTCCGCTCAGGTCCAGGTCAAGATCGAGCAGGCAGCCCTCGACGTCGAGCTGATGTTCCTCACCGGCACCTTCGCCTGGCCCTCGGCCGGGCAGGCCCGCCAGTCGCAGGGCATCATCGGCTGGATCGGTTCCGACACCACCACCGACTGGACCGGTTCGTCCGGTCACAAGGTCGACCGTGACGTCATCAACGACCTGTCGAAGAAGCTGTACGACAACGGCGCTCCGATGCAGAACGTGCTCATCATGGTGAACTCGCTCGGCAAGCTGGAGCTCGGCCAGTCCTACAGCCAGGACACCACCGGCGGCGCCTACGGCCTCCAGCCCAGGGACCGCAACGTGTTCGGTGTGAACATCACCGACGTCGTGACCGAGTTCGGCACGTTCGCCATCGTCCTCAACCGGCACCTGAACCAGAACACCGTGCTGATGCTGGAGATGGGGTGTCTCTCCCCACGGTTCCTGCCCATCCCGGGCAAGGGCCACTTCTTCATCGAGCCGTTGGCCAAGTCCGGTGCCTACGACCGTGACCAGCTCTACGGCGAGATCGGTCTGGAGCTCGGCCCGGCCGGCTGGCACGCCAAGGCCATCAACCTGCACGCCTAAAGCTCGCGGAGCGAGGGGCCACCGCCTCTCCGGGTATCGGGTTACTCGGAGAGGCGGTGAACAACGAGAGGAACATCGAACATGGCACTCACCAGGTACAAGGAAGGCCGCAGGGCACAGCTCGTGTCCGCAGCCGTGACGCTCGGCGACGAGCACGACATCGTGGTCTGCCCCACAGGGGCCATCACCATCACCCTGCCGCTCGCGGCAGACAACATCGGCAAGGTCTACACCTTGCACAAGCGCACCAGCGGCAACATCACCGTGGCCCGCTCGGGCTCGGACACCATCAATGGCGCCGGTTCCAACCTGACCGTGACCGCGACAAACACCACAAGGATCTGCGCGGTCGAGGCCGGGAACTGGCAGGTCATCGACGTCTACATCCCAGCGTAAGGAGACACCATGACGGTCGGGATCAACGACACGATCCGGCAGGCTCGCGCTGAGGCGTTGATCGCGGCCATCGACGCCGGTTCCGGTCCAGGCAAGCTGCGCTTCTACTCGGGGTCCCGTCCAGCCAAGGGCGGGACCCCCACGACCCTGCTCGCCGAGCTCGTGTTCGCCAGTCCGTGCGGAACAGCCAGTTCCGGCGTCATCACGTACTCGGCGTTGACTGGCGAGGACTCGGCTCCCGCCGGCGGCACCGCGACGTGGGCACGGTTCGTGGACTCTGACAACACGTTCGTCCAGGATGCCGACATCGGCACCGACATCATCCTGTCCCCCACCGCCGTTATCCAGATGGGCGGCGAGGTCACCTCAGCGGGCGGCACTCAGACCGTCGGCAACTAGAACCCGGAGGTTCCGATGGCAATCGGACTGTCCGGGACGGTCGGAACAGCTCAGAACAAGGACTCGGACGACGAGCTTGTCTTGACGGTCGCAGCGGCTCACGCTTCAGTGGGTCGCTGCGCCATTGCTCACCTCGCGTTCGACCATCCGGGCCTTTCCTCGTCACCCAACGCCACTACGTTCTCCACTTCGTGCGTGGACTCGAAGGGCAACACCTGGGTCAAAATCTCTGAGTGGTCAGCGGGCGGATCGAACCCGGGAACACCTGGCGCGTGGGTGACGACAGCACGGTGGATCTGCAAGAACATCGCTGCGACGCTCACCACCGAGGACACGATTACCTTCGGATTCACCCAGGCCGTCGTCGCCAAGTCTGCCGTCGTGGTCGCCTACTCGGTGCCGCTCGAAGTCGTCGAGGTGGACACCTCGGGGGGCACCTCCACCTGGGCGTCGCTGGAGATCGACGACCTACCCTCGAAGGAGTACCTCGTCGAGCGCGGTGGCTGCACCGAGGGCAATGCAGTTGGCCACGAGAGCTTCACTCCGTCGTCGGGGTGGACCAAGGGCCAGAACTCAGGCACGACCGGCGGGTCAGCAGGCACCAACGTCGTCAACGTCTTTGAGTGGATCATCGGGACCGCCACCTCGTTCACGTCCGCGCCCACGTTCACCACCGCAGACAACGCAACGATCATGGCCGTGTACGAAGAGGTCACCGGGGAACCACCGGAAATCTCCGCAGCCATCTCGATCACCGAAGCCGGCGACGTGCTGGACGTCGAGGCCGTTGTCGTCGACACCGGGATCACCGAAGCTGTCCTCTCTGTCGTCGAAGCTGGCGACGGGTTGGCCATGACCGCCGAGGGGCCATCGGCACCGTATGGCCCTGACCGCTTCTGGAAACCACCGACCGCGGTAGCTGGATGGGACGGCACCCCGGCGCACACCATGATCGACGAGTGGCCCCCGGTCACTGGCGGCTCCCCTGACCAGGTGAACCGGCAACACAGCAGCCTGGGCAGCTCCCAGGCTTGGATCGGGTTCGGTGACTGTTCGACCCTGGGTGGCGAACCCACCGAGGGCTGGCGCTTGTGGATGGAATGCTTCGTCGACACCACCTCACCGGGCTACTCCATCACGGCTCACCTGTTCGCCAACGGCATCTCCGGTGGTGGCTTGCCGGTGGCCAGCGCCGCGCCAGTGACAGTCAATTGGGGCACCACCCAGAGGCAGAACAACCTGATCGTCATCGACTTCGATGTTTCGTCGCTACCAGTGATGACGAACATGGCGGTACGGCTCGACCTGCAGAACCTGGCCGCGGGCTCGAACCGTATCCGAGTCAACGCCGTGAGGCTGTCGAAGTCTCCGTTCATGGATCTCCAGAAGGCTCAGGTTCCTCCCGGGTTCACCGCTGACGAGGTGCTCGGCGTGTGGCGTGCCTCTGACCTGCTAGCTCTTGGTGCCCCCAACGGTGCCGAGGTGTACGTCCTTCCTGACGCCACCGGGCGAGGGGCTCACGCTGTGTTCACATGGACAGGCACGCCGCAGATCAACAGCGCTGGGTTCATCGAAGCAGCCGGCCAGCGTCTCATCGCACGTATCCGTAACCGGCACATGGGCGACTTCGCCATCGCGATCAGAGCCTCGACCACCACCATGACCGGCGTCCAGATGATCATTTCGACACCGGGCAACTTCGTTGGCACCAGCATCACCGACAAGAACATCCACGTCGTGCCCGACAGCGACCGCGGCATAGGGTCAGTCACCATCATGTCCGGCGACGGTTCCCAGCCTTCCCACCTCAACTCGGGAGCCGGCGCTGTCACCGCAGGCGTCGTCTACCTGCTGACGCAGCACATCCGCGAGGCCGGCACCGACCGTGTGTGGCGCAACATCGAGACCGGCACGATCATCAACGCCAACTCCGGGTCCAACAACTTCTCCGGGATGAGCTTGTTCAATCGCGAGGACGACGGACGGGGATACACCGGCAACTTCTACGAGATGTGGGTCGTTTCGATGGACGACCACTCCGACGCCGACCTCCAAGCCTTCCGCGAGTGGCTCTTCTCCGGGGGCACCCCGCTACCGATCGCAGCGGCCGTGGGGATCACGGAGGCAGGCGATGCCCTGGCCATGACCGGCGCTGTCGTCGGACCCACCCCCGATCCCGTCGCGGCATCGATCGGGATCACCGAAGCCGGCGACACTCTCTCGCTCACGGCCGCCGTAGCTGCCCCAGCCGACGTCGTAGCAGCTTCGATCAACATCGTTGAGCTGGCCGACACCTTGTCCATCGCAGCAGAGTCCGTGGTCATTGTCGAGGCGGCCATCAACATCACCGAGAGCCCTGACGTGTTGGCCTTGCCGGTCCAGCGCACAGTCATCAGCCAGGAAGAGTTCGTCAGTAGAGTCGAAGTCACCCTGAACACCGCCACGGTCACCACCAACAGGGGAGGATCCGATGCCGGCGCAAACTAAGAAGGCCAAGGTGCTCAGACGGGGCATCAACGCCACCGCCCCGCCCCTGGAGTTCACCGTCTACAACGAACACGGCGCACCGATGGACCTTGCAGGGATCACGGTCACGATCGATGTCGCTCACGCGTCGGGGAACCACTACTACAGCCCGTACGGCCGCATCCTCTCAGACGCCCCGTGTGAGGTGTGGGACGCGGCGCAGGGTGTGGTGAGGTACAACCTTCAGCCGGGCGACCTGGCGCTCGCAGGGACCTTCCATTGCCGCCTCACGCTGCACTACGGCGACGGCACCCACGAGCCGGCACCCATCGACGCCCCGACCCCGTTGATCGTCCGCGAGCGGGTGGGTGGACCGTGATAGTCAGAGAGCTGTTGGACCGCATCTACCGCTCGTACTTAGAGCCGCCCGACTTCCAGCCGGCGGCGTCGTGGCTCAACGCCAACATCGACGCCGACGTCACCGAGGTTCCGCTCACCCAATTCCAGATTCCCGAGGACGAAGAGCTCGTCCGCATCGGGTGCCTCATCGAGATCGACTACGAACTGATGCGCACCGTCGGGTACAACCAGACGTCGAGGACGGTCACCGTTCAGCGCGGTGTTGACGGCACCGAGCGGGCATCGCACTCGGCTGGCCGGCTCGCGATCTTGTCACCCAAGTTCGCTCGCCAGACCGCCTTCGAGCAGCTTGGTGACAACATCACCTCGCTGTCGCCGCACCTCTTCCAGGTCCGTACCGAGCTGCTGTCGTGCGTCGCCCCCGGAGTGGCCGCGATGCCCGACGACTTGGCCCTGTCGGTCGTCAGGGCCCGACCCGAGGACGCGATCATGGGCCACCAGGTCGAGGTCCAGGCCGAGATCGTCGACTACCACCCCCTCACCGATGGGCGCGCTGTGCTGTTCTCCGCGTTCCACGGCGACGCGTGGGTCACCTGGCGGCGCCGGATGCGCAAGCCCATCTCGGACCAGGAGGAACTGACCAAGCTCGGTGTCGACATCGAGTGGGTGACGGCGCTCATGGCACGGGTCGCTGCCGACATGATGATCGGCAAGGACATCGCCCGGTCCCACACCAATTGGGTGTCGCAGAGTCTCGAGACTCAGGGCATCCGGGTGGGGCAGCGCACCCAGATCGCGATTTCGTTGCGTCAGTACTCCGATGTTCTGCTGCGGGAGTTCCGCCGTGAGATGACCGAGGAGTACGCCCCGACGGTCACTATCAACGACGCCTTCGGGAACGTCGTCCGCTGATGACCTCTCCCACTGCTCAGGGCTACGGCGTGAAGCTGAACAACCAGCTGTTCCGGGTGGCGCGCTCTGACGAAACGCCGGCACGCACCTACACCCAGGAGGCACTAGCTGGCCGCCAGCAGCAATCGAACCTTCCCGGCCGGCACCTGCTCGACGTCGGCGACTCGGAGATCCGCGACGACCTCACCGGCGGCGAAGGTCTCGATCGATACCCGCGGCAGAACCCGCTCATGGGCAGCGACCTCGACATCACCAGGTACTGGTCGTCGACGAACATGGATTTCCGACGCCCCAAGCCGGGCCACCCGTCAGGCTGGACACTCTCCCCCAAGCCCGGCGCGTGGGCCACAGTCGCGGCTCCGATCCGTCAGATCATCTCCACGATCGATGAGCTGATGGTCGCGGCAGGCGACATCGTGTCCGTGTACTCCGACCCCGAGGACGTGGGCGAGGTGTGGACTCAGGACCTCGGTGATCCCATCTCGATGCTGGCTACCTCCGACTCGGGTGAAGCGGTCGCGCTGTTGGACAACGGTGAGCTGTGGCACCGGCCGATGGGTATCGACGAGTTCTTCGAGATCGACCACGTAGATGCTCCCGAGGATGTCATCGGGGTGTGGGTCGTGAAGGACCGCATCGTCATCTACCAGCGCGACCTTGCTTCCGCCGAAGCCGGCAAGCTCGCCGAGCTCAGCCTGGCTGTCGGAGGCACGCCTACTACTCCCACGTACACCCCGACCGTGACAGTGTTCGACACCTTCCACGCCGAGCTGCGCTTCGTGTCCGACTGTGGCACCGTCATCATGGCCGGCACCTCCGACGGCTACCTCCGCTCGTACGTCCCACGGGCAGACACCGCCGGCTCCCCACCGCTGCTCACCATCACAGGACGCACCCACATCGAAGGAGAGCGGCCCTACGCCCTCGCTCACCGCTCCGGCAGGGTGATAGTGCTCACCGAGATCCTCGGGGCCATACGGCTCCACACAGGGACCCTGTTGGACGAGCGATTTAACTTCGTCGTCGGTGAGCTCCAGCTGCGCCGCACCTGGGAGATCCCGATTCCCGAGGTCGAGTCCCCGACGTGGCAGTTCTATGACCGTATCTCGATCAGCGACGACAACGCCTGGTGGATGATCGACGACGTGGCCGGTCTCCACATCTGGCGTTACGACCTGGTGTCGACCGGGGTGCACAACCATCACACGATGCTTCACTTCGGCGGCTCGAACATCGTTGCCTGGCGTGGCGCCTATGCCCTCCACCACGGCAACCTCGACGTCATGGTCGAGTCCGAAGAGTTCCCCGAAGAGGGCAACGTGATCCTTCCCGTCATCTCGCTGGGCATGAATACCGAGGTGGCATGGCAGGCTATCCACTCCCAGGTCGACGACCTGGTGTTCAGCGGCGGCCTCCAGGTTCAGATCATGGCCGCCTTCGACGTTCCCGACGTCATCTTCGATCCCGACAACCAGCAGTGGCAGCAGATTCTCGCCGCGACCGGACCGCAACAGGCTCGCCGGCGCACCAGCCTCGACGTGTCCAGCCACACCATCGCGATCATGGTGAAGATCCGTGCCGTACCGCCCGGGTTCCACGCACCCAAGGTGCGCCAGATCGGCATCGTCGGTGTCTCCGTCGAGCGCAATTGGGTAGTCGAAGTACCCATCTCGATTTCCGATCAGGCAGAGGTGCCGTACCGTCAGCCTCTCACGGTGCCCGGGTGGGGCGATTCGATCCACCGCACGCTGATGCAGATGTCCGGCCAGCCGGCAGACATCACCCTGTTCGACCCGCCCGTGAGAGTCGTCGGCATCCTGAACCGGGTGCTTGAACCTACCGCCTACGTGACTGACCGTGGAAGCCAAGGAGTCCGGTGCATCGTCGAGGTGCTCGGCAAGCGCATCGGGCTCGACACCAGCTCAGAGGACGTCGCCGACGAAGCCAGCGGCCTTGGCCTCATGGGCGTGATGCTGTTGGGCGTCGGCCAGTCCGGCATAGACTGAGAGGAATCATGTCCAGACGAACCTTCGAGTGGAATGGGTATCAGTCGGCGCTCAACGGAGCTATCGGCACTACAGAGGCATCGATCGAGTTGCACTCGGTTGTCGGGTTGAGGGCCCCTGGCCGGCTCGTGATCGACCCCGACGTACAGGAACGTCGCGAGTGGGTCGAGTTCACTGGCATCTCAGGCAACATCCTCACCGGCGTCCTGCGCGGGTTGCAGGGCAACTCCAATGCCGGCGGCGCCGCGGCCCACCCCAACGGGGCCATCATCCGGTCGGTGCCGATGCACCAGGTGACCGATGACATCTTCGCCGACATCGAGGACCTGGAGGACGGCATCGGATCGGTGGGTTCTTCTCTCGGTGCCCACGTCGGTGCCGGTGGCGGTGCCCATGCCCTTGCCACTCCATCCGCTCACGGCTTCCTGGACTCAGCGCATGTGACCAAGCTCACCAAGTTGGTTGTCGCAGACGGCACGTTTACCCCAACGTGGACCAACATTGTCACCATCGTGTCTCAGGGTCAGTACAGCTACGTAGGCACAGCAGACCGGGGCCAATTGACGGTGCAGTACTACTGCGAATTTCCCGTCAATACACAGACCGGAGCGATTGTTGTGTCGCTTCCTGTTGGTTTCAATGCACTTCGTACTGCGAATGATGGATTCCAGGGAGATCTGGCGAAGGTTGTGCCGTGTGGTCAGCTGTTCGGCGAGATCGATGATGTGGTGGGAGAGGTACGACCATTTGATCTGGCATATGACACGGCAGTTCGGCTGCGCGTGATAACTCCACGTCCAGAACCCGGCGGGAGTACCCCGCTCGTTACCGAGCCTTCGGTTAAGGAATTCAACATCGCTAGCCAAAGGCCACCCGGGTTCTTCAATACGCTTTCTCCTTTGCCTCCTCCTCTACCACCGCGTCGTCTGCGTGGCACCGCAACCCTCATGGCCAGACCGGCTTAGCCCCTACCCGAAGGAGCATCATGGAACCGCCTCTTGTCGAGACCTGCGGGATCGACTCGCCCAAGCAAGGCATGACCCCCGAGTCCGGCAGCTACGTCCCGCCGGACACGCCAGCCACCGCGCTCATGTCGGCGATGGCTCTGAGTGCGTGGAGGGTCGCCAAGTCGCTGCTCACCTTCCGCGATCAGATCAACGCCGCCGCACCGAACCGCTCGAAGGCATCTGACGGCACCATCGGGGACGCAGCCCACGCCTCACGGGCGTCCGACCACAACCCGTGGGTCAAGGACGGCACGATGGGCATCGTCACCGCCATCGACATCACCCACGACGTCGGCGGTGGCTGCAACTGCTTCACCATCACCGAACAGCTGCGCCTCTCACGGGACAAGCGCATCAAGTACGTCATCTTCAATGGTCGGCTCTTCTCGTCCTACGCCTCTGGTGGCGTGCCGGCATGGACGTGGAGGAACTACACCGGCACCAACCAGCACCGAAGTCACCTGCACCTCAGTGTGCAACCCACCAAGGCCCTGTACGACTCGACCACTCCGTGGTCTATCGGCACCGAAGGAGGAACAATGGAATCCATCCCTACCAAGGACTGGCAGGAGCTGCTGAACGAGGCCAAGTGGACC
This sequence comes from uncultured Acidimicrobiaceae bacterium, assembly GCA_964505525.1. Taxonomy (GTDB): domain Bacteria; phylum Actinomycetota; class Acidimicrobiia; order Spongiisociales; family UBA5794; genus UBA5794. The sequence goes on along the minus strand of CAZDIQ010000005.1, from coordinate 3,282 downwards.
TCGAACGACGGCAAGCCGATCGTGGTCGACGGCAAGTGGGGAGCCAAGACGAGACAGGCGACTCTCAAGTTCATGAAGAGGGCGAAGGCCGCGAGGACCAAGGCCAACGTCCAGAACATCATCGCCAACACCAAGCTAACCCCACCTGAGTAGGAGTCTCTCCATGACTATTCCGAATGGAATCGCTGAACAAGCCAAGGCCATCCTTGCCGGGGTGGGTGCAGCAGCCGGCGCGCTGGCCCTGATCCTCACCGGCGACGAGGGCTTCGCAGACGTGAGCACCGCCGAGTGGCTCTCCGTAATCATGTCGGTCCTGGCCACCTACGGCGTGGTTTGGAGCGTACCGAACCGGGAAGTCTGATGGACCTGACACCGCTATGGATAGGCGTAGCTTTGGTGGTGGCAGGGGGAGCGGTCAGGTTGGCGTACAAGGGAGCGCGAAAAGTGTTGTTGTGGCTCGTCAAGCAGATGGTCGACGACCTGATCGCGATACTGGACAAGAGGCTCGGGCTCGATGGTCTCCGCGACAACCTGAACCCTGGACCTGAGGCGTGGCCTAACGGGTCGAGGACCTTGCCAGAGTTCGCCGAGGCGACCCACATCAGGCTCGGTCGCATGGAACAGAAGATGGACGAGCACATGCGTAGGCCCATGAGCCACCTCGACATCTAGCAGCCGTCCTGGGGGCATCCTCAGCGATGTGGTGGGCAGCAGAGACAGTGAACCCCCCGGTGTTTGGGGCACCGGGGGGTTCTTCCGTGCACCTATCGGTGTTTCGCATCCCTCATGCACGAACCTCAGGCGTCACAGTCCTCGTCGCAACAGTCGTGATCCTCGTCACAGAAGATGCAACGCCTAGTCATCGGTGATCGGTTTGGTGTCCGGTTGTAGGGGACGAATCGTCGGATCGTCGCGCAGGTTCTTCCACGGATCATGCTCGTCCGCAGGCTTCGGGACCGACAAGCCGGTGAAGCGACCAAAGCCCCGGTTCGATCTCATGGCCTGAGCCATGTTCATCTGTCGCATGGTCCCCTGGTCGACGGGCCGGATCTCGTCCTCCTTGACCAGCCGTGAGGTGTACAGGTTCGGCACCGCGAACTCGAAGCGGGGATCCTCGGCCAGCTGAGCGAGTCCGTCACGCAGCATCGCTTCGTGCTTGGGGTGACACACCAGCCCGTAGCCGCGCTGAGCGATGGCGAGGCAGGTGTTGCGGAGCCGGTCGTACCAGTCGTTCCACTCCTTCTTGTTCAGCCCCACGGGTCCGGTGTAGCTCATGGTTCCTCCACGTTTGCGATAACGTCACGCATCATCCTCTTGGCCGTCGTGCCGTCGATCATCTGTCGAGCCTGGGCATGTTGGATGTTCTCGATGGCTCTCACCATCTCCGTGTCGCCGAAGCTCATGATCGGTACGTTCATCGGAGTGATTTGGAACAGCTTGTCGATGAAGTTGGCGTTGAAGGCGATGTCCTCGAACGAGTGAAGGGGACGTCGACGGTACTTGCGTCGCCGCCACCACTGCACCACCTTGCGTCGAGTGATCCACTCGTCGAGGCGGATACCCCGATTCTCCCACGTCACGCCGTGACCTCCTGGTAGATGAAGATGGTTGCGTCCAACGATGCAGCGTATCTAGCTTCGACTCGCCGGCCGTCCTTGGCGGTGCCGCGCATGACGACGATCGCTCCGGGTTCGGGTGTGGGCCCGTTCCATCCGACACCGTGGAAGGGGCCGCCGTGGAACAGCACCGGCGGGTTCATGTGAGGTTGTCCAGGCTCCATGCAACATGAGCTTGGATCTGTTCCCACAGAGGTTCCGGTTCGGGCGTGATGTCGATCACTCTGACGCTCTTCATCGGGAACACGGTGCCGATGCACTCGCAGTTGTGGACTCGGCACGCGTAGGGAAGCCCGTGATGTAGGTGGTCGCAGCTGATGCACCAGTTGAGCTTGGGGATGTTCACGCGATCACTTCGTCGTCGGGTTCGGTGATGGCGATGGTCGCGGTGATCGGTTCGATCTCGACGTCGAGGCCGGGACAGACACACTGACTGGCCGTGCCGTCACCGTTCTCGTAGGTGAACATACAGTCGTTGTGTTCAGAATCGTGCCAAGCAGGAGCGTGGCCACAGTTTCGGCAATAGTTCATCGTTCTCCCTTCGGAATGCAGGAGCCCCCGAGTACCGCCCCTTCAACGAGGTGGCTCGGGGGCTCCACTCGGCCAGCGAGTGATGTCCAGGCTCCGATGGACTACTGGTCGAGGATCTTGAGCGAGTTGACGTTGAGGACCACAGTTGGGACGGCACCGTCCTTGGACCTGGCAGAGCCTCGCATCGCCACCGACGCCTCCACCTCGAGCTGCACCACCGCGTCGACCTTGAACTTCGTGTTGTTCAGCACACCGCGGGCGACGTCCTTGTCGACCAGCAGGGTGTCGGAGCCGGTCAGGCGGAACTTCACGGTGTGGAGCGCCTCGGGCATGTCGGGGAGGGCCTCCTGTCCGTCGTCGACTACGGCCAGGTTGGGTTCCTTGCGAGTTGCCATCATCGCTCCTTCGGGTCGGGGGATGGCGTGAGGTCAGAGAGTACCAAGAGATACGCGTGAGTCGAGCACACTCAGCGGGTAGACCATGCCAGCGCGACGAGCCGGCCCTGCGTGGGTGGCGCACACACCGTCGTAGTACGCCTCACCCTGTCGGGCGTTGGCTTTGGCGAACACGGCGATGTGGGTGACGGCATTGCCACAGCCGTGCGAGCAGGTGTGGTTGTCGCCGTACAGGATCGGTGGGTGACCCTGGGGTTCGTAGATGACCTTGGCGCTCATGTTGGAAAGTCGGTAGCCATCGGAGAGAAGTCGACGTCGAGCTGTAGGACGTTGTTGACATGATCGAGGAAGGCGAGTGCAGCCAGCTCGATGTGTGCCGAGGCTCCCTGGTCGGTGGGGCGCCGGATTGGCGTGAACCATCGCCCACATCCGCAGTAGGCGAACAGGTGAGGGTGGTAGGTGAACAGCTGAAACGTGTGGTTCATCACGACCTCCGGTGAGCCTTGGCGTGCTTGCAGGTAGCGAAGTGAGACAGGTGCAGGTCGCCGTACTCGCCCCGCTCGTCCTTGTGGATCACCCGGTTCAGCAGTACCTCACGGCCCTTGTCGTCGAGCTCCAGGAACACCGCTACGTTGCCGCCCTTCGACCGCCACGGGTTCACCGGCATCGACTTGCCCGACTCGTAGCCCCTGGTCCACACGATGTCGTCACCGCACGAGTAACACTGAGTGGTGTTGCGG